>NZ_JBFHHB010000008.1:0-31703 GCF_041597215.1 Actinotalea sp.
ACGGCCGGGCCGAGCAGCGGGTTGCTCCACCAGCCGAGCACCCACGGCGGGCGCGTCGCGCTCCGGCAGGCGAAGGCGTTCGCCGCCTGGCCGAGGACCACCGTCGCGAAGGCTGCGCCGGAGGCCGTCGCGAGGACGGCAGCCTCGGGCGCGCCGGATCCGGGACGCCAGCCCGCGGCGCCGAGGCTGACCCCGAAGGCGAGCAGCGACAGTGCCGCCTCCGTGGGGCCGAGCACACCGAACGCACGGACGAGCACCCGTCGGTCCAGGAGTCGACCGGCGGCCGGCGGGCGACGGAGCGCCGTCCGTGCCGGTGGCTCGGCGCCGAGAGCGACGGCGGAGAAGGTGTCCGTGCCGAGGTCGAGGGCCAGGATCTGCAGGACACCGAGCGCCAGCGGGACCGTCCCGCCCGTCATCCCCCACACGACGAACGGCGCGAGCTCGGCCACGTTGTCGGTCAGGTGATAGGTGAGGAACCGTCGGACGTTGACGAAGGTCGCGCGCCCCAGCTCGATGCCCGCGACGATCGACGCGAAGTGGTCGTCGAGCAGGACCAGATCGGCAGCCTCCCGTGCGACGTCGGTCCCGGACCTGCCCATCGCGATCCCGATGTCGGCCTCGCGCAGGGCGGGCCCGTCGTTGACCCCGTCGCCGGTCATCGCGACGACGTGCCCGCGTGCCCGCAGCGCCCGCGCGATCCGCAGCTTGTCCTCGGGGGTGACCCTCGCGACCACGACACCGTCACGGTCGAGCAGCGCGCCGAGGGCGTCGTCGTCCGCCGGGAGGTCCGCCCCGACGTGCACCGGGCCGTCCGGCGGCCGGAGCCCGACCTCCGTGGCGATCGCCTCGGCCGTCGCCGGATGGTCACCGGTGATCATCGCCACACGGACGCCGGCCAGCCGGCACGCCGCCAGCGCCTCGGCGACATCCGGCCGCGGCGGATCGTGCAGCGCAAGCAGTCCCACGAGGCGCAGGCCCTGCTCGGCGCTCGCCGCGTCCGCCGGGTGGTCGACGGCAGGTCGTCCGGCCACCGCCAGGACCCTGAGCCCGCGAGCACTCCACTCGAGGGCCACCGCCCGCGCGGCGTCCAGGGACGCCGGAGGGTCCGCGCACAGCGGCAGGATCGCGTCGGCCGCCCCCTTCGCCAGCACGGAACCGTCGGCGAGCACCGACATCCGTCGTCGGTGCGGGTCGAAGGCGAAGACCACATCCAGGTGCGCACCGGAGCGAGGGGTGTCCGTGTCGAGGCCGAGTCGGCGGGCGAAGGCGTCGATGGCGGCCTCCATCGGGTCGCCGTGCGGCCGCCACGTCCCGTCGACCTCGTGCACGTATCCCCGCGAGCATCGCGCACCGCTCAGGGCGAGAGCCTCGATCCGGAGGCGGACCGAGGGGGCCTCGACCCGGATCTCGGCCGCCGGCCCGTAGCCCGCTCCCACGACACGGGCGAACCCGGCCGGGACCCAGGCCTCGACCACCGTCATCTCGTTGCAGGTCAAGGTGCCTGTCTTGTCCGTGCAGACGAAGGTCGTGCTCCCGAGGGTCTCGACCGCATCGAGGGACCGGACCAGGACCTGGCGGCGCGCCATCTGCTCGGCACCCCAGGCCAGCGCGAGGGTGACCGTCGGGAGCAGCGCCTCGGGGACGAGCGCGACCGTGACGCCGAGCGCCAGCGGGTAACCCTCGGCGACGGGGTGGCCGAGGACCACCGAGAGACCGAAGAACGCGGCGCCGACGAGCAGGGCGAGCAGTCCGATCCCGCGGACCACCCGACGCAGCTCGGCCGTGAGCGGGGTGACGTGCGCGGACACCAGGGTTGTCGCTGTCGCGATCCCCGCCAGCCTCGTCCTGCTCCCCGTCGCGGTGACGCGCGCCTCGGCCGTCCCCTCGACCACGAAGGTGCCGGCGAGGAGCGCACCGCCCTCGAGGACCGCCGCCGCCTCCCCCTCGCCGGTGAGCGTCGAGAGGTCGACGAGCAACCCGCTGGCCGCCAGGACCGCGGCGTCGGCCGGGACGCGGTCTCCCGCCTCGAGCACGAGGACGTCCCCGACGACGAGCTGCGCTGCGCCGACCTGCTGCACCGCCCCGTCCCGGCGGACCGCCACCTCGGCGGGGAGCAGCCGGTGGAGGGTCTCGGCGGCCCGGTCGGCGCGCCGGCCCTGGGCGAAGGAGAACAGGGCGTTCGCCAGCACCACCGCCACGATCGCGAACGCCATCGTCGCCAGCTGCGCCAGCCAGCTGAGGACGACGGCTCCCCAGAGCAGCAGGGCGAACGGGTTGACCAGCTGCGCGGCGAGGCGGCGCGGCCCCGACGGGCGGGCCGGCTGCGGAAGCAGGTTCGGGCCGTCGGCCGCGAGCCGGGCGCGCGCCTCCTGCTGTGTCAGACCACGACGGAGCTCATCCCTGTCCGGCCCCATGGCGACCGCCTCCGCGCCGATCGGACGAGGTCGGCTGACACCACGGTCCTCCCGGACGCAACCCGCGCCGAGAGCCGAAGGTCCCCACCCCTCGGACACCCACCGCCGAGGTGCGCGCGGCGGTACCGTGAGAGGGCAGGCGAGGGTGCCTGCCGCCCCACTGCTCGCGAGGCGACGTTCCCGGGACGGGAGCCGTGAGATGCGCGATGCGACGCTGACCTTCCTCGGTGCGGCCGGGACGGTGACGGGGAGCAAGTTCCTGCTCCAGTCCGACGGTCATCGGGTCCTCGTCGACGCGGGCCTGTTCCAGGGGCTTCGCAAGCTCCGGCGCCGCAACTGGGAGCCCTTCCCCGTCGCCCCGTCGACGATCGACGGGGCCGTGCTGACCCATGCGCACATCGACCACTGCGGCTACCTGCCGGCTCTCGTGAGGGAGGGCTTCGACGGGCCCGTCGTCTGCACCCCCGGCACCTCCGAGCTCGCCGCGATCGTGCTCAAGGACAGCGCGCACCTGCAGGAGGAGGACGCCCGGTTCGCCGCGGAACGGGGATTCTCCAAGCATGCCGAGCCCCGCCCGCTCTACACGACGAAGGACGTGGCCGCCGCCCTGCCGATGCTCCAGCCGATCGCCTTCGGACGCACCGTCGAGATCTGCCCGGGGATCGCGGTCACGCTCCAGCCTGCAGGGCACATCCTCGGGTCGGCGAGCCCTGTGCTCGACGTCGCAGGGCATCGCGTCACGTTCAGCGGGGACCTCGGGCGTCCCGAGCACCTGCTCCTGCGGCCGCCTCCCCCACCGCCGTCGAGCGAGACGATCGTCGTGGAGTCGACCTACGGCAACCGCAGGCACGGCGACGAGGGCTCGGAGGCCCTTGCCGACATCGTCCGACGCACGCTCGACCGCGAGGGGAGCGTGCTCATCCCCGCATTCGCCGTGGACAGGACGGAGCTCGTGCTGCTGACGATCGACCGGCTCATCGGCTCGGGGCAGATCCCCCGGGTCCCGGTGTACGTCGACAGCCCGATGGCACTGAGCGCCCTGGGCGTCTACCGCCGGGCGCTCGCGGCCGAGAGCCCCGAGCTGCGCGACGACCTCGAGCCTGGGGTCCTCGACCCGCACGACGTGCGGGAGGCGCGCACGGCCGAGCAGTCCATGGTGCTCAACCGGCCGGCCGTCCCGTGCATCATCGTCAGCGCCTCCGGGATGGCCAGCGGCGGGCGCGTCGTCCACCACCTGCGCCACCTGCTTCCCGCTCGCCGCAACTCCGTCGTCCTGGTCGGCTTCCAGGCAGCCGGGACGCGGGGACGCGACCTGGTCGAGGGCGCCACGGAGATCAAGATGCACGGCCGCTACGTCCCGGTGCGGGCAGAGGTCGCCCAGCTGGACGCCTTCTCCGTGCACGCCGACGCCGACGAGATCCTCGCGTGGCTGGCAGCGACCCCGACCCCTCCGTCGGTGGTCTACGTCGTGCACGGCGAGCCCGAGGCGTCCCACGCCCTGGCCAGCCGGGTCCGCGAGGAGCTGGGCTGGCTCGCCGTGGTCCCGCGGGACGGGGAGCGGGTCCGCCTCGGCTGACCGGCCCCGCTCGCGGCCCCCGGCACGGGCGCGGACGCGGACCGGGAGTCGTTCCCTGCGGTCCCCGCCGTGGTCGGCCCGGAACCCCCGGCCCCTGACGCACTAGGGTTCCCGCGTGGACAGCCCCTTCCCGGGCCTCGGGACCCTGATCAACATCACGACGATCATCCTCGGCTCCCTCGCGGGGATGGCCGTCGGACACCGGCTGCGCGAGCACACCCGCCGCGTGGTGACCGACAGCCTCGGCCTGGTGACCCTGCTGGTCGCGGCCGGCTCGGCGATGAGCGTCGGGGACCAGGAGCTCGTGGCGGCCGTGCCCTCCGGGGCCCCGGTCCTCCTGGTGCTCGGCTCGCTCCTGCTGGGCGGTGGGATCGGCTCGGCCCTGCACCTCGAGGAGCGGCTGACGAGGCTGGGCGGGCGCCTGCACGCCTGGAGCCGCCGACGATCCGCCGGCACCGGGGCCGATGCGAGCCGCGAGCGATTCATCGAGGGGTGGCTCGCCGCGTCGCTCCTGTTCGGCATCGGCCCGCTCATGGTGCTGGGCAGCCTCTCGGACGGGCTCGGTCGAGGGATCGACCAGCTCGTGCTCAAGTCCGTCCTCGACGGTTTCGCCTCCCTCGCCTTCGCCTCGACCTTCGGGATCGGGGTGATGTTCTCCGCCGTGACCGTCCTGGTGCTCCAGGGCTCGCTGACGCTGCTCGGCATGGCGCTCGGCACCTTCCTCCCCGATGCGCACGTCGCGGCGCTGACCGCCACCGGCGGGCTGATGCTCGTCGGGATCGCGTTGCGGCTGCTCCGGATCCGCGAGGACTTCCCCGTCGCGGCCATGCTTCCGGCCCTCGTGGTCGCTCCGGTGCTGACCGAGGTGGTCGTCCGGCTCGCCTGAGGTCAGTCGACGGTGCGCAACGCCCGTCTGGCGGCCTCCAGCGCCACGAGGTGGGCGAACGCCTCTGCCGCCTCGGGGGCGTTCGGGTCCATGCGCTGGAGCCGGCCGCGCGCCTCGGCGATCTGCCGGGTCAGGCCGAGCTCGGCCAGGTGTCCGACCACCCCGCGGACGTAGCCCTCGATCGCGTCGGGCCGGTCCTCCGGCAACGGGGTGACCGCGAGCTCGGTGACGAGGGGGGCGACGGTCGAGGCCGCCTCCTCCCGGACGGCGTCGACCCAGGCCTGCCCGTCGGCTGCGGTCGCGGCCGCCGCCACCCCACCGGCGGCGCGGATCGCCTCGTGCACCGCCCGCAGGGCGGGGACCGAGAAGGCATCGGCCGCGAGCGCGTCGAAGGCCGCGGCGTCCACCGCCCCCGGATGCTGGAGCACGGCCTCGAGCGCGTTGCGCTCCAGTGCGGCGACGGGGTCGCGGCGATCGGGACCGGCAGGGCGCTCGGCCGAGCGGCGGCCCTGCTGCGTCTCGTCGCGGCCGCCCGGGCCGGGGACGGTCGGTCCGGGACGACCCTCGTCCGACCGGGGGTGCGCGGACGCCCGAGCCGCGGCGGACACGGCCTGCTGCACCGTTGCCGCGTCCATCCCGAGCCAGCCGGCGAGCATCCGGGTGTACTCCGGACGCAGGGCGGTGTCGCGGATCCCGGCGACGACCGGCGCGGTCGAGCGCAGGGCCGAGACGCGCCCCTCGGCGGTGTCCAGGTCGTGCGCCCGCAAGGTCGAGCGCAGCACGAACTCGAAGAGGGGCTGACGTCCCGCGACGAGCGCTCGCACCGCCTCCGGCCCCTGCGCCTGACGCAGCTCGCAGGGATCCATCCCGCCGGGGGAGATCGCCACGAAGGTCTGGGCGTAGAAGCGCTGGTCCTCGCCGAAGGCCCGCAGCGCGGCCTTCTGCCCGGCGGCGTCGCCGTCGAAGGTGAAGATGATCTCCCCACCGGTCGAGGCCCCGGAGGAGAGCTGCACCCCGCTGCCGACAGCGGTGTCCCCCACGAGGCGCCGCACGATGCGCACGTGGTCGCTCCCGAAGGCCGTGCCGCACGTCGCGACGGCCGTCGTGACCCCTGACAGGTGCGCCGCCATGACGTCGGTGTAGCCCTCGACGACGACGACCTGACGGTTCTTGGCGATGTCCCGCTTGGCCAGGTCGATGCCGTAGAGGACCTGGGCCTTCTTGTAGAGCGCCGTCTCGGGGCTGTTGAGGTACTTGGGCCCCTGGTCGTCCTCCAGGAGCCGGCGGGCGCCGAAGCCGACGGTGTCACCGGTGACGTCCCGGATCGGCCAGACGAGGCGACCCCGGAACCTGTCGTACTGGCCACGGGTGCCCTGGCTGGTCAGCCCCGTCGCGGAGATCTCCGCCTCGGTGAACCCCCGTCCGCGCAGGTGCCGGAGCAGGTGGTCCCAGCCCTGTGGGGCGAAGCCCACGCCGAAGGTCTCGGCCGCGGCACGGTCGAAGCCCCGCTCGGCGAGGAAGGCGCGACCCACCGCCGCCTCGGGGCTCAGCAGCTGCTCGGCGTAGTAGCTCGCAGCGATCCGGTGCGCCTCGATCAGTCGCTGGCGCCGCCCGGGCTCCTCGCCCGGACGGTAGGCCCCGCCCTCCTCGTACTGCAGCTGCACGCCGACCCGCCCGGCCAGGTACTCGACCGCCTCGGTGAACCCGAGCCCGTCGATCTTCTGCAGGAAGGAGATGACGTCCCCGCCCTCGGAGCAGCCGAAGCAGTGCCACAGACCGACCTGCGGGCGCACGTGGAAGGAGGGGGACCGCTCGTCGTGGAAGGGGCACAGGCCCTTGAGCGAGCCGACACCGGCCGGTCTCAGGGTGACGTGCTCGCCGACGATCTCCTCGATCCGGGCGCGCTCCCGGACGCTCGCCACGTCCTCGCGTCTGATCCGGCCTGCCACGCGGCGAGTCTAGGTGCTACCAGCGAGGCGGCGGCGCCAGCCGGGCGTGCCACTCGGCAGCGGAGACGTCCGTCAGCGAGGCCACCTGGTCGACGACGACGCGGAGCCGGGCCGCGTCGTCGGAGGCTGCCCGCCAGTCGTCGGCGAACGGCGGCTCGAGCACGACGGGGGCGCGCTCGCTGAGCACGTGCACCAGGTCGGCGACGAGCTCGCGCTGGCGGCGGAAGAGGGGCTCGGCCTCCCGGGGCGCCATGACATAGGTGACCGCGAGCCCCTTGAGCACGAGGATCTCCGCCAGGGTGCCGGTCGGGACCACGAGCCCGGCGGCGTAGCGCGTCAACGGGCCCGGCCCGTGCTCGGCGCGGGTCGCGTCGATCGCCGCCCCCGCGAAGCGGCCGATGAGCTGACTGGTCATGTCCTTGAGCGCTGCGAGCGCGGCGCGCGAGCCGTCGAAGCCACGGACCCACCCGTCCACGCCGGGCAGTCGCTCCATCGCCCCGACGAGCTCCCCCTCGTCCACCGCGTCCCCGTACCAGGACAGCACCTGGTGCAGGACGGCCCGTCGGGCACCGGGGTCGTCGAGCACCTCCAGCTCGAGCCGGCCGCCCACGACCGCGTCCTCGACGTCGTGCACCGAGTACGAGACGTCGTCTGCCAGGTCCATCACCTGCGCCTCCATGCAGCGCACCTGCTCGGGTGCGCCGGCGCGCAGCCACCGGAAGTCCGCGAGGTCGTCCTCGTAGACGCCGAACTTGTGCCCGGAGCCCACGGGACCGCTCCCCCGCTGCCAGGGGTACTTCACCGAGGCGTCGAGGCTGGCGCGCGTGAGGTTGAGCCCCACGGCGCGGCCCGTGCTGGCGTCGACGACCTTGGGCTCGAGCCGGACGAGCAGGCGAAGGGTCTGGGCGTTGCCCTCGAAGCCACCGATCGACTCCGTCAGCTCGGCCAGGGCCCGCTCCCCGTTGTGCCCGAAGGGCGGGTGCCCCAGGTCGTGCGCGAGGCAGGCCGCGTCGACGACGTCCGGGTCGCAGCCCAGCGCCTTGCCCAGCTCGCGACCCACCTGGGCGACCTCGAGGGTGTGCGTCAGTCGCGTCCGGACGAAGTCGTCGCTCGCCGGGCCGAGCACCTGGGTCTTCGCGCCGAGCCGGCGCAGTCCCGAGGAGTGCAGGATCCGGGCACGGTCCCGCTCGAACGGGGTGCGCTGCTTGCTCTTGACCGGCTCCGGCCACCGGCGTTCCCGGTCCGCGTCCGCGTACGCCCCCTCGGTGACCTGCACGGCAGCACCCTAGCGCCGCAGCCGTCCGACCATGCGCTGCGGGCGCCCCCTGCCCTGAGCGCGAGGGCTCCGACCGCGCGCGTGCCGGGGCCCGCGGCTAGCCTCGCTCCATGTCAGCACCCGCCCAGCAGTCCTCGACGCTCCCCGGCGCCGTCGACGTCGTCGTGGTGGGTGCGGGGCTCGCCGGGCTGGTCGCCGCCGGAGAGCTCGCCGGCGCGGGTCTCGACGTGCTCGTGCTCGAGGCCTCCGACGCGGTGGGCGGCCGGGTGCGGACCGACGTCGTCGACGGGTTCCGCCTCGACCGCGGGTTCCAGGTGCTCAACACCGCCTACCCGCAGGTACCCCGCGTGCTCGACCTGCCGGCACTCGGGCTGCGCCCCTTCGCACGCGGCGCCCTGGTCATGACGGCGCAGGGACCGGTGACCGTCGGCGACCCGCGTACGGACCCGTCCGGAGCGCTCGGGCTCCTCCGTGGGCCGCTCGGCTCGGCCGCCGTGGTCACCCGGCTGGCCCGGCTCGGCGTCGACGTCGGCCTCGGCGGACCGGGACGAGCCCTGGCGGCTGCGGAGCGCAGCACGGCCGAGGAGCTCGCTGCCCGCGGACTCCGCGGCCCCGTGCTCGAGTCGTTCCTGCGGCCGTTCCTCGCCGGCGTCTTCCTCGAGGAGGAGCTGTCGACGTCGAACCGCTTCTTCCTGCTCGTCTGGAGGAGCGTGCTGCGCGGGACGATCGGCGTCCCGGAACGGGGCATGGGCGCCATCGGCGAGCAGCTCGCCGATCGCCTGCCGGCCGGCGTCCTCCACCTGTCGACACCGGTCCGCGAGGTCGGCGCGGGCGAGGTCGTCACCGACTCCGGTCGGGTCTCGGCGCGCGCCGTGCTGGTGGCGACGGACCCGGGGACCGCCGCCGACCTGATCCCCGGGCTCGACCGTCCGCGGATGCACGGGGTCACCACCTGGTACCACTCCACCGACGCGACCACCGGGAGGACCCCCACCCGATCGGGTACCCCCCGTGCGCCGTCCCTGATCCACCTCGACGGACGCGGCGCCCAGCGCGGACCGATCGTGACGAGCGTCGTGCTGACCGACTCCGCGCCCGAGCACGCACCGCCGGGCCGCGCGCTGATCGCCTCGTCGGTGCTCGCAGGGGCGCAACCCGACGCGACGACCGTGCGCCGCGAGGTCGCAACCCTGCACCGCCGCCCCGCTGCCGAGCTCACGCTCCTCGGGCGCGTGCACGTCCCGGCGGCGCTTCCTGCGGCGCCACCGCCGCTCGGCGACCTGCGTCGTCCCGTGCGCCTCGCGGACGGGCTCTACGTCGCCGGCGATCATCGGGACACGCCGAGCATCCAGGGCGCCATGGCCTCGGGTGCACGCGCGGCGAGGTCGATCATGGTCGAGCTCGGGGCGACCGCCCGCGCCCCTCGTCAGGACGTGAGACGTGACAGCAGTCCCGTGCTCAGCCGATCGCTCCGTGGAAGAGTGGCCCCGTGACGCAGGCTCCTCCCGCTCCCCAGCCCACGACGACCACGACGCTCGTGCACCGCGCCGTCCCGTCGGCGCAGGTGGCGAACGACAGGTGGTGGCGAAGCGCCGTCATCTACCAGGTCTACCCGCGCTCGTTCTGCGACAGCGACGGTGACGGCATCGGCGACCTGCAAGGCATCACCGGGCGCCTGGTGCACCTCGCCCGGCTCGGGGTGGACGCGTTGTGGCTCTCCCCCTTCTACCGGTCGCCGCAGAACGACGCCGGCTACGACGTGGCGGACTACCGCGAGGTCGACCCGGTCTTCGGCACCCTGGAGGATGCCGACCGGCTCGTCGCCGAGGCGCACCGACGGGGCATGCGGGTCGTCATCGACCTCGTCCCCAACCACACCTCGAGCGATCACCCCTGGTTCGGTCGCGCCCTGGAGGCGGGGCCGGGGAGCCCGGAGCGGGCACGGTACGTGTTCCGTGACGGCACGGGGCCCCAGGGCGCCGAACCGCCGAACGGCTGGCGCTCGGTCTTCGGGGGCCCGGCATGGAGCCGCGCGACGGAGAACGACGGCACCCCCGGTCAGTGGTACCTGCACCTGTTCGACGTGACCCAGCCCGATCTCGACTGGACCAACCCCGAGGTCCGCGCGGAGTTCGAGTCCGTGCTGCGTTTCTGGCTCGACCGCGGCATCGACGGCTTCCGGGTCGACGTCGCGCACGGACTGGTCAAGGAGCCCGGCCTCCCCGAGATGCCGCCGACGGACGACGAGGGCGGGGCACCCGCCGCCCACCACGGCCCCATGTGGGACCAGGAGGGTGTCCACGAGATCTACCGGGAGTGGCGCGCGGTCCTCGACGAGTACGAGGGCGACCGCGTCCTGGTCGCGGAGGCATGGGTCAGCCCCGTCGAGCGCCTGGCCCGGTACGTGCGTCCTGACGAGATGCACCAGGCCTTCAACTTCGCCTTCCTCACCGCACGCTGGGACGCGACGGCGCTGCGCGAGGTCATCACCGACTCGCTGCAGGCGATGGACGCGGTGTCCGCCCCGACCACCTGGGTGCTGTCGAACCACGACGTCGTGCGGCACGCCACCCGCCTGGGCCTGCCCCAGGACGCACCGATGCCCAACGGGATCGGAGCGCAGGACACGCAGCCCGACGAGGAGCTCGGGCTGCGTCGCGCCCGCGCGGCGAGCCTGCTCATGCTGGCCCTGCCCGGGTCGGCGTACCTGTACCAGGGTGAGGAGCTCGGGCTGCCCGAGCACACCACGCTCGACGACGAGCAGCGCCAGGACCCCACCTGGTTCCGCACCGGCGGGGTGCACCGCGGCCGCGACGGCTGCCGGGTCCCCCTGCCGTGGAGCGCAGCCGAGCCCGCCTACGGCTTCTCCCCCACCGGCGACGCCTGGCTCGACCAGCCGGCGTCCTTCGCGCGGTACGCCCTCGACGCCCAGCGCGGGGTGGCCGGCTCGACCTACGAGGTCTACCGCTCGGCCCTGCGCCTGCGCCGAGAGTTCCAGCTCGGCACCGGCTCGCTCGCCTGGGTCGACGGGCTGCCGACCTGCGCCACCGAGCGCGTGCTCGCCTTCGTCAACCGCGACGTCCTGGTGCTCTGCAACCTGGGGACCGACCCGCTGCGGCTGCCCGCCGACCTCACGCTCCTGCACGCCTCGGCGGACCTGCCGATCGCCGAGGACGAGTCGGTGCTCGTCCCGCCGGACACGACGGTCTGGGCGCGTCTGCGCTGAGGGTCTGCGGCGCGGCTCAGCCCTCGGAGGACCCCGGTCCGAGCACAGCGAGCTGCGCGGCCCCGACCTGAGCCACCCTCCCTCCTGGCAGGGCGACGAGCGAGGACTCGCCGGTCAACGGCAAGGCCTGCCGGCGGACCTCTGTCCCCTCGTCCAGGTCGAGGACCACCAGGGACGCACCGTCGGGTCCCTCCTCGACGACGGCGAGCCGGTACCCGTCACACGGGCCGCCCCGGCCGCTGATCCCGGTCGACCACCGCACCGCCCCTGTCCGGCGGTCGACCGCGAGGACCCGGTCCTCCGTTCCGAGCACGACCAGGCCGGCGAGGCCCGCCACAGCGGCCACCGACGCCTGGACCCCGCTCCGGGGGAGTCCCGCAGAGCCTGCCTGCACGGTCCACAGCTCGTCGCCGGTCTCCGCGTCGAGCCCGGTCACCCCGACCCCGCGACGGACCAGCAGGACGGACCTGCTTCCCCGCTCCTCGACGGCGGGGACCAGGAGCGACCCGTCCCGGCGGAACCGCAGGTCACCCGAGGGCTCGCGCACCGCCACCCGGGACGCCCCCTGCGCGCCGCTCTCGCTCACCGCCGTCGCGCCGTCCGGCAGCGGCACCGGCCCGAGCAGCACGACGGTCTGCTCGGCCTGCACGTCGGCGGGAGCCTGCGGCACGAGTCTGCCGGTCCGCAGGTCGAGGACCGCCCGGCTCTCCCCCACCACCGTGATGCGGTGCGCCACGGCGTCGAGCCTCGGCACGGCCCGACGCTCCGCGGCGGTGACGAACCACTCCTGCAGCCCGGTTCTCAGCGACCAGCGTGCGGCGATCGCCCGGCTGTCCAGGTCGATCCCGTAGGTGATCAACCCGTCACCGTCGGCGTAGGTGCCACCGCCACCCGAGGAGGTCCACGGGACGTCGAGCACGACGATCCCCGTTCCCGGGTCGAGAACCCGCACGCGCTCCTGGCTCCCCGAGGGCGACCCGGTGTACGAGGTGCACACCACGACCGTTCCGTCGGGATCGCGGCGCACCGTGCTCGGGGCCGGGAGCCCGCCGGCCGCCTCGTCCAGGCCGTGCAGGACGCAGGCGCCAAGACCCTGCGGCCCCTGCCAGCTCGGCGACCCGTCGTCGAGCCGTAGCGCGAGCACACCGGCGCCGGACGGCAGGGCGGTGAGCAGCAGCTCGCCGACGACGCCGAGGACCTCGCCCGCCTCGGCCCGCCACTGCTCGACGAGCGGCGCGCTCAAGGAACCGGACAGGCCGGTGGACCCCAGCCGTCGGGCATGGTCCCGGGCCCCGGACGTCCCGTCGACCACGACGAGCGCCGCCAGGAGAACCGCGACCGCCGCCGCGAGCCGGCTCCACGCCAGGGGAGGCCACGACCGTCGCTCCGCGAACCGCGAGGGGAGCGCCGAGGTCTCGTCCTCGAGGATGACGTCGACCAGACCGTCCCGGCCGCCTCTCACCCGGTCACTGTAGGTCGGGCGTAGCCGCTCGGCCCGTCGGGACCGGGGGCCGTCCGCTCAGGGACGGAGGCCCACGAGTCCGCCCTCCTCGGTCATGACGAGGACGGTCCCGTCCGGCGTACAGCCGAGGAGAGCAGCCGAACCGCTGCCGAGAGGGGTGCGCGCCACGACCTCTCCGGTGGCCAGGTCGACCGCGGTCAGCACCATGGGGCCCGTCAGCCCGGTGCCGTCCTGGACCGGGCGTTCGACGTACGCGAGCGCCCGACCGTCGGTGACCGCCGCAGCACCCCACTGGTCCGTCGACCGCTCGCGGGACCACAGCTCCTCGCCCGTGGCGACGTCGGCCACCGCGACGGATCCCCCCCTGGCCAGCAGGACTCTGCCGTCGAGCACGGCGACCACCGCCGAGATCCCCCAACCCTCCGAGGCCTGCGCCGTCCACCGGACCTCCTGCGCGTCGAGGTCCACCGCGGCGAGCATGCCGTCGGCGAGGGAGGCGAAGGCGACGGCGCCCCCGGAACCGTCATCGCTCCCCGGCACGACGGGCCACCCCGGGAAGTCAGGACGAGCAGTGCCGTCGGCCGCGGTCCACGAGAGCCCGGTCCCCTCGCTCACGCTTCCCCCGACGAGGGAGCCGTCGGCGAGCGTCACGACCTCGCCGGTGATGTCGAAGGCCGTGTCGTCACTCGTCGCCTCGTCCGGAGTGGCGATCTCGCGGCCGCTCGCGAGGTCCAGGAGCAGGGTGCGACTCCCGTCGATCTGAAGGTAGCCAGGGCCCCAGGCGATGCCGTAGCCCGCCGCCGGGTCCACGACGGGCTCGGTGCCCCTGTGGCTCCAGACCGTCTGCCCGGACTCGGGAGACCACCGCTGGGCGAGAAGACGTCCGTCGGCGGTCTGCGCCGAGAGCACGACGTCCCCCTCGACGAGCGTCGTCCCGAGCGGTGCGCCGTCGAGAGCAGGGCCGGTCTGCACCGCGCCGTCCGCCACCGAGAGCAGCACGACCCTGCTCGCCCAGCCGTCCGCGACGGTGGGGTCCATCCCCTCGCAGACGAGGCGCTCGCCGGTCAGCCGCGGGATCAACCCGTCGGGGAAGGCCCCACCACCGTTCTCCTCGAGCGGTGTGCACCAACCCGAGACGGTGGCCGACCACCGGACCTCGCCCGTGCTCGGGTCGAGCCGGACCATCCGGCCCGCCGACTGCTCCATGACGAGGAGATCACCGTCCAGCCGGCCCTGCGGCCAGGAGTCCTCGAGATGCCAGACCTCACGCAGCGGCTCGTCCAACGGGACGGAGAGCCCAGCGGTCGCCGCGAGTCTCGCCGAGAGGGCCCCCTCAGCAGCGGCGACGCTGCCCTGCTGGGCGACGACGGCCACCAGGCCCAGCGCGCCGACCACGGCCCCGAGCCGGGCAGCGCCCGAGCGGAGGCCTCCGGGACGTGTGGACCACCGGGCCCCCAGACGGCGCGGCAAGGACGGGCCCCGCAGGAGGTCGACGTGCTCGGGCGGGTCGTCCTCCTCGAGCAGGACCTCGACCATCTCGTGACCGTGCCCCTGCCGCCCCCGTCGCGCCATACGGGCAGGCTATCGCCGCCGGGACGCTCGGGGGCCGGACCCGCTCAGCCGCCCGAGACCCCGCTCTCGGCCTCGGCGAGAGCGATCCGGAACGACTCGCTCAGCTCGCGCGACTCCAGCCAGCCCTCCGGAAGGGACGGCCTCTTGGGAGACCCCGCCCGACCCCGCTGCCCCTCGGCCCCGACACCGGGGTAGCCCTGCTCGAGGTCGAGCTCGGCGAGCAGGTCGTCGAGCTGGTCGAGGGTCTCGACCAGGCCGAGCCGTGCCCGCAGGTCACCCCCGACGGCATAGCCCTTGAGGTACCAGGCCATGTGCTTGCGCATCTCGCGCATCGCCTTGAGCGGGTCGCCGTCCTCGACCATGAGCTCGGCATGCCGGCGGATCGAGGCCGCGACGTAGGCCAGGCCGGGGCGGATCCGCTCGGGCGATCCGTGGAAGGCGGCCGCGAGGTCGGCGAAGAGCCACGGGCGCCCCTGGCAGCCCCGCCCGACCACGACGCCGTCGCAGCCCGTCTGCTCGACCATCGCGAGCGCGTCCTCCGCGGACCAGATGTCCCCGTTGCCCAGCACCGGGATGTCGGTCACCGTCTGCTTGAGCCGGGCGATCGCCTCCCAGTCCGCGGTCCCGGAGTAGTAGTCGGCAGCGGTGCGCGCGTGCAGGGCGACGGCGGCCACCCCGGCGTCCTGCGCGACGAGCCCCGCCTCGAGGTAGGTCAGGTGGTCCTCGTCGATGCCCTTGCGCATCTTGACCGTGACCGGGACGCCATAGGGCGCTGCAGCCGCCACCGCGCCGCGCACGATCGACTCGAAGAGCCCGCCCTTCCACGGCAACGCTGCTCCCCCGCCCTTGCGGGTCACCTTGGGCACCGGGCAGCCGAAGTTGAGGTCGATGTGGTCGGCGCGGTCCTCCGCTGCCAGGATCCGGACCGCCGCGGCCACCGTCACGGGCTCGACCCCGTACACCTGGACCGATCGCGGCTTCTCGTCCGCGTCCTGCTGGATGATCCGCAGCGCCTCGGGGTTCCGCTCGTAGAGCGCACGCGAGGTGACCATCTCCGCGACGTACAGACCGGCCCCGTGCTCGCGGCACAGTCGCCGGAAGGCACGGTTGGTCACCCCCGCCATCGGCGCGAGGACCACCGGCGTCTCCACGGTGATCGGGCCGATGTGCAGCGGCGGGAGCACGGCAGTGGTCGCGGCCTGCGGGCGCGCCGGGGCGTCGAGGTCGGAGGGAGTCACCCCCCGATTGTCCCCTACGCTCCGACGGCGCTCGCCCCCGCGGTGCTCTCGCGACCCGCGCCCGGGCCGTGGCCACCTGTCGGGCTCCCGCGCAGGAGTGAGGGATCATCTGTCCGTGACCCGCTCACCCCTGACTCCTCGCGGTCCCCTGCACCGGACGAACGCCGTCCTGCTCGCCCTCCTGCTCCCGCTCGCGCTGCTGACCGTGGTGGGCCTCGTCCTGCTCCGGCCGGACGGGTCCGCCCCGACCCCGTACACGGTCGACCAGGCGGAGTACCCGACGGCGAGCGTCACCGCCGTGACGACGGAGTCCTGCGCGGGCACGAACGAGAACCGGCTGCCCGACGGGTCGATCCCCGAGTCGGTGCAGTGCACCCGGGTGACCGCCGTCCTGACCGGCTCGGACCGGGCGGGCACCGAGGTCAAGGTCTGGACGCCGGGCACCGTCGTCGCCGAGGACGTGCCCGTCGGGACCGATCTCGTGCTCGTCCACTACCCGGCCGTCGGGACGGACACCGAGGTCTTCGGCTGGTACGACTACGACCGCGGCAGCCCCCTGGCGGTGCTGGCAGTGGCGTTCGCCGGGGCCGTCGTCCTGGTCGCGGGCCTGCGCGGACTGCGCGCGCTGGCCGGACTGGCGATCGCCTTCGGCGTGATCGGGGCCTGGATCCTGCCGGCCGTGATCCAGGGGCGCGATGCGCCGCTGGTCGGGCTCGTGGGCTCGGCAGCGATCATGTTCGTCGTCCTCCCGCTCGCCCACGGCTTCACGCACCGGACGACGACGGCCCTCCTGGGCACCCTCGCTGGCCTCGCGGTGACCGGTGCGCTCGGCGCTGCCGCGGCGAGCGCCGCGCACCTGACCGGGATCTCGACGGAGCAGAGCTACCAGCTCACCCTCGTCCTGGACGGGCAGGACGGTCGGACCCTGAGCGGGATCTTCGTCTGCGGCGTCGTGCTGGCGGGCCTCGGCGTGCTCAACGACGTGACGATCACGCAGGCCTCGGCCCTGTGGGAGCTGCGCGCAGCCGATCCGACGGCGAGCCGACGGCAGCTGTTCGCCGGGGGGATGCGCATCGGCCGCGACCACATCGCCTCGACCGTCTACACGATCGCCTTCGCCTACACGGGCGCTGCCCTGCCCGTGCTGCTGCTCGTGCAGGTGTACCGCTTCCCGCTCCTGCAGACCCTGACCAGCGGGGAGTTCGCCGAGGAGATCGCCCGCACGGCCGTCAGCTCGATCGGCCTGGCGCTCGCGATCCCGATCACCACCGCCATCGGGGCCGTCGTGGTCACGAGCATCCCGGCCCAGCGGCTCCGCGGTGGCCGCCACTCCGCAACGGTCGCCCCCGCGCACAGCCACGGGGCCTGAGACTCAGCCCTTGACGGCCCCGGCCGTCAGACCGCCGACGATGTACTTCTGCAGGAACTGGAACAGCAGCACGACGGGGATCGCCGCCAGCACGGCGCCGGCAGCGAACAGGCCCCACGGCGCTGTGCGCTCGTCGGCAGCCCACTGGTACAGGCCCACCGCGAGGGTGAACTTGTCGACCTGCTGGAGCACCACCTTGGCGATGATGAACTCCCCGTAGGAGCTCACGAAGGACAGCAGCCCGACGACGGCGAGGATCGGCGCGACGAGCCGCAGGATGATCGTGAAGAAGATCTGCGCGTGCGAGGCCCCGTCGATCTTCGCGGCCTCGTCGAGCTCGCGCGGCACCGTGTTGAAGAAGCCGTACATGAGGAAGGTGTTCACCCCGAGCGCCCCGCCGAGGTAGACGGCGATCAGCCCGAGCTGGGTGTTTAGCCCGATCGCCGGGAAGACCTTGGACAGGCTCAGCAGGAGCAGGAAGATCGCCACGAAGGCGAGCATCTGCGGGAACATCTGGATGAGCAGCAGGGCCGTGAGCGACCCCCGGCGGCCACGGAAGCGGAACCGGGAGAAGGCATAGGCCGCCGAGGCGCCCATGAGGACCGTGCCGAGCGAGGTGACGGTGCACACGAGGAGCGAGTTGAGGTACCAGCTCGCGTAGTCGGTGGCGAACAGCTCGCCGTAGTTCTCCAGCGAGACCGTGCGGAAGAGCTGGTTCGAGCCCGTCAGGGTGCCGCCCGGGTTGAGCGAGGCCGAGAGCGCGTACAGCAGGGGCAGGACACAGACGACGATCATCACGATCCCGACCACGTGCCGCCAGCCGATCTCCGTCCACCAGCGCAGCCCGGTCACCCGCGCGTACTGCTCATCGGTGTTCGCGGCCATCTCAGATCTCCTCGAGGGTGCGGGTGCGGCGGAAGCCGACGTACGAGATCAGGCCGACCACGAGGAAGATCATGATCGACAACGCGCTCGCCAGGCCGTAGTCCTTCAACCCGCTCTCGAACGCGACCGAGTACACCATCGAGATGAGGATGTCGGTGTGGCCGACGACGATCGGCGTGCCCACGAAGTTCGGCCCCCCGCCGGTCAGCATGAAGATCAGCGAGAAGTTGTTGAAGTTGAACGCGAAGGAGCTGATCAGCAGCGGCGCCACCGAGATCATCAGCAGCGGCAAGGTCATCGAGCGGAACACCCGCCACTTGCCGGCCCCGTCCATCGTCGCGGACTCGATCACGTCCGACGGGATCGACTGCAGCGCGCCGGTGGACACGAGGAACATGTACGGGAAGCCGAGCCACAGGTTGACCAGCAGGATCGAGATCTTCGCCATCCACGGGTCGGTCAGCCACGGGACCTCGGCCCCGTTGAGCAGCACCTCGTTGATGAAGCCGAAGCGGGGGTTGAGCATCCCGCGCCAGACCAGCGCCGAGAGGAACGCAGGGAAGGCGTACGGCAGGATCAGCAGCGAGCGGTAGATCTTTCGCCCACGCATGCGCGGGTCGTTGAACGCGATCGCCAGGAACAGGCCGAGGGCGAACGTCGTGGCCACCGACAGGAACGCGAAGGCGAACGTCCAGGCGAGGATCTCGAAGAACGGTCCGTTGATCCGCGAGTCCGAGAAGAACTGGGTGAAGTTGGCGAACCCGACGCTCACCCGCCAACCCGGGGTCAGCGTCACGCCGTCGGCCGAGACGAAGTTCCCTGTGGCGCTCGGCCGGTAGACGGTCCCGGTCACCGGGTCGGTCATGGTGTCAGCCGCGGCGTCGTACACCAGAGTCGGCGTGTAGACGTATCCGGTCGAGGCGTCCTGGGTGCGGATCGACCCCTGCGTCGGGTCGTCGGAGAAGGGCACCCGCAGCGCGATGATCTCGGACTGGCGCGGCACGATGTCCGCGAAGCTGAGCACGTCGTAGCCGGGGACGGCAGTGACCTTGCCGTCGGTGACGGTCGCGCCCTCGACGGGTGCGAGGGGCTGCTCGGCCGTCCCGACCTCGGCGACCCCGTCCCGCACGACGGCGAAGCCGAGGGTTCCGTCGGCGTCGACCACGGTGAGCGGGAAGCTCGCCGAGCCCTCGACGCGGACCTCGTTCTGGGCGAGCACCGCAGCGACGGCATCCTGCTTGGTGGAGTTGTGGCCATCCCCGTAATTGGTGAACGCCACGTAGCCCGTGTAGGCCATCGCGAAGATCTGGTAGACGAGCAGGAAGATCAGACCCGGCACGAGGTACTTGGCAGGGAGCATCCGCTTGGAGAAGTACGTCCAGGTCACCACGACCAGGACGAAGGCGCTGAAGGCCGCGATCCCCCACTGCTCGGCGGCGGCGGCGGCGAGCACCCCGTAGAGAGCAGCGGCGTCCACGAGCCCGACGAGCACGAGCTTGATGAAGAAGCCGTGGCCCACGCTCCGGGCGTGCGAGGGCCGGTACTCCCCCCCTGCGCGGCGGCGCCCTCCCGCCGGTCCGTCACCGCCCGCGCCGGCGGCCGAGCCGCCGGTCCCGAGGTCGGAGACCACCGAGGGTCCCGTGGTGGTCTGGTCAGGCATCGATGCCTCCGTGGAGCGCGTTCGCCGAGGCGAGGAGCGGGAGTGAGTGGCGAGCGGACGGAGCGGTGCCCTCGGGTCCCGGAGCGGGACCCGAGGGCACCGGATCTCAACCGTTGATGGCGCCCTGGATGTTGTCCACCATCGTGGTCCATGCTGCGGCCGGGTCGCTTGCCTGGCCGTCGATGATCTGCACCTCGGTGGTGCCCCAGAAGCTCCAGACCGAGCCCATCTCGGGGATGGACGGCATCGGAGCACCGGTGGCGCCCGCCTCGTTGAAGCCCTGCAGGATCGGGTCGTCGACCTTGTCAGCCGCGGCGGTCAGCGCCGGGGCACGGCCACCGAGCTCGTAGAGCTGGGTCTGCACGGGCTCGGTCGTGAGGTAGTTCACGACGAACTCGTTCGCCAGCACCGCGTTCTCGGTCTTGGCGGAGATGAAGGCGCCCTGGACGCCGACGAAGGGCTGGGCGAGCTCGCCGCCTGCACTCGGGATCGGCAGGACCGAGATGTCCATGCCCGCCTCGGTGAAGGCCGTGGTGTTCCACGGGCCCGTGACGATGTAGGGGGCCTGCCCGTCGAGGAAGGCCTGCTTGGCCTTCTCGCCGTCGATCGCCGCGTCGAGGACCTTCTCCTGGCCGAGCTTGGCGAGGTACGCGGCGTACGCCGTACCCGCGTCGCCGCCGAGGCCCAGCTCGCTCGTGTACGAGCCGTCGTCGTTCTGCTCGAACACCGGAGCGCCGAAGGAGGTCTGCAGCGGGTACAGGTGGTACGCGTCACCGGCGTCGCCCTGCTGGATGATCACGGAGAACTCCGTGCCGGCCGTCTGGGCCTGCGTCACGAGCTCGTCGAAGCTCGCGGCGGGCGTCTCGGAGAGCAGCGCGTTGTTGCGGACCAGCGCGATGTTCTCGATCGCGTAGGGCACGCCGTACTGCTTGCCGTCGTAGGCGAAGGCGCTGATGGCCGCCGGCGAGAAGCCGTCGGCCTTGTCACCGAGCTCGACGGGGGCGACCACGCCGTTGGTCACGAACTCCCCGGTCCAGTCGTGCGCGCCGATGATGACGTCCGGGCCCTCGCCCGTCGGCACCTGGGCGACGAAGTCGGTGCGGATGTCGCCGGACACCTTCTGGACCAGGTCGACCTGGACCCCGGTGTCGGCCTTGAACTGCTCGACGATCGGCTTCATGACGTCGATCCGCGTCTCGTCCACCCACATCGTCAGGGTGCCGGTGAGTGCGGGGGTCTCGGTGGTGGCGTCGGCCGAGGGCGACTCGGTCGTGGTTCCGGTAGAGCTCGAGCAGGCGGCGAGTGCCAGGGCCATGCCCAGCGTTGCCGCAACAGGGATGCTCCGTCGCATCGTGATTCTCCAAGCGATCGGTGGGAACGGCCGACCGACGGTGCAGAACCCGCCTTCGGTGGCCAAGTTCCTGAACGGTAGGGCGATTGCCACGCCTCCTGCAAGTCGTTACGGTAACTTTCAGGCCACGGTTCCAGTGAGACCGCGCCCATCAGTCGAAGGTCCACGATGAGGAGGACCCGTGTCCCCTACGCTGCCGCCTGTGCGCATCCGTCTCGAGGACATCGCCGCCCAGGCGAAGGTCAGTACCGCGACGGTCTCGCGCGTCCTGAACGGCAAGCCCGGCGTCTCCTTGCAGGCGCGCCAGGCCGTCCTCGAGTCGCTCGACCTCCTCGGCTACGAGCGACCCGAACGGCTGCGCACGCGCTCGGCAGGGCTCGTCGGCCTCATCGTCCCCGAGCTCTCGAACCCGGTGTTCCCCGCTCTCGCCCAGGCGATCGAGACGGCCCTGGCCGACCGCGGCTTCACCCCGCTGCTGTGCACCCAGACGGCAGGCGGCACCACGGAGGACCAGTACGTCGACGTGCTGCTCGAGCACTCGGTCGACGGGATCGTCTTCGTCTCGGGTCTGCACGCCGACACCACCGCCAGCCGTGACCGGTACTACCGGTTGCGCAGCCGCGGGATGCCGATCGTGCTGGTGAACGGCCACGAGCCGTCGATCGACGCGCCCTCCGTCTCCAACGACGACGTCGCCTCGATGGACCTCGCCTTCCGGCACCTGGTCTCGCTCGGGCACCGGCGCATCGGCCTGGCCATCGGGCCCGACCGCTTCGTCCCGACCCAGCGCAAGCTCGCGGGCTTCGTCGAGGCCTTCGAGCGGCACCTCGGCTCGCCGGAGGGGTCGGAGCACGTGGTCACCACGCTCTTCACGGTCGAGGGAGGGCGCGCCGCCGCCCGCGAGCTCATCGCCTCCGGGCACACCGCGATCATCTGCGGCTCAGATCTCATGGCCCTCGGCGCTGTGACCGCGGCGGGCGATCTCGGCAAGCGCGTCCCGGAGGACGTCTCGATCGTCGGCTTCGACGACTCCCCGCTCATCGCCTACACCGCGCCGCCGCTGACGACGGTGCGCCAGCCCGTCACGGACATGGGCACGGCAGCGGCCCAGGCCCTGGTGAGCGAGATCCGCGGGGGCCGCGCGACGCGAAGCGAGCTGCTCTTCCGTCCGGAGCTCATCGTGCGCGGATCGACCGGGACGGCCCCGCAGGAGACCTGAGACCCCGCCGTCCTGCGTGCTCCCTCGGCCCCCGCCCCGGGCCTCCTGCCCGGGCGGCGCTCATCGCAGCCACGACGAGGGGCGTCCCCCGACGTGCAGGGCGACAGCGGACAGCGGACCGACGGTGACCGACGCCACACCGTCGAGCACCTCGACCGCCGGACCGACGCACGTCCCCTCGGACACCGGTCCGGCCACCACGTCGCAGTAGCGCCCGTCGGCGAGGCCGGTCGGCACCTGCACGGTCCTGGGCAGGTCCCCGGCGTTGATCACCACGGTCCCGCGCTCTCCCCTGCTGAGCGCGAGGAGCTCCCCGTCGTCCCAGGTCTCGCCGACCGGATCGTCACCCACGGCATTGCGCCAGCCGACCATGCCGGTCACGGCGGTCCACGCGTGCTGGCACACCCAGTCGCCGTCGGCGTACTCCTCGCGCGGCCCCGTGTCCCCCGCACAGGAGGCGGGCAGCACCGCGCCGGCGTCGTCCTGGGGTGGGCCGGCGTCCCGGCCGGTGAAGGCGTACCCGGAGTACAGCACCGGCCTCCCGTAGCCGGTGGCGAGCGCGAGGACGTCGGCGAGCACGAGATCGGCTCCGTCGCGGTAGCCGAGCGTGCTGCTCCCCCGTTCGGTGTCGTGGTTCTCCACGAAGATCCATGCCTGGTCCGACGGCAGGTAGCCCGAGCCGCTGCCGAGACCGGCGGCGAGCCGGAGCGAGCCACCGCGGATCATCCCCGCGACGTCCTTGCCCCAGGAGAACTCGAAGACGTCGCCGACCCCGAGGTACTGCTCGGGCGTGATCGGCTCGCCGGACCCGCGGATGACCTCGGCGACGACCCGCGTCCCCTCGGGGAGCCCGCCGACGATCACCTCGAGGTCCTCCGGCGGGATGTGCTTGGCCGCGTCGATCCGGAAGCCGTCGACCCCGAGGGAGAGCAGGTCACCGAGGTAGGCAGCCAGTCGCTCCTGGACCTCCGGGTGCCCCGTCGCGAGGTCCGCGAGGTTGACCAGCTCGCAGCTGCGGACCTGGTACGCGTCCTGATAGCTCGCGATGTCGTCGGCAGGCGGCACCCCGCAGTGGTGGAAGTCGCCGTCCTCGTCCGACCAGGTCCCCGGGTACTCGTAGTGCTCGTAGCTCGAGCCGGCCCAGCCGACACCTGGCTCGTCCTGGCCGGTCATGTGGTTGAGCACCGCGTCGGCGACGACCTCCACACCCGCCTCGTGGCACGAGGTGACCATCGCCGCGAACTCCTCGCGGGTGCCCAGCCGGGACTCCACCAGGTAGCTCACGGGCTGGTACGCCGTCCACCACTCGGCGCCCAGTACGTGCTCCTGGGGAGGCGAGGTCAGCACCCAGCCGTAGCCGGCAGGCCCGAGCACCTGCGTGCACTCCTCGGCGAGCGCGTCCCAGGTCCACTGGAACATCTGCACCCCGACATCCCGCGCGCCGGCGGGCGAGGGACCGGGATCGGACGGCGTGCAGGCGGGCAGCACCCCGAGCGCGAGCACGAGAGCCCCGAGAACCGCGGCCCGCAGGCGTCCTCGCCCGGGAGGACTGCCCCCGGGAACCCCTGCGCGCTCGGTGCGACGTCGTCCCACGAGCCGTCTCGGCCAGATCACCCGGCCTCCTCTCCGTACGGGGAAGCGCCGGCTCCTCGAGGCGCCGGGTCGGGCCAGCCTAGCCACGCGGGCGGCTACCGTTGCCCGGTGCCCCGCGTCCTGGTGAACGGCCCTGCCTCGTGGAACACGCTGATCGACCTGGACTCGCTCCCGGTCGCCGGCGGACCGACGCTCGCCGCCCGCGGCCACCGGGACGGGCTCGGCGGCACCTCCGCAGGCAAGGCCCTCACCCTGGCGGCGCTCGGCGTGGACGTCACGCTACGGACCGTGCTCGGCGAGGACGAGGCGGCGACGGCCGTCCGCCGCGCGCTCGCACGGGAGCGGATCGAGGTGCTCGCGGTCCCGGCAGCGGCCGGGCGGACCGAGCGGCACCTCAACCTGATGACCGAGGACGGGCGACGGCAGTCGATCTACCTCGAGCTGCCGTCCCCCGAGCACGAGCTCGGGCCCCGGGCCGCCGCGGCCCTCCTCGCCGGGACGGACGTGCTCGTCGCCGATCTCGCGGAGCACAGCCGGCCGCTCCTGGCCGCCGCTCGTCCGGCCGGCGTCCCGCTCTGGTGCGATGTGCACGATGACGACGGGCACGCCGAGTACCCGCGGGCCTTCGCCAGGGCCGCGGACGTGCTGCTGGTCAGCCATGCCCGGCTCACCGACCCTGCCGCGTACCTGCGCGCCCAGGTCGACGCGGGCTGCCGGCTGGCCGTGTGCACGCTCGGCGACGCCGGGTCGCTCGCCCTGGACGCCTCGGGATGGTTCGAGGTCTCCGTCGCACCGGCGCCACGGCTCGTCGACACGAACGGCGCGGGCGACGCCTTCTTCGCTGGGCTGCTCGCGGCGACCCTCAACGGACGGCCGACAGCAGAGGCGCTGGCCGAGGCGGCAGCCACCGGGGCCCTCGCCGTCGCCTCGGCTGAGCTCGGCGCGCCCGGTGCCGACCCGGTCACGGTGGCGAGGCTCGCAGCCGGGGTGTCCGTGCGACGACGGCCGAGATGACCCTCCGGGCTCAGCAGCCGACGAGGCGCTCGGCGAGGTAGCCGGTGACCTTGTCGAGCGAGACCCGCTCCTGCGCCATGGTGTCGCGCGAGCGGATCGTCACGGCCTGGTCCTCGAGGGAGTCGAAGTCCACCGTGATGCAGAACGGCGTGCCGATCTCGTCCTGGCGGCGGTAGCGCCGGCCGATGGCGCCGGCGTCGTCGAAGTCCACGTTCCACGCGGCGCGGAGCTCTGCGGCGAGGGACCGCGCGACCGGCGAGAGGTCCTCGTGCCGGGACAGCGGGAGCACCGCGGCCTTGACCGGCGCGAGTCGCGGGTCGAGGCGCAGCACCGTGCGCTTGTCGACCCCACCCTTGGCGTTCGGCGCCTCGTCCTCCGAGTACGCCTCGACGAGGAAGGCCATCAGCGAGCGCGTCAGCCCGGCTGCCGGCTCGATGACGTACGGCGTGTACCGCTCGCCCCTGGCCTGGTCGAAGTAGGACAGGTCCTGCCCGGAGTGCTCCGAGTGGGTGCGCAGGTCGAAGTCGGTGCGGTTGGCGATCCCCTCGAGCTCGCCCCACTCGCTGCCCTGGAAGCCGAAGCGGTACTCGATGTCGACCGTCCGGGTCGAGTAGTGCGAGAGCTTCTCCTGCGGGTGCTCGTACATCCGGAGGTTGTCGCGCGAGAGGCCGAGCCCGACGTACCAGTCGGTGCGCGTGTCGATCCAGTACTGGTGCCACTCGGCGTCGGTGCCGGGCTCGACGAAGAACTCCATCTCCATCTGCTCGAACTCGCGCGTGCGGAAGATGAAGTTGCCGGGCGTGATCTCGTTGCGGAAGGACTTGCCGATCTGACCGATGCCGAACGGCGGCTTCTTGCGGCTCGTGGTCATCACGTTGGCGAAGTTCACGAAGATGCCCTGGGCGGTCTCGGGGCGCAGGTAGTGCAGGCCGGACTCGTCCTCGACGGGGCCGAGATAGGTCTTGAGCATCATGTTGAAGTCGCGCGGCTCGGTCCACCTGCCGCGAGTGCCGCAGTTGGGGCACGCGATCTCGGCAAGGCCGCCCTCGGGGGCGCGACCCTTCTTCTCCTCGAACTCCTCGAGCATCTGGTCCTCGCGGAACCGCTTGTGGCAGGAGAGGCACTCGGTGAGCGGGTCGGTGAACACCCCGACGTGGCCGGAGGCGACCCACACCTGGCGCGGGAGGATCACCGAGGAGTCCAGCCCGACGATGTCGTCGCGGCTGGTGACCATCGCCCGCCACCACTGCTTCTTGATGTTCTCCTTGAGCTCGACGCCGAGCGGTCCGTAGTCCCAGGCCGAGCGGGTGCCGCCGTAGATCTCCCCCGAGGGGAAGACGAAGCCGCGCCGCTTGGCGAGGTTGATGACGGAATCCAGGCGGGAGGGCGCAGCGGCCACGGTGGTGCTCCAGTGTCGACGCGGGTCCGCACGTGGCTCGCGCGGACGGGACAAGCCGGGTATGCCGGCGGGACAAGGCTACCCGTCCACGGTTTGACAATCATTCTCAACATTGCTGAGAATGATCCTCATGACTCGCTCCCTCGCGCTTCGCCCCCTGCTCCCCGCCGGTCTCGCCGCGACCGCCCTGCTCCTCGCCGGGTGCAGCCCCGCCGCCGAGGGCGCGGACACCGCAACCGGGTCCGGGACCGTCGAGGTCCTCGCGTCCTTCTACCCGCTCCAGTACCTGGCCCAGGAGATCGGCGGCGACCTCGTCACGGTCAGCTCCCTGACCCCTCCCGGAGCCGAGCCGCACGACCTCGAGCTCTCGCCGAGCCAGGTGCGCGAGGTCGGCCGGGCGGATCTCGTGGTGTACCTCTCCGGCTTCCAGTCGGCCGTCGACGACGCTCTCGTGGCCACCGAGCCGGCCCAGGTGGTCGACGTCGCAGAGGTCCCCGCGATCGCCGAGCACATGGGCGAGGAGGAGGACGCCGAGGACGAGGACCACGCAGAGGACGAGGCCGAGGACGAGCACAGCCACGACGGCGACGACCCGCACTTCTGGCTCGACCCGACCCTGCTGGCGGCCGCCGCGCCGGTCGTCGCCGAGGCGCTCGCGGCCGCGGACCCGGACCATGCCGAGGACTTCGCCGCCGGGGCCGACCAGCTCGTCGTGAGCCTCGAGGCCCTCGACGAGGAGTTCACCACCGTGCTGGCCACCTGCGAGCGCCGGGTGCTCGTCACCTCCCACGCGGCCTTCGGCTACCTCGCCGAGCGCTACGACCTCATGCAGGTCGGCCTGTCCGACCTCGACCCCGAGGCCGAGCCGTCCCCTGCCCGGCTCCGCGAGATCCGCGAGGTGGTCGAGGAGCACGGCGTCACCACGATCTTCACCGAGGCCCTCGTCAGCCCGAAGGTCGCCGAGACCCTCGCCGACGACCTGGGGATCTCCACCGCGGTCCTCGACCCCGTCGAGAGCCAGGTGGACGAGGCCGTCGACTACCGTGGAGCCATGGAGTCGAACCTCACCGCGCTGCGTGCAGCCCTCGGCTGCTCATGACACCAGTCGTCGCCGCGACCGGGGTCCGCGTCCGGCTCGGCGGGTCGGTGATCCTGCATCACATCGACCTCACCGTCGAGGCCGGCGAGGTCGTCGCGCTCCTGGGCGCCAACGGCTCGGGCAAGTCGACGCTCGTGCGCTCCCTCGTCGGCGCGCTCCCCACCGAGGCGGGTCGGATCGAGCTCTTCGGTACCCAGCTCGGACCTCAGGTGCCGTGGCAGCGCATCGGCTACGTCCCGCAGCGGGTGACCGCCGCGACCGGCGTCCCGGCGACGGCCGGTGAGGTCGTCATGTCCGGGACGCTGCACTCGCGTCGCCTCCTGCGTCCTCGTGACGCGCGGCGCCGCGCCCTCGAGGCGCTCGGCACCGTCGGGCTCGGTTCGGCCGTCGACCGCCCGGTCCGCGAGCTCTCCGGCGGGCAGCAGCAGCGCGTCCTGATCGCCAGGGCCCTGGTGCGCAACCCTGATCTGCTCGTGCTCGACGAGCCCGTCGCCGGTGTCGACCTGCCGAGCCAGCGCGTCTTCGCCGAGGTGCTCTCGACCCTGACGGCGCGGGGGGTCACGGTGCTCGTGGTGCTGCACGAGCTCGGGGCGCTGAGCCCCCTGATCCAACGAGCCGTGGTCCTGCGCCACGGGGCCGTCGCCCACGACGGCGCTCCCCCGCGCCCGCGACCGGAGCACGCGGGCCCCGAGCACGAGCACCTGCACCCGCACGACGGCGACGACGGCCCCCAGGACTCCGCCACCGTGCTCCCCACGACGATCGGCTGGGAGTCATGATCTGGGACGAGCTCGGCTCGATGCTGAGCGATCCGCTCATGCAGCGCGCGCTCCTCGCCGCACTGCTGGTCGGGCTGTCCGCGCCCGTGATCGGCACCTACCTCGTCCAGCGCAAGCTCTCCCTGCTGGGTGACGGCATCGGGCACGTCGCCCTGACCGGCGTCGCGCTCGGCTGGCTCGTCGGCAGCCTGATGAACCTCACCCCGAAGGACGTCCTGGCGATCCCCGGCGCCGTCATCGCGGCGGTCATCGGCTCGCTCGCGATCGAGCTGGTCCGTGAGCGCGGGAAGACCTCGGGTGACGTCGCCCTCGCCCTGCTCTTCTACGGCGGGATCGCCGGGGGCGTGCTCCTCATCTCCCAGGCGGGCGGCACGAGCGCGAGCCTCATGGGCTACCTGTTCGGCTCGATCTCGACCGTGAGCCGTGGTGACCTGTGGCTGACCCTCGTCCTCACCGGTCTCGTCCTCACCGTCGGCGTCGGGCTGCGCACAGCGCTCTTCTCGGTCTCGCACGACGAGGAGTTCGCGCGGGCGAGCGGGCTCCCGGTGCGCGCCCTGAACATCGCCATCGCGATCATCGCCGCCCTGACCGTGACCGTCGCGATGCGGGTCGTCGGACTGCTGCTGGTCAGCGCCCTGATGATCGTCCCCGTCGCGATCGCCCAGCTGATGACCGGGTCCTTCCGGCGGACGATGGCCGTCGCGATGGCGATCGGCGTGACCGTGTGCGTCACGGGGCTGTCGATCACCTACTGGGCGGACGCGACCCCCGGCGCGACGATCGTCGTGCTCGCCATCACGATCTACGCCGTGGTCGCGGTCGGCAGGTCCCTCCTGGCCGCTCGGGCGATCCGGCGCCGTGGACGTCCCGACCCGCACCCCGAGGTGGGCGACGACGTCCAGCTCACGGAGGCGGAGCGAGCCGTGGCCTCCCCCGCACGAGAGCCGGGAGGTCGCTGATGCAGCGCATGACGCGTCAGCGCTCGGCCGTCACCGAGGCCCTCGCCGGGCTCGAGGAGTTCCGCAGCGCGCAGCAGATCCACGAGCTGCTGCGCGAGCAGGGCGTCGGGGTGGGCCTGGCGACGGTGTACCGGACCCTGCAGTCGCTCACCGAGGACGGCGACGTGGACGTGCTGCGCTCCGCCGACGGTGAGGCCGTCTACCGCAAGTGCGCGAGGAGCGGGCACCACCACCACCTCGTGTGCCGCCGCTGCGGCCGGACCGTCGAGATCGAGGGCCCCGGCGTCGAGGAATGGGCCGACCAGGTCGGCTCCGCCCACGGGTTCAGCGCGATCGAGCACACCGTCGAGCTCAGCGGCGTCTGCGCGCCGTGCCGCTCGGCGGGCGCCTGATGCCCTCCTGGGTCCAGAGCGGCCCGTTCGCCCTGGTGTACGTCTTCCTGCTCGTCGTCGTCTTCTTCCGGGCCCAGGCCACCTACTGGCTCGGCCGTGCCGTCGCCGCCGGCGCCGTGCACTCCCGTCTGGCGCGGTACGTCGAGGGGCCGCGCGTCCGGCGGGCCACCGAGGTCATCGACCGGTGGGGACTGCCGGTGATCCCGCTGTCCTTCCTGACGATCGGCTTCCAGACGGCCGTCAACGCCGGAGCAGGGCTGCTGCGGATCCGCTGGACGCGCTACACCGTCGCGATGATCCCCGGCTGCCTGCTGTGGGCGGCGATCTACGCCGCCGGTGGGCTCGCGGCCTTCGAGGCCGGCGTCGCACTGGCTGCGCGATCGCCCTGGGCCCTGGCCGGGGCAGTCGTCGCGGTCGCCGTCCTCGTCACGGCGATGGTGGTCGTGGCCCGCCGACGCCGGGCTGCGGCCCGCGCGGTCGAGGCCCTCACCGAGCGCGCGACGCACCCCGGCCGGTCGCAGGACGACTCCCGGCACTGAGCCCGTCCCGGTCCCCGCTCAGGTGGCCGAGTCGACCGCCCCGCCGTAGCGACGGTCCCGGCGGGCATAGGTCTCCACGGCCCGCCACAGGTGCCGACGGTCCACCTCCGGCCAGTACTCCTCGAGGAAGACCATCTCGGCATAGGCCGCCTGCCAGATCATGAAGTTCGAGATGCGCTGCTCGCCTGAGGTCCGCACGAACAGGTCGACGTCGGGCAGGTCCGGCTCGTCCAGGTGTCGGGCGATCGTCCGCTCGTCGACCCTCGACGGGTCCAGCCGGCCGGCCGCGACCTCGAGGGCGATCGACCGGGCGGCGTCGGCGATCTCGGCGCGACCCCCGTAGTTGACGCACATCGTCAGGGTGCACACCTCGTTGCCCCTGGTCAGCTCCTCCGCCGTCTCGAGCTCGTGGATCACCGAGCGCCACAGTCGCGGCGTGCGTCCCGCCCACCGCACCCGCACGCCCCAGGCGTGCATCGTGTCCCGCTGGCGGCGGAGCACGTCCCGGTTGAAGCCCATGAGGAAGCGCACCTCCTCCGGCGAGCGCTTCCAGTTCTCGGTGGAGAACGCGTAGGCCGACACATGGGTGACGCCGATCTCGATCGCCCCCGCCACCACGTCGAGCAGCGCTGCCTCACCTGCCGCATGCCCGGCGGTACGCGGCAGCCCGCGCTCGTTGGCCCAGCGCCCGTTCCCGTCCATGACGATCGCCACGTGCTTCGGCACGAGCTCGGCCGGCACGGCCGGGGGACGGGCTCCCGTCGGGTGCGCAGGAGGCGGGACGGGGACGTGCTCGGCTGCACGCGCGCGCCGAGGCGCGTCGGAGCCGCGGCGGGCGGCGCTCATGCGCGCTCCACCATGCGCATCGAGCGCAGGGAGCGTTCGAGGTGGAACTGAAGGAACGCGGCCACGAGCCCGTTCGCCTCCCGTCGGTGTCGGTGATCGCTGGCGTCGGCGACGGACCAGGTGCCGGTCAGCAGCGCCGAGAGGAGCGCGAAGGTCTCCGGGGCGGGCGAGGCGGCACCGGGGGGCCGGCACGAGGGGCACACGGCGCCCCCCGCCCCCGCGGCGAAGGCCCGGTGCGGCCCGGGAGCCCCGCACCGTGCGCAGTCGGTGAACGACGGCGCCCAGCCCGCGACGGACAGCGCGCGCAGCAGGTACGAGTCCAGGACGAGCCCGGGGGCGTGCGCCGCCTCGGCGAGGGCCCGCACCGCTCCGACGAGCAGGACGAACTGCTGGAGCGAAGGCTCGTGCTCGGCCTCGACCAGACGCTCGGCCGTCTCGAGCATCGCGGTGCCGACGGTGTACCGCGAGTAGTCGGCGCTCAGCTGTCGCGCGTAGGGACCGATCGTCTCCACCTGGGTCACGGTGTCCAGGCTGCGGCCGGCGTAGAGCTGGACGTCGATCACCATGAAGGGCTCCAGGCGCGAGCCGAACCGGGAGGACGTCCGGCGCACCCCCTTGCCGACGGCGCGCACCTTCCCGTGCTCACGGGTCAGGAGCGTGACGATGCGGTCCGCCTCGCCCAGCTTCTGGGTGCGCAGCACGATCGCCTCGTCGCGGTAGAGGCTCACCCCGCCATTCTCCCCTGCGGACCGACACGGTGCCCGGCAGGCACGCCCGCGCAGGGCCACCGGCCGAAATAGCCGCGACGGGGCGGGCACCGCATCGGTAGCGTCCCGACCAGCAGAGCGCACCGACCCCAGGACGGAGACCAGCCATGGATGCCAGCACCCGGACCACCCGCTTCCCCGGCCGGCGGCACCACGAGCTCCCGGCCCGTCGAAAGGCCGACCGTTGGACCCCTCCTCTTCTCACCTGACCACTGACCTCTCGCTGGGACGCG
>NZ_JBFHHB010000009.1:0-29706 GCF_041597215.1 Actinotalea sp.
CGGCACCGGGGGTCCCCGGCTCGTGGCCGGGGCGAGCCGGACGCCACCAGTACCAGTCGCGCTTGGGGCTGTCGACGGAGGACCGCGACTCGACGAACCACGGGTGCTCGTCGGAGCTGTGGTTGACCACGAGGTCCATCACGACCCGGATCCCACGAGCATGGGCGGAGGCGATCAGCTCGTCCAGGTCCGCGAGCGAGCCGAACAGCGGGTCGACGTCCTCGTAGTCGCTGATGTCGTAGCCGTTGTCGTCCTGCGGGGAGCGGTAGACGGGCGAGATCCACAGCACGTCCACCCCGAGGACGGCCAGGTGGTCGAGCCGCGCGGTGATACCGCGCAGGTCGCCGATCCCGTCACCGTCCGAGTCCGCGAAGGAGCGTGGGTAGACCTGGTACACCACCGCCGACGTCCACCACTCGGCGGTGCGCGGTGCGGGCTGCGCAGGGGCGGACACGGCTGGGCTGCTCCTCGGATCGTCGGGCCGGCGCCCGGACGCGGCGCCTGCGCCGACCATTCTCGCCGAGCGCACGGTCCGGTCCGGACCTAGCCTCGGTCGATGGCCCACCCCGCCCCGATCCCGCCAGGTCCCGGCCAGGAGTCCGTCTGGGACTACCCCCGGCCGCCGCGCGTCGAGGAGTCCTCCGCCCTCGTGGAGATCGAGCTCGGTGGCCGGGTGATCGCGCGCACCGTGCGGTCGTGGCGCGTGCTGGAGACGAGCCACCCGCCGACGTACTACGTCCCGCGCGAGGCCTTCGCCCGGGGCGTGCTCCGCGAGATCGGCGGCTCGACCTGGTGCGAGTGGAAGGGCCGCGCGGCGTACTTCGACCTCGTCTCCGGGCAGACCGTCGCCGAACGCGCCGCGTGGACCTACCCCGAGCCGACGCCGGGCTTCGAGGTGCTCCGCGGGACGGTCGCCGTCATGCCCCGGAGCGTCGACCGCTGCTCGGTGGACGGGGAGACCGTCGTCCCGCAGCCCGGCGGCTTCTACGGCGGGTGGATCACGAGCGCCGTCGTCGGTCCGTTCAAGGGCGATCCGGGCACCTGGGGCTGGTGACCACCCAGCGAGCCGTCGCGCGCACTACTCCGGTGCCGGACCGTTGACCATCCAGGTCACGCCGAACCGGTCCACGAGCATCCCGAAGAGGTCACCCCACGGCGCGACCTCGAACGGGGCGGTGATCGTCGCTCCCTCGACGAGGCCCTCCCAGTACCCCGTGAGCTCGGCGGTGTCGTCCCCGCTCAACGAGACCGAGATGCTCCCCCCGGGGCTGTACTCCATCGAGCTGGGGGTGTCGGCACCCATGAGGACCAGGCCGCCGGGCGTCTCGAGCATCGAGTGCATGACGAGATCCTCCTCGCCGGGCCCGACCGGCATCCCGAGCTCGCGGAAGGTGCTGATCTCCAGCTCCCCGCCGAGGACCGAGCGGTAGAACTCCATCGCCTCGCGCGCACTGTCGCGGAAGGAGAGGTACGGGTTCAGACGCGTGACCATGAGGTGCTCCCGAGATCGCCCACTGTGATGCGGGTCACTCTCCCGGCGTTGCGGGGCGCCCGTCAAGGCGCCGCCGGGGCGAGATCGTCCTCGAGCAGCACCCCACGGCCGCTGTCCCGGTCGAACCGCCGATGGCAGACTCCCCCGTATGAGCGCCGTTGACGAGCTCCTCGACGGACTGCCCGGCCCTGAGCGGACGGCGGTCGCAGCCGTCGTCGACCTTGCCGAGCGACTCGCGCCGTCCGCCGCCCGCGGCGTCAGCTACGGGGTCCCTGCGCTCCTCGTCGACGGTCGTCCGCTGCTCGGGCTGGCCGTCAGGGGCGAGCGGATCTCGCTCTACCCGTTCTCCCCCGCCGCCCTCGACACCGTCCGGGAGGACCTCGCCGGCTGGTCGACCTCGAAGGGGACGGTCCACTGCTCGGCGGCCCACCCCCTCCCGACAGTGCTGCTCGAGCGGATGCTGCTCGCCCGCCTCGCCGAGATCCAGGGCTGAGCCGTGAAGTCGGCACCGAGATGCCCGTCCTGAGCGTGACCCCGGACCCGGCGAGCCTCACGCTGACCCTGGTCGCCGACCTCGCGCCGGCGCCGGCCGGAGCCTGGCAGCTGTGGGCCGACCCGCGCCGCCTCGAACGCTGGTGGGGCCCGGCAGGCTGGCCCGCCACCGTCACCGCGCACGAGCTGAGACCTGGCGGCAGCGTCCACTACGTCATGCACGGACCGGAGGACCGGGAGTCCGCCGGCTGGTGGCGGATCCTCGCCGTCGAGCACGCCGCGCTGCTGGAGCTCGAGGACCGGTTCGTCGACGCGCACGGCGAGCCGAACCCCGGCACGCCCGCCGTCGGGATGACCTTCCACCTGCACCCGACCTCGACGGGAACGCGAGTGACCATGATCAACACCTTCTCGAGCACGGCGGAGATGGAGGACCTCGCCAGGCGAGGACTGGCCGAGGGCCTCACCGAGGTGCTGGGCCAGATGGATGCCGCCCTCGCGGACTGACCGCCACGCCGACGCCGGACCCCGCCCCCCCCGTGCGCTCGCAGCACCGCGCCGTGGGCGGCAGGATCGGGCACATGACCGGCGCCACCCGCGAGCTGGCGATGTTCCCGCTCGGCTCCGTCCTCTTCCCGGGGATGCCGCTGCCCTTGCGCGTCTTCGAGCCCCGCTACGTCGCGATGCTGGCGTCGCTGCTCGGGGAGCCGGTGCGTGAGTTCGGAGTGGTGCTGATCGAGCGCGGCTCCGAGGTCGGCGGGGGTGACCTCCGGTTCGACATGGGCACGGTGGCGCGCATCTCCTCGGTGCAGATCGCCGAGGAGTCGGTCCGGCTGCTCGCGACCGGCGGCATGCGCTTCGAGGTGGTGCGCTGGCTCGCCGACGACCCGTTCCCCCGGGCCGAGGTGCGCGAGCTGGACCCCTGGGAGCTCGACCGGGAGACCACGTTCGCCCTTGCCGGAGCGGAGGCCTCCGTGCGCAGGACCCTCTCCCGGGCGAGCGAGTTCGTCGAGCTGCCCTGGCCGGCCGACACCGAGCTGTCCCCCGAGCCGGCGGAACGACTCTGGCAGCTCGCCGGCATCGCACCCCTCGGCCCGATGGACCAGCTCGCCCTGCTGCGCGCGCGCACCGCGACCGAGCTGCTGGGCCTCCTGGAGGAGCTCGTCCAGCAGGCGGACCTCAGCCTGACCTCCGACTGGTCCGACGACGACGACCCCCGCCCTTGAGCCGCTGGGCCTGAGGGCGACGTCGACCGCCCCGGGCGCGCACCCTCTCGCTCTCCCCATTGACGCTCGTACTTAGTACGTCTACCCTCGATCGCGACGACCGTACTAAGTACGACCGCAGAGGACGCACCGATGCAGCGAGCCCTGACCGCCCTTGCCCTCGGCCTGAGCGCCACCCTCGCCCTGAGCACCGCACCTGGCCTGAGCACCGCACCGGGTCTGAGCACCGCACCGGGTCTGAGCACCGCACCGGGCTCCGGCGCCACGGACGGGTCGATGGAGGGGTTCATCGAGAGCGAGATGCCGACCTCCGGCGTGCCGGGCCTGGCCTACTCCGTCGTGGCCGACGGCGGCACGGCCCTCGGGGCGCGTGGTGTCGTCAGGGTAGGGGGCACCACCCCCGTCACGCCGGACACGCCGTTCCTCACCGGGTCGATCTCCAAGAGCTTCACGGCGCTCGCCGTCATGCAGCTGGCCGAGGCGGGCCGGGTCGACCTGGGTGCCGCGATCTCCGACTACCTGGACGACTTCACGGGCCGACCCGCCGGTGGGGTCACGATCCGTCAGCTGCTCAGCCACACCAGCGGCTTCTCCACCCTGCAGGGGAACGCCTCGCACCGGGACGGGGCTGCCGGCACCGATGAGCTCGCGCGCCTCGTCGAGGGGCTCGCCGAGACGACCCCGGCCTACGGGCCGGACGAGAGGTGGGAGTACTCGAACACGAACTACCAGATCCTCGGTCGGCTGATCGAGGTCGTCAGCGGCGCGCAGTACCAGGACTACGTCACCACCCACATCCTCGAGCCGGTCGGCATGGTGCACAGCTTCGTGGCCGACGGCGAGATCCACGAGTCCATGGCGACCGGGCACCGCCCGTGGTTCGGCACCAAGCGACCTCTTCCCGAGAACCGGACCGATCGTGCGACGGCCCCCCAGGGCGGGATCGTGGCGAGCGCGAGCGACCTCGCTCTCTACCTGCAGATGATGATGAACGGCGAGGACGACGTGCTGAGCGCCGACGGCAAGGCCCTCATGATGCGCCCGGCGGGCGGGGCCGCGACCTTCTACGGCTTCGGCTGGTTCGTGGACGCGGGCAACGGCACGGTGTGGCACTCGGGGTCGACCCCCGGAGTCGAGACGCTGGCGACGATGGTCCCCGCCGAGAAGAGGGCGGTCACCGTGCTGGTCAACGGCGGGAGCGGAGTCGGCTTCGGAGAGACGTCCGCGCTCCGCAACGGCATCACCACGAGGGCGCTGGGTCTCGACGCCGTCGACGAGGGCTCGCGCCTGCCCCAGAAGGCCCTCGTCCTCAGCCTGGTGCTCCTCCCGGTCGGCTACCTGCTGAGCATGGTCTGGGCCTGGCGGCACCGCGCCGCCATCCGCGCGAAGTCGGGCGTCGCCGGCCGCTTCAGCCTCTGGTTCCCGCTGCTCACCACCCTCGCCGCCGCGTGGGTGGTCCTCGGCCTGGTGCCGAGCCTCGTCGGCTCGCCGATCGGCACGATCAGCATGTTCCAGCCGGATCTCGGCGCGGCGTTGATCGCGACCGCCGTGACCGGTGTGCTGTGGGCGGTGTTCAGGCTCGTCGTGGCCCATACGGGGCGACCCGCCCGCGCCTGATCACGGTGGATCCACCCGTCGGGCCTCTGACCGGACGACGCGGAGCGACCCGGGACGGGCCGGCGCCGCGCCACCCCGGTCAGCGGCTCATCGCGTGCGCCTGCTCCAGGATCCGGAAGGCGGCGAGCGCGTCACGGGGCTCCACCGGGGTCGGCGCCCCGTCGCGGATCGTCGCGGCGACGCCGGCGTAGAAGTCCGCATAGGTGCCCGGAAGCGTCGGGTACGGCACGAGGCCCTCGGGCGAGCCGGCGACGCCGATCCGTCCCCAGGCGCTCTCGGGAGTCTGCCCGTAGCCCTCGTCGGTCGGCCGACCGCCCGCCTTGAGGAGGGTCTCCTGCAGGTCGAGCCCGTCGACGCTGTAGGCGCCCTCGGTGCCGAGGACGCGGAACCGCGGGCCGGACTGCCCGGCGGCCCGGCTCACGGTGATGTGCGACCGGACCCCCGACTCGTGCCGCAGCGAGAGGAAGGCGTCGTCCTCGTTCCGTCCACCCTCGCGGAGCACGGCCAGCTCGGCGCACTCGAGCTCGGCCGGCCCGAAGAGCTGGAGGGCCTGGTCGACGAGGTGGCTGCCGAGGTCGAAGGTGATCCCACCGCCCTGCGCCGGGGTCGTCGTGTCCTGCCACCGGCCCGCGCGGGGCTGGGGGAAGCGCTCGAAGGTGGACTCGAAGCGGTGCACCCGACCGAGCAGGCCGGACTCGACCACGGCGCGCACCGTGCGGAAGTCCCCGTCCCAGCGTCGGTTCTGGAAGACGAACAACGGACGCCCGAGCCGCTCGGCCGCCTCGACGAGCTGGGTCGCCTCGGCGACCGAGGCCGCGAAGGGCTTGTCGACGACGACGGCCGCACCGGCCTCGAGGGCAGCGAGGCCCTGCTCGAGGTGGGTGTGCGCGGGAGAGGCGAGGACGACGAGGTCGAGCTCCCCCGCACGGGCGAGCAGCTCGGCCGGCGTGGCGACCACGGGGTAGTGGGCCGAGGCGAGTGCCTGGCGCCCCGGATCGCTCGTGGCGACGAGGTCGATGCTGAAGGTGGGGTTCGTGGCGAGGAAGGGCTCGTGGAAGACCTGGCCCGAGAGCCCGTAGCCGATGATCCCTGTCCGGAGCGTTGCGTTGTCGACCATGCCCAGCACCCTAGGCCTCCGGCCCGCCGCCTTGTGTCGGCGCACGTCAGGTGGACAGACTGTCGCGTCACGCCCCCGACCCGAGACGAGATCGAGCCATGGCCAGCAGGAAGTCCAAGCGCATCGGGATCCTGACCGCCGGAGGCGACAGCCCCGGGCTGAACGCCGCGATCCGCGCCGTGGGCAAGACGGCCATCGGGCACCACGACATGGAGCTCATCGGCTTCCGCGACGGGATCACCGGACTCGTGGCGAACCGCCACGTCCCGCTCGACGGCAGGGCGCTGTCCGGGATCCTCACGATCGGCGGCACCATCCTGGGCACCAGCCGCGACAAGGTGCACAAGATGCCCGTCGACGACGAGAGCGTCGACATGGTGCCGACCGTCGCCCGGCAGTACGAGGAGGAGGGCCTGGACGGGCTCATCCTCATCGGCGGCGGCGGGACCGCGAAGAACGCGATGCGACTGGCCGACGCCGGGATGAACGTGCTCATGCTCCCCAAGACGATCGACAACGACATCGCCGGGACGGACACGAGCTTCGGCTTCGCCACGGCGACGGAGATCGCCACCGAGGCGATCGACCGGGTGCACTCCACGGCGCACAGCCACCACCGGATCATCCTCACCGAGGTCATGGGGCACAACGCGGGGTGGCTCACCCTCGCCGCCGGGATCGCGGGCGGTGCGGACGTCATCCTCATCCCGGAGATCCCGTACACGGTGGAGAAGGTCGCCGAGATGATCACCGCGCGGATGGACCGGGGCAGCTCCTTCAGCGTCGTCGCCGTCGCCGAGGGAGCCCGCGACGTGCACGACACGGCCGACTACGAGGCGGCCCGACTCCTGGTCAAGGCGGCCAAGACCCCCGAGGGCTCCCGTGCGGCCAAGGCTCACCTCGCCCATGTCGAGGACACCCAGCGTGAGCACAGCTTCCGGCTCGCGCGCGCCCTGGAGTCCGCGACCGGTCTCGAGTCCCGCGTGACGATCCTCGGCTACGTCCAGCGCGGCGGGACCCCGTGCGCGGCGGACCGCCTCCTCGCCACCCGGATCGGCGCCGTCGCTGCCGACCTCGCCGCCGCCGGCGAGTACGGCTACATGGTCGCCGCCCGGGGAGAGGGCACCGAGCCGGTCCCGCTCGCCGAGGTCGCAGGCAAGGTCAAGCTCGTCCCCACCGACCACGACTGGGTCACCGCCGCCCGCAAGGTCGGCACGAGCCTCGGCGACTGAGCCGCGAACCGCGCCGACCGGCGTCGCCGGTCAGTCGATCACGGAGCTGAGCAGCAGGCTCGTCTCGCTGTTGGCGACACCGTCGATCGTGCGGATGTCCCGGAGCAGCCGGTCGAAGGTGGCGAGGGACTCCGTGCGGATCTCCGCCACGAGATCCCACTTGCCGTTGGTCGAGTGCAGGGCCCGGATGTCCGGCAGCCCACGCAGCTGAGCGATGACCTCATCCGTCGACCGCCCCTCGACCTCGACGAGGCACACGGCGGTGACGGAGTCGGGATCGCGCTCCTCGCGAACGCGGACCGAGAAGCCCAGCACGGTGCCCTCGTCGAGCAGCCGGTCGATCCTGCTGGTGACCGTCGCCCGGGAGACCCCGAGCCGGCGGGCGAGGGCGGCGACGGGCTCGCGGCTGTCCGCGCGCAGGGCGCTGAGCAGGCGGCGGTCGAGGTCGTCCAGGGCTCGCATGAACAGAATGTACATCCGCGCCTCTCACTCTGGTCAGCCGGGTAGACAGATCGGCGCACTCTGGCGATTGCGACCGCAACCTGCACATCTCTACCGTTCTCTCGACACGGGAGGTGGGCCACATGGTCGAGTTCGTCGACGTCCGCAGCATCACGCGCTGGGCAGCACAGGAGGGCGTCGAGGCGATCCTCGCGGGCCTGGTCGAGCACCTGGAGGCGGATGTCCGCCGGTGGCAGGCCTTCGAGCGGATCCCGCGCATCGCCAGCCACTCCCCGCTCGGCGTCGTCGAGCTCATGCCGACCTCCGACGGCGAGACCTACGGGTTCAAGTACGTCAACGGCCACCCCGACAACCCGAGCACCGGCCACCAGACCGTCACGGCCTTCGGGGTGCTCGCCGATGTCGCGACCGGCTACCCCGTGTTCTGGTCCGAGATGACGCTGCTCACCGCACTGCGCACCGCTGCCACCTCCGCGGTGGTCGCGCGCGCCCTCGCCCGCCACGACTCGCGGACGATGGCCCTGATCGGCACCGGTGCGCAGTCCGAGTTCCAGGCGCTCGCCTTCCGCGCAGCCCTCGGGATCGACACCCTGCGGATCTGGGACACCGACCCCGCAGCGATGGCCAAGCTGGTGCGCAACCTCGGACCGCTCGGCTTCTCGATCCACGTCGCGGGCTCGGCCGCCGAGGCCGTCGACGGCGCGGACGTCGTCACCACGTGCACCGCCGACAAGACGAACGCCACCGTCCTGACCGACGCGATGGTCGCCCCCGGCATGCACCTCAACGCGATCGGCGGCGACTGCCCCGGCAAGACCGAGCTGGACGCGCGGATCCTGCACCGCGGGAGCGTGTTCGTCGAGCACACCGCCCAGACGCGGGTCGAGGGAGAGATCCAGCAGGTCGCCCCCGACTTCCCCGTCACCGAGATCTGGCAGGTGCTCACCGGGCTCGCCCCGGGGCGCACCTCGACCGAGCAGATCACGATCTTCGACTCGGTCGGCTTCGCCATCGAGGACCTCTCCGCGCTGACCTTCCTGCGCAGGGCCGTGTCGGGGACGGCGTTCGTCCAGGACGTCGACCTCGTCGCCGAGCCGAGCGACCCCAAGGACCTCTTCTCCCTGGTGCGCGAGTCCGTCGCGCCGGTCCTGGTCTGACCGCGGTGGCAGTCCAGGCTCCCGCGGCGGTCGTGCTGATCCGGCCGCACCACTTCCAGCCCAACCCGCAGACCGCTGCGGACAACGCCTTCCAGTCGACCGTCGACCTCGGCGACGACGCTGACGGGATGGCGGCGGCCCGGCTCGCCGTCGCCGCCTATCACGAGGTCACCGGCGCGGCCGAGACGCTCGCGGCCGAGGGCGTCCGCGTGCACCTCTTCGAGAACGAGGACCCGACCCGCCCCGACAGCGTCTTCCCGAACAACTGGTTCTCCACCCACGCCGGCGGGCATGTCGCCGTCTACCCCATGTACGTCCCGAACCGGCGCACCGAGCGGCGCAGCGACGTGATCGAGCTGCTCAAGGAGCGCTACCGCGTCCAGGACGTCATCGACTACTCGGGGCTCGAGCAGGACGGCGTCTACCTCGAGGGCACCGGCGCGATGGTGCTCGACCACGAGAGCCGCATCGCCTACACCGCTCGCTCGCACCGCGCCGACCCGATCGCCCTGGAGCGCTTCTGCACGCACTTCGGCTACGAGCCGATGGCCTTCGACGCCGCAGACGAGCACGGGGTGCCGATCTACCACACCAATGTGCTCATGTGCGTGGCGACGGAGTTCGCCCTGATCGGCCTGAGCATGGTCAGCGACCCGCGACGCAGGCGCGAGGTCGCCGAGCGCCTGGCCGAGCACGGACGGACCGTGATCGACCTCAGCCCCGAGCAGGTGCGGGCCTTCGCCGGGAACGCGATCGAGCTGCGGACCCCGACGGGCCGCATCCTCGCGTTGTCGACGACGGCTCTCGCGAGCCTGGAACCGGCGCAGCTCGAGGTGATCGGGCGCAGCTGCCGGATCGTCCCGCTCCCCGTCCCGACGATCGAGCTCGCCGGCGGGTCCGTGCGCTGCATGATCGCCGGGATCCACCTCGACCCACGGCCGGCGCCGGGCCTCGCTCCTGCAGCCGTCGGGGAGCAGGACGCCGCCGCACAGACCTGACCTGCGGCTGCGCCACCGCGCGGAGCCGTCGACGCCAGGACTCAGGACCCGGGTGAGCACTGTCGGGGGTACGGCACAGTGGGGCCGGGCGTTGGAGTCGCCGGTGGCAACGAGGCCGCCGACCGACGCCGGAGAAGAGGGTCCTGGTCGATGATCGAGCTCCTGGCAGGCAACCCCGTCCTGCTGCTGTTCGTCACCGCGGCGATCGGCTACGCCCTCGGTCGGATCCACGTCAAGGGCGCGTCGGTCGGGGTGGCGGCAGTGCTGTTCGTCGGCCTGGCGATCGGCGCCCAGAGCCCCGAGCTGGAGATCCCCGAGTTCCTGCGGACCTTCGGGCTGGCGATCTTCGTCTACACGATCGGCCTGGCGAGCGGCTCGAACTTCTTCGCCTCGTTCAACCGCAAGGGCCTGCGGGACAACGCCCTCGTCGTCGCGATGATGGTCGTCGCCGCGGGGCTCGTGGTCGCCACCGCCAAGGTCTTCGGCCTCAAGGCGACCGTCGCGGCGGGGTTCTTCACCGGTGCGACCACCAACACCCCTGCGCTGGCCGGTGTGATCGAGGCCGTCGAGGCCTCGGGCACCGGGCCTGCGATCGCCGCTGCCGCGAACGAGCCGACCATCGGGTACTCGATCGCCTACCCGATGGGCGTCCTCGGCCCGATCCTCGCGATCGCTATCGTCGCCCGCCTCTTCCGGATCGACTACCGCGCGGAGGCCGCCAAGCTCACCTCCCTGAACCTCGTGCAGGAGGAGATCCGCTCCGTGACGATCCGGGTCGACGCCGCGGTCTGCCTGGACAGGTCCGTGCGGGAGATCCAGCGCGCCCTGCGCCTGCCGATCGTGATGAGCCGCATCCAGCGCGGGGACGACGTGCTGCTCGCCGAGGGCGACCTGCGGCTGCGCGACGGCGACCTCGTCCAGGTCGTCGGCACCGAGACGAACGTCGAGCGGGCGGTCGCCGTCCTGGGCGCGCTCGACGAGCACCACCCCGAGCTCGACCGCACGCGCTACGACTTCCGCCGGATCGTCGTCTCCGAGACGGAGGTCGTCGGGCGGCGACTGAAGGACCTGCGGCTCCCGGAGGACTACGACGCGATCGTCACCCGCGTGCGCCGCGGCGACGTCGACGTCATCGCCTCGGGCGACACCGTGCTCGAGCTCGGGGACCGGGTGCGCGTGGTCGCGGGGCGCGAGCACATGAAGGCCGTCACCGCCCGGCTGGGCGACTCCTACCGGCACCTGTCGGAGATCGACCTGCTCTCCTTCGGCCTGGGCATGTCCCTCGGACTCCTGCTCGGCGTGATCTCCGTCCCGTTGCCCGGTGGGATGACCTTCGAGCTCGGATCGGCCGGCGGACCGCTCGTGGCGGGCCTCGTCCTGGGTGCCGTCCGCCGTACCGGGCCGATCGTCTGGAACATCCCCTACAGCGCGAACCTCACGCTGCGGCAGATCGGCCTCACGCTCTTCCTCGCCGCCGTCGGCCTCGGCTCGGGCTACACCTTCCGCACCATGTTCGCCGAGAACTCCGGGGTGACGCTGCTGATCGTCGGAGCACTGATCTCGACCTTGATCCCGCTCGTGACCCTGATCATCGGGTACCGGTGGTTCAAGATGCCCTACGGGACCCTCACCGGGCTGGTGTCCTCGATGCACACCCAGCCCGCCGTGCTCGGCTACGCCCTGGAGGCCTCCGGGGACGAGTCCCCGAACGTCGGCTACGCGATGGTGTACCCCGTCGCGATGATCACCAAGATCCTGCTGGCCCAGGCGGTCCTGCTGGTGCTCGGCGGAGTCGTGGGCGCCTGAGCGGCGCAGTCCCGCCGCGGGAGGTCAGGCCGTCGCGACGGTCACGCGGTTCCGGCCCGCGCGCTTGCTCTCGTACATGAGCGCGTCGGCGCGGGCGACGCACGCCTCGGCATCGGCTCCTGGCCGAGCGAGCGTGGCGCCCACGGAGACCGTCACCCGCACGGGTGCGCCCTCCTGCTGGATCCACGAGTGCTCCACGAGCATCCGCACCCGCTCGGCGACGGTGCGCAGCATCGCGTCGTCGACCTCGGGGAGCAGGGCGAGGAACTCCTCGCCACCCCAGCGCACGGCCAGGTCCCCCCGGCGAAGGCCACCGGCGATCGATCGACCGATCATGCGCAGCACCCGGTCCCCCGTCGCGTGCCCATGGGTGTCGTTGACCACCTTGAAGTGGTCCGCGTCGATGAAGAGCACGCCGAGCCCCGTCCCCTCGGCCGCCGGGCGGGCCAGGAGCACCTCCAGGCGCTCCTCGCCGAGCCGACGCACCGGCAGCCCGGTGACCGTGTCGCGGCCGTCGGAGTCCGAGGGCTCGACCGCGACCTGCTCGGTGTAGAGGTTGCCGGCCGTGGGGGTGAAGACCTCGATCGCCCCGACGATCGTGCCGCCCTCGTCCCGCAGCGCGCTCCCGCGCACGGTCACCGGCACCCGGTGGCCGTGGACATGGTGGAGATAGACGTCCGCCTGCCGCGACTCGCCGTCCCGCATCACCGCCTCGAGCGGGCAGGCGTCACGGCACAACGGCCGTCCGTCGTCGTCGACATGCCGCAGGATCCCGGCAGAGCAGCGCCGGCCGATGACGTCCTCGACGGCATAGCCGGAGATCCGCTCGGACCCGGCGTTCCAGTAGGTGATCCGACGGTCGCGGTCCAACGCGTACACACCGTCGGCCACCTGGTCGAGCGCTTCTGCGTAGAAGTCGGGATTCATGGGGCTCCGGGCGGCCGGGGTGGCGCTCGGGACGTCCGCAGGTCCGCCACGCCATGGCGAGGGTGTCACGTCACGCTAGTGGACCGGTAGGGCGCCGAGGTGGGCCCGAGGCCCCCTCAACTCCGGCCGCAGCGAGCCGATGAGGACCCCTACGGCGGACGGCGGGGGACCTCGCCCCGCGCGATGCCGCGCCGGGGCGCGGTGACCGCTCAGGCCACCGAGGCCCGCCGCGTCGGCGACATGGTGGCGCGTTCCTGCGGGACGTCGTCCGACGCGTCCCCTCGACCACCGTGCGGGTCGGTACCCGCCGCGGCTGTCAGCAGCACCTCCGCGATCTCCGCACCGACGAGCTCGTACCGTTCCAGCAGTGCGTCGCGCAGCGCCTCGACCAGGTGCTTGTTGCGGGTGAGCAGCCAGACGACGGTCTTGCGTGCGTCGTCGAGCACCGTCTCCAGCTGCGCCCGCGCGGCGGGGTCGGCCAGGACGGCGGAGACGAGGTTCTGCCCGGTGGGCAGGAAGGACACGAGCGAGCCCGTCATCCCCGCCGCACCGACCATCTGCGCTGCCGTGGACGTCGCTGCGGCCAGGTCGCTCGCCGGTCCGGTGGAGGTCCGTCCGAAGAACAGCTCCTCGGCGACGAACCCACCCATCGCGATCTGCACGAGCGCTCGCAGGTCCGTCGAGGAGTGCGTGTAGACCTCCTCGGTGTCACCGTGCGCGAGCAGGCCGAGCGCCGGACCGCGCTTGACGATCGTGAGCACCTCGAGCGTCCGGTTCGGGGCCAGCAGCCACGCGACCACGGCGTGCCCCGCCTCGTGCGTGGCGATGAGCCGCTGCTCCTCCTCGGTGTAGGTGACCGGGCGGCCGATCCCGACCATCTCGGTGATGCGCGCCTGCTCGACGTCGACGAAGGACATCGCGCCCGATCCTCTCCGCAGCGCGTTGACCAGCGCCTCGTCCAGCAGGTGCTCGATCATGACCGGTGTCCAGCCCTGGGTCGCGGCCGCGATGCGGTCGCGGAGGGTGGGGTCGTCCAGGACCGCCTCGTGCGAGCGCCGGGCCAGGAAGTGGTCGACGAGGGCCCTGCGCCCGTGCACGTCCGGCGGCTCGAAGGTGAGCCGGCGGTCGAACCGCCCAGGACGCAGCAGCGCGGGGTCGAGGGAGTCGGCACGGTTGGTCGCGGCGATGAGCAGGATGGGGGCGCGCACGGGGCGCAGCTGCTGGATCTGCCGGTGCGCGGGCAGGAGCAGGTTCACGGCGGCGATGAGCCGGTTGGCCAACCGAGCGGAGCCCACGGGCTCGTCGAAGGACTGCATCTGGACCAGGAGCTCGTTGACGACGCCACCCGTCCCCTCGCTGATCACCGCGTTGCGCACGACGGCGGGCAGGAGCCCGTGCGGCCGGCTGCCGCTGCCGGCGCCCTGGACGGTGGCCGCCTCGCCGGTCAGACCGCCGCGGCGCATGGCGATCGCGTCGATCTCCTCGATGAAGCCGATCGCGCCGCCCTCGGCCCGCGCGGCCTTGCGCAGGGCCGCGAAGTAGGCGCGGATCTTCTTCGCCGTCGCGCCGTAGTACATCGACTGGAAGGAGGTCGCCGAGACGAACAGGAACGGCACCCCCGCCTCGGCCGCCATCGCCTTGGCCGTCATCGTCTTCCCCGTGCCGGGCAGCCCCTCGAAGAGCAGTCCGCGACGCGGGGTGCCACCCATCTGCTCGGCGAACTGGCGGTGCGTCTGGAACAGGTCGATCGATCGGCGCACGTCCTCCTTGACGGGGTCGATCCCGATCACGTCGTCCAGACCGACGTCCATCTGCTCAGGACGATAGGTCAGGTGCGGGGACCGGCTCGTGAGGACCTGGGAACCGACGAGCAGGAGCAGGAGCGCACCGAAGAACAGGACCGGCACCGCGACCAGGGGATCGATCTCCGGCAGCCGGGGGATCGGCGAGCGCCCGGCCAGGGGCATCGCGATGAAGTAGGCCTCGACGGCCAGGACGACGGCGACCAGCCGGTAGACACGGCGCCGGCGCACCCGGTCCCGCTCGACCGCGATGTCGTTGCTGCCCGAACGGAGGGTGAAGACAGGTGTCTGCGGCATCGGATCGGCCTTCCGCACGAGGAGCCGCCCGGGCGGCGGCAGACCCCCATCGTGGACGCGCGGGGCAGAAGGGGCAATCGGTACAAACCGGACGCCTCTCCGGCGACGACCGCCGACCGGTCAGCGCATCGGGTACCAGCGGTTGCCGAACCGACGCATGACCCGGCTCGTCTCCACCACCGCCATCGCGTCCACCCGCTCGACGACGGCGCGCCCGACTCCGGCGGCCGCGAGGTCGTCGGCGGCCTCGTAGCGGACGGTGAGCACGGGCTCACCGCGCAGGATGTCGACCTGACCCGCCTCGACGGCCGTGTGCTCCCGCGCCGCCTCCGTCGCGGTGGGCAGCACCTGCGCCGGATCGGTTCCCAGGCGCAACGCGCCCACGACCATGCGGACCCGGTACGACGGCACCCGGGGGAGCCTAGACCGCCGACCTGCCGAGGTGACGCACGGGCGCCCCGCCGCGGTCGTCAGGGACGACGGCCGTCCGCTGCGGGGACCGGTACCCGGATCACCGGCACGGGGAAGTCGGCGGCCCGGATCGGGTCGAGGGTCGCGTCGGAGATCCCCGCGGTGAAGTCCTCGAAGCCGAAGACCTTGAAGAGCGCGTCCCGACCGAACTTCGTGCTGTCGGCCACGAAGTAGGCCTCCCCTGCGATGGAGCGCATCTTGCGCTTGAGCTCGATCTCATAGCTCGACGCCGAGTAGATCCCGTCCTCCATCACGTTGGCCGCGCCGAAGATGGCGGCGTTGACGCGGAGGTTCTCGACCTGCTGGATGGACGTCGGGCCCCACATCGCGTACCCGTTGGGCAGCAGCTCGCCGCCGATGAAGACCAGGCTCATCGCCGGCTTCTTGGCGATCTCGAGACCGATGCGCAGATCGTGCGTGACGACGGTCAGCCGGCGGTGGTTCAGATGTCGCGCGACTTCGAGCGTCGTGGTGCCACCGTCGAGGAGGATCGACTGCCCCTCGTGGATCCGCTCGGCCATCGCGGCGCCGATGGCGCGCTTCTCGGCCGCCCGGCCACCCATGTCCCGGCGCGGGGCGTGGTCGAGCCCGCGCACCGGCACGGCACCACCGTGGGTGCGCTCGATCAAGCCTCTTTCCTGGAGTCGTTCCAGGTCACGGCGGATTGTCGAGGTGTCCACGCCGAAGGCCTCCGCGAGGCTGTTCACACTCTGGAAGCCCCGCTCCTGCAGTCGTTCGACGATCTCCGACGTACGCGACACGCGATGTCCCCTCTGACGGCGCTACGTCACTCTAGCAGCGCGCTGTGCGCGATATCGCGCAGATTGCCCCCTCGTGGTGCGCGATAAAGCGCAAGATCGTCTCGACATTCGCGCATCATCGGGCTACTGTCCACTCGACGAGCACGAATCCGGGAGCCGGACGCGCGACTCTCACGCGAAACCAATCACAAGGGAGTGATGTCATGACGCAACGTAGGACTGCCCAGATCGCAGCGTTCGGGCTTGCGGCGGCACTGCTGGCGGGCTGTGGGTCCGTCGGCGGATCGTCCACCACCACGGCGGCGACGGGCGGCGACGCGAGCCTGGCGCCCGAGGACATGACGATGGTCACCGTCGTCAAGCTCACGGGGATCGCCTGGTTCGACCGCATGGAGGTCGGCGTCAAGAACTTCGCCGAGCGGACCGGGGTCGACGCTCGCGAGGAGGGCGGCGACGACGTCAGCCCGGAGAAGCAGATCGCGATCATCCAGGACCTCATCCCCCAGAAGCCCACCGCCATCACCGTCGTCCCGAACTCGCCGGAGGCGCTCTCGAACGTGCTGGCGCAGGCTCGCGAGCAGGGCATCATCGTCGTCGCCCACGAGGCGTCGGGCATCGAGAACGTCGACATCGACATCGAGGCCTTCGACAACGCGGTGTACGGCGAGAAGATCATGGAGAACCTCGCCCAGTGCATGGGCGAGGAGGGCTCCTACGTGCAGTTCGTCGGTGGGCTCACGGCCAAGACCCACATGGAGTGGGTCGGAGCCGCCTACGACAAGCAGCAGGCCGAGTACCCGGACATGACGCGGGTCGAGGACCCGATCGAGAGCACGGACAACGAGAACGCGGCGTACGACCGCGCCAAGGAGATCCTCGCGAAGTACCCGGACATCAAGGGCTTCCAGGGCTCCGCCGGCAACGACGTCCCCGGGATCGCTCGCGCCATCGAAGAGGCCGGCCTCGAGGACGAGGTCTGCGTGATGGGGACCTCGATCCCGTCCGCCTCGGCCAAGTACCTCGCCAACGGGTCGATCGACAAGATCTTCTTCTGGGACCCGGCGCTCGCCGGTGAGGCCCAGCTCCAGATCGCGTTGATCCTCGCCCAGGGCGGGACGATCGAGGTCGGGACCGACCTCGGCATCGAGGGCTACACCTCCCTCGTGAAGCTCGACGGCTACGACAACGTCTTCGCGGGTGACGCCTCGGTCGCGGCCGACGCCGCAGAGGCCGCCAAGTACGACTTCTGAGCCCTTCCGTCACAGGCCCCGCCGGGGTCGACTCGCTCCGAGCCGACCCCGGCGGACGCCGGAAAGCGTCCGCCATGTCATCCCCCAGCTCAGAGGACTCCCCCGTAGCCGCGCTCCAGGTGCGCGACGTCGTCAAGACCTACGGCGGTGTCGCAGCTCTCCAGGGCGTGTCCCTCGACCTCTACCCCGGCGAGGTGCACTGCCTCGCCGGCGAGAACGGGTGCGGCAAGTCGACCCTCATCAAGATCATCTCCGGGGCGGAGAAGCCCGACTCCGGCCAGATCGTCGTCGACGACATCGTCCACCACGCGATGGACACCACCGCCGCCATCAAGAGCGGCATCCAGGTCATCTACCAGGACTTCTCGCTCTTCCCGAACCTCACGGTGGCGGAGAACATCGCCCTCACGGCCGCCGTTGCCGAGCGCAAGCGGCTGTACTCCCGGCGCGCCTCCCGGCCCGCGGCTCAGGCCATCGTCGACGAGCTCGGCCTCGACCTGGACCTCGACGCCGACGTGGAGAGCCTCTCGGTCGCCGACAAGCAGCTCACGGCGATCTGCCGGGCGCTCGTCCACGAGGCCCGCGTGATCATCATGGACGAACCGACGACGGCACTGACCCATACCGAGGTCTCCCGCCTGTTCAGCCTCGTCGAGCGGATGCGCGCACGCGGAGTGGCCCTGATGTTCGTCTCGCACAAGCTCGACGAGGTCCTCGCCGTCTCGCAGCGGGTGACGATCCTCCGGTCGGGACGCCATGTGCTGACCGCCGACGCCGCCGATCTGGACCCCGCCTCGATCACGCGGCACATGACGGGCCACGACGTCGACGACGCCCGTGCGGTGTCGGTGCTCCCCCACGACGCTCCGGTCGTCCTCGAGGTCGAGGGACTCGGCCTGCCGGGCGCGTTCCGCGACATCTCGTTCACCCTGCGCGAGGGAGAGATCCTCGGCGTGACCGGACTGCTCGGCTCCGGCCGGACCGAGATCGCCGAGTCCCTCTTCGGCGTGCTCCCGGCCGCTCGCGGGACCGTGCGGGTCAGGGGCGAGCGCGTGCGCCTCCGGTCGATCGACGACGCGATCGCCGCAGGGATCGGCTACGTCCCCGAGGACCGCCTGTCCCAGGGGCTCTTCCTCGAGAAGTCCATCGCCGACAACATGATCGCGGGCTCGCTCGACAGTCACCGCACCCGCTGGCGCACCCTCGACAGCTCCCGCGTCCGGCAGACGATCCAGCAGCTGTTCGACCGTCTGCGGATCAAGGCGCCCAACGTCGGCGCGTCGGTCCGCTCGCTCTCCGGCGGCAACGCCCAGCGAGTGGTCATCGCCAAGTGGCTGGCCAACCGGCCTCGCGTCCTCATGCTCAACGGTCCGACCGTCGGCGTCGACGTCGGGTCCAAGCAGGAGATCCTCGACATCCTGCGCGCCGAGGCAGCCGCCGGTATGTCGATCATGGTGATCTCGGACGACGCCCCCGAGCTCGTCTCCTCCTGCCACCGCGTGCTGGTCATCCGGCAGGGCCGCCTGGTCCACATCCTCGAAGGACAGGAGATCGATGTGACGACGATCCAGGAACGGATGGCGGCATGAACACCTCCGGCTCCAGCGTCTCCGTCCTGCGCCGTCTTCGCGGCGCCAACAACGAAGGCGTCCTCGCACTCATCCTCATCGGCCTCGTCCTGGCGATGTCAGCGGCCAACCCCGCCTTCTTCACCCTCCCCACGATGTTCGCGATCGTGCGCAGCTCGATCGTCCCGCTGATCTTCGCCCTCGGGGTGCTGATCGTCATCATCTCCGGCGGGATCGACGTCTCGTTCGCGGCCATCGCCGTGTTCGCTGCGTACACCACGGTCCGCTTCTCGACGTCGATCACCGACCCGGGACTGATCGGAGCCTTCGCTCTGGCGCTGCTCGTCGGTGCGGGCCTCGGACTGGTGAACGGCGCGGTGATCGCGCGGTTCAAGCTGCCGACGCTCATCGTGACCCTCGGCACGCAGGGGATCTTCAAGGGCGCCCTGCTCACCTACATCGGTTCGCGGTACATCGCCGACCTGCCCGGCTCGATGGCAGCGGTCTCCACCACGAACGTCGTCGAGATCTCCGTCGACGGACGCGATGCCTACCTCCACGTCATGGCCGTCCCGGCGCTGCTGCTCTGCCTGGCCGTCGCGTGGATGCTGCGCAGGACGATGTTCGGACGAGGGATCTACGCCATCGGCGGAGACCAGGAGGCCGCACGTCGTGCGGGATTCCGTGTGGTCAGGATCCAGGTCCTCATGTACGTGCTCGTCGGGATGCTCGCAGCGGTGGGCGGCATGGCCTACCAGATCATGGGGCGCAGCTCGAGTCCTCAGGAGCTCGTCGGCGGTGAGCTGGACATCATCGCCGCCGTCGTCCTGGGCGGGGCGTCCATCTTCGGAGGCCGGGGCTCCGTGCTCGGCACCACCCTCGGCGTCCTGGTCGTCCAGGTCATCGGCAACAGCCTCATCCTCGCCGGCGTCCCGAGCGCATGGCAGCGCGCCGCCGTCGGGGGACTGCTCATCGTCGGTGTCGGCGTCCAGGCGCTCGCGGCGAAGAAGTCGGGCCGACGCGTCCACACGAACGTCGACGACCCCGCCCCCGAACCAGAGCCAGAAGCCGAACGTGAGCGCGAAGGAGCACGAGCGTGAACAAGCGACCTTCCTCGACCAACGCATTCGTCCGGTTCAACGACGCCGTCGGCGACCAGTGGTCCCAGATCTCCGACCGGCTCCTGGTCAGCCGCGGCGCGTCGCGGATGCTGATCCTCGTCATCCTGTCGTTCGCGTTCTTCGCCGCACTCAACCCGAGCGTCTTCCTCAGTCCGCTGAACCTCCAGAACATCGCCGTCGCCTCGCCGGAGGTCGGCGTCATCGCGATCGCCATGATGCTGGCGATGCTGACCGGAGGGATCGACCTCTCGCTCGTCGCGATCGCGAACCTCTCGGCGATCACGATCTCGACGCTGTACTCGGCGGTCGCGGCAGGCAACCCGGCAGCGGCGGAGCAGCTGACCCCGGTCCTCGTCCTCATCGGTCTCGTCGTCGGTCTGCTCGGTGGTCTCTTCAACGGCTTCCTGGTGTCCCGGGTGGGGATCACGCCGATCCTCGCCACTCTCGGGACGATGCAGATCTACAACGGCATCGCCGTCGCGTGGACCGGGGGAAGCACCCTCTACGGCTCGCCGGAGGTCCTCACCGCGATCGGGCACGCGACCGTCGCGGGCGTGCCGATGCTCTTCATCATCTTCCTGCTCACGGCAGGCGTGATCGGCGTCGTGGTCTCGCGGACCCCCCTCGGCCTGAGGATCCAGTTCCAGGGAGCCAACCCTGTCGCCGCGCGCTACTCGGGGATCAACAGCCGCCGGGTGCTCATGAGCACCCACGTCGTCGCAGGGCTGCTCGGCGGTCTCGCCGGGGTCCTCTTCATCGCGCGGAACCCGACGGCCTCCGCCGACTACGGGGCCTCGTACGTCCTGCTCGTCATCGTCATCGCGGTGCTCGGCGGCACCAACCCGGCCGGCGGCTTCGGCACCGTCGCCGGCGTGGTCCTCGCCACCCTGACGCTGCAGATCGTCTCCAGCGGCTTCACCGCGGTGCGGCTCTCCGCCTACGAGTACGCCATGGCGCAGGGCGTGATCCTCATCCTCGTCATGGTCGCCGACCAGGTCACCTGGCGCAGGCGACGCCGACCACAGACGACACCGGTGGATCCCGTCGCCGTCGGCACCTGAGCCGCTGATCCGCCGCACCACAGCACGTGCCCAACCAGTTCCGACCGAGAAGGTAGCGATGAAGAAGATCATCAACCAGCCAGCCCGATTCGTCGACGAGATGATCGAGGGAATCCTGCTCGCCCACCCGGACCTCGTGAAGACTCCCGGCGACGACGCCCGCATCCTCGTGCGCGCCGACGCGCCGGTGTCCGGCAAGGTCGGGATCGTCACGGGCGGCGGATCAGGTCACCTCCCCTTGTTCAAGGGCTACGTGGGCCGCGGCCTGTGCTCGGGTGTCGCGATCGGGAACGTCTTCAGCTCCCCCAGCTCCCAGCAGGTCTTCGAGGCCACCAAGGCCGTCGACGGCGGCGCAGGAGTCCTGTACCTGTACGGCAACTACGGCGGCGACGTCTTCAACTTCGACCTGGCCGCAGACCTGTCGGAGCTCGAGGACATCGAGACGCTCACCGTGGTCGGCCGCGACGACGTCGCGAGCCAGCCGAAGGAGCGCAAGACGGATCGCCGCGGCGTCGCGGGCATCCTCTTCGCCTTCAAGGCGGCCGGCGCTGCGGCCGAGCGCGGGGACAGCCTCGCCGAGGTGGCAGCCGTCGCCGAGGACGTCATCGAGCACACCGCGACGATGGGGATCGGCCTCTCGCCGACGATCCTGCCGACGACGGCGCAGCCCAGCTTCGAGCTGCCCGACGGTGAGATGGAGATCGGCATCGGCATCCACGGCGAGCCGGGCATCCACCGCGGCCCTCTCGAGAGCGCCGACCAGATCGCGGACCGGATCGTCGACGCCCTCGTCGCCGACCTGGACCTCGCACAGGGCGCCCAGGTGGCAGTCCTGGTCAACGGCATGGGCGCCACGCCGCTCGAGGAGCTCTACGTCCTCTACCGGCGCGTGCACCAGATCCTGAGCGAGCGTGGTATCACGATCGCGAAGCGCTACATCGGCGAGTACGCCACCAGCCTCGAGATGGCAGGGGCGTCGATCTCGCTCCTGGCGCTCGACGACAACCGCCTCGCGCTGCTCGAGGCACCCGCAGAGTCTCCGTTCTTCCGGGAGGGCTGAACCATGGAGTCACGAGAACTGAACGCCGCAATCCGACGGAGCCTCGCGGAGCTGGTCGGCTACGCGGACGAGCTCCGCGACCTCGACCAGGCACTCGGGGACGGCGACCTCGGCATCACGATCTCGCTCGGGGCGGAGGCCGTCATCGCCGCCCTCGAGACCATGCCGGAGGACGCCACACCCGCCGAGATCGCCAAGATGTGCGCGAAGGCGTTCGCGAACGCCAACCCGTCCACGATGGCCGCGCTGGTGGCCGGCGGCCTCCTCGCCGGGTCGAAGACCCTTGCCGGGCTCGACGACGTGACGGTGCAGGACGCCGCGACGTTCGTCCGCGCCGGCGGCGAGAACATCGCCACCCGGGGGAAGACCCAGATCGGGGACAAGACGATCCTCGACGCGATCATGCCTGCTGCGGACGCCCTCGCGGACGCCCCGGACGGGGCCACCGGCCTCGCCTCGGCGATCGCGAACGCCGAGAACGCCGTCGTCGTGACCCGCGACCTGCAGTCCCGTCGGGGGCGCGCCTCCTGGCTGCAGGAGCGCAGCATCGGCCTGCAGGATCCCGGCGCCACCGCATTCCTGCGCTTCCTCGAGTCGTGGCGCGACAGCCACGCGGTCGAGCGGGTGCAGTGAGGAGCCGGCGATGACGAGCATCGGGTTCCTCGGGCTCGGCACGATGGGTCGCGGGATGATCGCGAACCTCGTGACGGCAGGACACGACGTGACCGTCTGGAACCGCACGCCCGGTAGGGCGGAGGACCTCACCGGTGTGCGGGTCGCGACGACGATCGCCGACGCGGTCCAGGGCCGCGAGGTCGTCATGATCTGCCTGTCCGACGACGCAGCGGTCCGGCAGGTCGTCCTCGGTGCGGACGGCGTCGCGTCGGCTGCCGACCCGGGGACGGTCGTGATCGACCTCTCGACGATCAGTCCTGACCTCTCGGACGAGGAGGCTGCCGCCTTCGCGACGGCCGGGGTGCCGTTCCTCGACGCACCCGTCTTCGGCTCGAAGGGCGAAGCCGCCTCGGGCGGGCTCTGGGTCGTGGTCGGAGGCCCTGCCGAGACGCTCGAACGCGTCCGGCCGGTCCTGGACGTCGTCAGCGAGACCGTGCACCACATGGGCCCGAACGGCTCCGGGGCGCGCATGAAGCTGGTCGGCAACCTCCTCGTCGCCGCGCAGCTCCACGCCCTCGGGGAGTCGTTGGCGCTCGCGAGGTCCGCGGGGCTCGACCTGTCACGCGTCCTCGAGGTGCTCGCTGTCACGGACTTCCGCTCGCCGATCTTCGACGGTGTGGGTCCGATGGTGCTCGACGGCGACTACTCCACGTCGTTCGCCCTCAGGCTGATGCTCAAGGACGCGCGACTCATCCAGGAGTTCGCCGCCCAGGTGGGCGCACCTGTCCCCGGGGTCGACCTCGCCGAAGGCACGATCGCGGCGGCGGTCGACCGCGGGTACGGCGAGGAGAACGCCTCCGCGCTCATCAAGGTGATCGCGGAACGGGCAGGGGTCGACCTGAGCACGTGACTCCTCGCCTCCCCTGACGTCCGGCCACCGGACGCGGCCGGCACCTCTTCACTGCCCCCGAGGAGGTGCCGGCTGGAGGGAATCACACGGCGCACGGCCGGGTTCCGCTACCGACCTGCAGGCCGGACGAGGAGCACCGATGTCGACGACGACGACGCCGTGGGACCTGCTCGTGCTCGGTGGTGGCACCGCAGGGCTCGTCGGCGCCACCACTGCCGCCCAGCTCGGTGCGCGTGTCGCTCTCGTGGAGCGGGACCGCACCGGCGGGGACTGCCTGTGGACGGGCTGCGTGCCCAGCAAGGCCCTGCTCGCCGCGGCGAACCAGGCAGCGCAGGCGCGTCGATCGGCCGAGCTCGGCATCGTCGTCGGCTCCCTCCAGGTCGACCATGCCGCTGTGCTCGCGCACGTCCGCGAGGCGATCATGACGATCGAGCCGCAGGACTCCCCCGCACGACTGCGCGAGCACGGGGTCGCGGTGCTGCGCGGGAACGCGCGGTTCACCGGCCCGGGTCTCGTCGAGGTCGACGGGACCGAGCACCCCTTCCACCGCGCCCTGCTGGCCACCGGCGCGACACCGTCCCTCCCGGACCTCCCTGGCCTCGCGCAGGCAGCGCCCCTGACGAGCGAGACGATCTGGACGCTCGAGACGCTGCCGAACGAGCTCGTCGTCCTGGGCGGGGGGACGGTGGGCTGCGAGCTCGGACAGGCCTTCGCCCGGTTCGGGTCGCGCGTCACGATCCTCGAGGCAGGTCCGCGCATCCTGCCCCTGGAGGACCCGGATGCCGCGGAGGTCGTCCACCGGGCGCTGACGCGCGACGGCGTGCGGATCCTGACGGACCACCGTGCGGTCGCGGTCGAGCCAGGGGACGTCGGCGGCACGGTGCTGACGGCCGGGGTGACGGAGCAGGTCGGGTACGACACCCTGCTCGTGGCCCTGGGCCGCACCCCGCGGACCGATGCGATCGGGCTCGACCGGGCAGGGGTGCTGACGGATCCGCAGGGCTTCGTCGTGGTCGACCCGACCCTGCGGACCTCGAACCCGCGGATCTGGGCCGCGGGGGACCTCACCCCGCACCCACAGCTCACCCACCTCGCGGGGGTCCACGCGAGCGTGGCGGCCTCCAACGCCGTCCTCGGGCTACGCCGGCGGGCGGAGGTGGACGTCGTCCCGCGGGTGACGTTCACCGACCCGGAGATCGCCGCGGTGGGCACGGCGACCTGGGCCCGCGGCGGGGAGCGGCCGCGGATCGTCACCCGGGCCCACACGGAGGTCGACCGCGCCGTGACCGAGGGGCGAACCGAGGGCTTCTCCCGCCTCGCGCTCGGCAGGGGCGGGCGCGTCCTCGGCGGGACGATCGTCGGCCCCCGCGCCGGGGAGTCGCTCGCCGAGGTCGCCCTCGCGGTGCGGCACCGGCTCACCGTGCGGGATCTCATGGCGAGCGTGCACGCCTACCCCACCTACGGCGACGGCATCTGGAACGCCGCGATCGATGAGGTGCGACGGCGGCTCTCCCACCCCGCCGTGACCCGGGTCACCGCCGCGATCATCCGACGCCGCCGCAGTCCTCAGTCCTGGCCGATGCGTCGCCCGTCGACGGTCACCACGAGCTCCGCCGACTTCTCCGGCCAGAAGCAGACCAGGCCCGCGAGCCGCACCGACTCGGGCAGCGGGGTCTCGTACCCCCACACGGCGTCAACGAGCTCGACCCCACCCGCGGCGACGCTCCAGTAGGCCGACTCCCCCTTGTAGGGGCAGTGGCTCGTCGTCCCGGTCGGGGTCAGCAGGTCCATCCGGACGTCGGCGCGCGGGAGGTAGTACCGCACCGGAAGCCCGGTCTCCATGAGCGCGACCGGGCGCACGGAGTCCGCGACGACGACCCCGCCGAGCTCGACGACCACGTGCCTGCTGGACGGCAGGGCGTCGAGGCGCACGTACGGGCTGCGCGCGTGGGTGTGCAGCAGCTCGTCCTCCTCGAGCCAGGCGTCCATCGCGGACCAGGTGAAGGTCACGGCGTCGCGCATCCTCTGGTCGGGCGCCTCGGGGTGGCGTTGCGCCGCGCGCGCCAGGCGGCGATCCCCGAGGACGACGTCGAAGACCTCACTGGGGCCCAGCACCTTCGAGCGCGGCCCGTGGCCGACCGGGACGAGCTCGACCTCGATGTCCTGCTGACTGAAGTAGTACTGCGGGAAGTACGCGTGCTCCCACACGTGCAGCGGTGCGACGGCATCGGCGACGAGCTCACCACCGCTGTACGCCCGGATGCGGGTCACACCCTCCTGGACCGTCCCTGGGGCGACGGCCATCGGGCTCGAGGTACTGGACATGGGGCTTCCTCTCGGTGGCGGAACGGTCCCTGGGGAACCCGCCGCGGTCTCGCCCCATTCCGCCCACGCCCGGTCCGGCCGTCCGCACCGGCGCTGACACCCCTGGCGACCTCGACGACGTGACCCATGTCACAAACGGCTCGCACACCGCTCTGTGTGAGTACCAGGTGAACCACGCCTCACCACGACCGGCACCAAAGGAGCGCAATCATGGCCACCTCGTCACGACCCAGGCGGAGCTCGGCAGCCCGCACCCCGACCGAGACCGTCGACACCGTCGATGCCCTCTACCCGCCGCGGCTCGAGCGCCTCTCCCTCAGCGCGGAGGCCCTGAGCGGCGCCGGGCCGGAATACTCCCAGATGCTGGAGTCGATCTGCGGGACCACCGACGACTCCCAGCCCGTCGAGCAGTACGACGGGACCCTCGGTGTGGCGCAGGCCTTCGTCGCCGCGCACCAGAAGCCCGCCGTCCAGGTCCAGTGGAACGCGGGCCTCGGCTCCGTCTACACGAACCCCGGGGACGTCGCAGGCGTCCGCTGGGGCAGCGGGACGCTGATCGCCGCGGACCTCGTGCTGACCTGCGGGCACCTGTTCGACCAGAACCCCAACGGCTGGACCGTCCCGCGGCAGAACGGCTCGACCAGCGCGATCACCCCGCAGGAGATCGCGACGAACATGCACATCAACCTGCTGTACCAGGTGGACCCGAGCGGGGTGCTGCGCACCGAGGTGCCCTTCCCCATCACCGAGCTCGTCGAGTACCGCCTCGGCGGGCTCGACATGGCGATCGTCCGCGTGGGCGGCAACCCGGGCACGACCTACGGCTGGACCGCCGTCGCGGCGGCCAACGCCGCCGTCGGGGACATGCTGGCGATCATGGGCCACCCCGCGGGGCACCCGAAGCGGATCGAGGCCGGCCCGGCCACCTCCGTGACGACGAACCAGATCCGCTACAACGACATCGACACGCTCGGGGGCAACTCCGGGTCGGGGATCCTGCACGCCGCCACGGGCGAGATCGTCGGCGTCCACACCAACGGCGGCTGCAACGCCTCCGGCACGGGGAGCAACTCCGGAACCGCGATCGCGGGGATCCTCGCCGTCTCACCGACGCTGCAGGCCCTGCCGCACGGGTCCCGCACCGCCCTGGCCGACGACGGCTTCACGGCCCTGGCAGCAGACGTCCACGCGACCTCGCACGCGCTGGACACCGTCGCCGCAGCCGACCAGATCTTCACCCGTCTCGACCTCGACGCGCCCACGACCCTGCGCGCGGCGGACTCGCACACCGTCGCGGACCTGCTGGGCACCCCGCTCGGCGCCGACACCTCCGGGTGGTGGGACCAGCCGGGCACCCTGCGCGCTGCGGACGCCGGCACCTTCCACGCCGGTGACGCCGGCACCTTCCACGCCGGTGACAACCCGAACACCTGGGTCGAGAAGATCGTCGACCCGCGGTTCGGCCGGGACCCGGTGTTCCGACCAGGAAGGTTCGCAGGATCGTCCGGGCTCGGTGGCGCACGTCCCTTCGTCCAGGCGGGCCCGTACCGTCCGGTCGAGGGCGCACCCGCAGAGCCGACGGAGCTCGAGCTCGTCCTGGCGGAGCTCGCGAACGCGATCGCGGCCGGCCAGGCAGCTCTCGCGTCCCTCGAGACCGTCTACGGGGTGATCGCCGGAGAGCCCGACGACGCCGACCTCGGCTGACCGGGAGGGGAACAGATCATGATCGGCATCGTGTCGCACGCAGACGACCTGCACACCCGTGAGGTCCTGCGTCACCTGGACCACCTCGGCGCCGACACGGTGCTGATCGACACGGCGGGACTCCCCCGGGACGTCGCCCTCACCACCACCCAGGACGCCGACCGCTGGCATGCGGACTGGGTGGTGGTGGGGGACGACGGCCCGGCGGCCCGGTCCGTGGACGCGGACGAGCTCCGCGTCATGTGGTGGCGCCGGCCCCAGCCGTTCGGGCTCCACGAGGAGATCGGCTCGGCCCAGGACCGCGCCTTCGCGCACGGCGAGTGCGCCGCAGCCGTCGCGGGCCTGTGGTCCTGCCTGGACGCGACCTGGGTCAACGACCCCGACCGCGACGAGGCGGCCTCGCGCAAGATGTGGCAGCTGAAGATCGCCACGCGCCTGGGGCTGCGCGTCCCCCGGACCTGCATGACGAACGACCCGGAGCGGGCCCGGGCCTTCATCGCCGCCGAGCCGACCGGGGTCATCTACAAGTCCTTCAGCGCCACGGCCAGGACCTGGCGCGAGACCCGCCCGGTGGGCGAGGTCGACCTCGGGCTGATCGACGCCGTGCGCTACGCGCCGGTCATCTTCCAGGAGCTCATCCCCGGGGGCGTCGACATCCGCGTCACGGTGATCGGCCGGGAGATGTTCGCCGCCGAGTTCCGCGCAGGCGAGTCCGCGTACGAGTTCGACTTCCGGATCGACACCGCCCACTGCCCGACGGCCGCGCACGAGCTCCCCTCCGCCCTGCGCGAGCGACTGCTCGCCCTGATGGACCGGCTGGGCCTGCTGTACGGGGCGATCGACCTGCGCCTGACCCCCGAGGGCGACTACGTCTTCCTGGAGATCAACCCGGCGGGCCAGTGGCTGTTCGTCGAGTACGCCACCGGGCAGCCGATCACCGCTGAGCTGGCGGGCCTCCTGGCCCGCCTGGACACGGCCGACGCCGCGTCAGGCGTGCACGACGGTCCCGCTCTCGCCTCGCATCGCGAGCGGAGCCTTCTCCAGTGAGCAGATCACCGCACGCCTGCCCGGTCCGCTGGCGGCGAACTCCATGGCGGCCTGCACCTTGGGCAGCATCGAGCCGGCGCCGAACTGCCCCTCGTCGACGTACCGCTGCGCGGTCGCCAGGTCGAGCTCCGCCAGGTCCCGCTGCTGCGGGGTGCCGAAGTCGACCGCCACGCGGTCCACGGCGGTGAGGACGAAGAGGTACTGAGCCCCGACCGCCTTCGCGAGCGTCGCCGAGGCGAAGTCCTTGTCGATCACCGCAGCGACCCCGTGCAGGTCGCCGTCCTCGTCGCGGACCACCGGGATCCCGCCCCCACCGCAGGCGACGACGATGAACTCGTGGTCGAGCAGGTTGAGGATCGAGTCCCGTTCGACGATGCCCACCGGACGGGGTGAGGCGACGACCCGTCGCCAACCCCGCCCGGAGTCCTCCACCATGACCAGTCCCGGACGTTCCGCCATCTGCGCGGCGGCCGTGGCCTGGTCGTAGAAGGCGCCGATCGGCTTCGTCGGCCGGTCGAACGCCGGATCGTCAGCGGCGACCTCGACCTGCGTGACCACGGAGGCCACGTGCCAGGGCATCCCCACCCGGTGGAGCTCCTTCGCCAGGCCCTGCTGGAGGTGGTAGCCGATGTAGCCCTGGCTCATCGCGGTGCACTCGGGCAGGTCCATCGCCGTCACCTTGTCGCTGTGCCGGGCAGCGATGTCGAAGGCGAGGTTGATCGCCCCGACCTGGGGTCCGTTGCCGTGCGACACGATGATCTCGTGGCCCTGGGCGATCAGACCGACGAGCGAGGGCGTGGCGGCGTCGATGCAGTCCCGCTGCTCCTGCGCCGTGCTGCCCAGGGCGTTCCCGCCCAGGGCGATGACGATGCGTGACACGACCCCGCCTCAGAGGATCCCGGCGAGGAGCTGGTCGAGCTCCGCCTTCGCCGCGTCGACCTTGATCGGGTTCACGACCTCCGGCCGCAGGAAGTACACGAGGAGCGCGCGCTGGGCCGTCAGGCGGTTGCCGGCCTCCTCGAAGGCGATCGAGTAGTCGGAGTCGAGCACCTCGTCGGTGACCTCCTCGTTGCGCGTGGCAGGCAGGCAGTGCATGAACTTGGCTCCGGGGTTCGCCAGTGCCATGAGCTCCGCGTCGACCTGGTACGCCGGCATGAAGGCCGCGAGCCGCTCGGCCTCGCCGAGCTC
>NZ_JBFHHB010000010.1:0-27828 GCF_041597215.1 Actinotalea sp.
CCCTGGTCGGGGGCGGCGTCGATGGCCAGGTACTCGGCACCGAGCACGCAGGCGCTGGACCGCTCGGGGGTGATCGGCAAGAGGACGGGTCGCTCGGCCGTGCACTCGTCGTGCACATGGGGGCAGCGCGCCGCGAACGGGCAGCGGTCCAGGACGGTCGCCGGCCGGGGGACCGATCCCTCCACGGCGGGGAGGTGGGCCAGCCGGACGTCGAGCGGGGGGTTCGCCGCGTGCAGGGCCCGGGTGTACGGGTGACCGGGGGTGGCGAGCACCTGGGCGGCCGGGCCGGACTCGAGCACCTGCCCCGCGTACAGCACCAGCAGCTCGTCGCAGGTGCTCCGGGCGAGCTCGAGGTCGTGGGTGATGAGCACGAGGCCCATCTGCCGCGAGGTCTGCACCGAGTGCAGGAGCTCGAGGATCCCCGCCTGCGTCGTGGTGTCCAGGGCGGTGGTCGGCTCGTCCGCGAGCAGGACCTCCGGCTCGGCGGCGAGGGCGGCGGCGATGGCGACGCGCTGACGCATCCCGCCCGAGAGCTCGAAGGGGTAGCGGTCGGCGACGTCGGCCGGCAGCCCCACCTCGGCCAGTCGCTCGGCGGCCAGTGCGCGGCGCGCCGCGCGGCTGCTCCGCGCCGGGATCCTCGCCGCTGCGAGGATCTGGCTCCCGCAGCGGTGGACGGGGGACAGGCTCGTGAAGGGGTCCTGGAGCAGCAGCACCACGCGGGACCCGCGGACCGGGCCGAAGGACTGCTCGCCGCCGTCGAGGGCGATCTCCTGGTCCCCGAGCGTCATCCGGCCGCTCGCCCTGACCCCTGCCGGGAGCAGCCCGGTGACGGCCTTCGCGATCATCGACTTCCCGGAACCGGACTCCCCGACGACGCCGAGGGTGCGACCGCGGGGCACCACGAGGTCCACGCCCACGACGATCGGCCCGGCCGCGGCCTCGATGCGCAGGTCGGTGGTGCTCAGCGCCGAGCTCACGGCAGGGGCGGAACCGGCCGAGGACGTCGTCGGCGTGGCGGCCGACGCGGGCGAGCCTGCCGGTGTCGCCGCTCGTGAAGGGCTCATGCCACGCTCCGCACGCCGAGTCGGTCGGCGAGCCAGTCGCCGACGAGGTTCGTGGACGTCGCGACCACGATGATGAGCAGTCCCGGCACGACGGAGGCCGCGGGGTTGAGGTAGAGCAGGCTGCGCCCGTCGGCGAGCTGGCGCCCCCAGTCGGCAGCGCCGGGGGAGACACCCAGGCCGAGGTAGGACAGCGAGGACATCGCCACGATCGCGAACGCGACGTTGAGGAAGACGTTGGTCAGGACGACGGGCATGACGTTGGGGAGCAGGTGCCGGCTCATCACGCGCCAGGTCGGAAGGCCGAGGACCTGGGTCGCCTCGACGTACGGCTGGTTCCGGGCCTGGAGCACGGCCGAGCGGATCATCCGGATGTCGGAGGGTGCGAAGAGCACGACGAGAACCGCGACGGTGACCCAGTACCCGCCGCCGACGATCCCGCCGACGACGATCGCCATGAGGATCGGCGGCATCGCGAGCACGAGATCGGTGCTGCGCGAGATGACGGTGTCCCAGAAGCCGCCGAGGTAGCCGGCGATCATGCCGGCGACGATGCCGAAGATCATGGAACCGAGGGCGATGGCCACGGGCCCGAGCACGGCCGATCGTGCCCCGGCGAGGGAGAGCCACAGCACGTCGCGGCCCAGGTCGTCCGTCCCGAACGGGTGCCCTGGAGTGCCGGCTGGGGTGGTGCCGAGCAGGAGGTCCTGGGCGGTGGCTGCCGACTCGAGCAACGGGGAGATGGCGACGAGCACCACGACGGCACTCAGCACGGCGATGCTCGCCCCGACGGACCCCGGCACCCGGCGCAGCCCGCGCGCCAGCCGACCCGCCAGGCGACGGCTCGCGTCGCGTGGCTCGCGTCCCTGGTCCGCGGGGGTGCCCCCCTCGGCGGTGGTCACGACGGCGCTCATGCGCCGACCCCCGTCCGCCTGACCCGCGGATCGAGCAGGAGGTAGGCGAGGTCGACGAGCAGGCTCGTCCCGGCGATCACCAGGGCGACGAGCAGGGTCACGGCCTGCACGACCGGAACGTCCTTGAAGGTGATCGACTCCGAGAGGAGCGAGCCGATCCCGGGGAGCGCGAACGTCACCTCGACGAGGATCGTCCCGCCGAAGAGGAAGGCGAGCATGAGGCCGGCGCTCGTGACGATCGGGATCGCCGCGTTGGTCAGGTACAGCCGCGAGACGGTCCGGCCGTTCAGGCCACGGGCACGGGCGAAGGTCACGTAGTCCTGCTCGAGCTCGGCCAGCACGGCGGTGCGGGTCATCTTGATCACGAGAGCTCCGAGTCCGATCGCCAGGGCCGCTGCCGGCAGGGCCAGGTGCCACAACCGGTCCAGCACCCCCTCGCCCACCCCGTACAGCGGGAACCAGCCGAGCATGACGGCGAAGGCGTACAGCAGCAGCAGGCCGACGGCGAAGCTCGGGGCACTGACCCCGACGAGCGCGGCCCCGACGATGCCGCGGTCGACGGCGGAGTTGCGGCGCCGGGCGGCCAGCACGCCGAGCGGGACACCGAGGCCGACGGCCAGGGCGAAGGCGATCAGGGTGAGCGCCATGGTGAGACCGCCACGGTCCACGAGCATCGAGCCGACCCCCGCCCCCGACCGGATCGAGACGCCCAGGTCGCCCTGGAGCGTGGCCAGGAGCCACCGGCCGTACTGCAGGAGGAAGGGGTCGTCCAGGTGGTACTGCTCCCGGACCGCCGCGATCGCCTCGGGCGAGACGCGGCGGTTGCCGAGGAGGTTCTTCGTCAGGTCGCCCGGGGCGAGGTAGAGCAGGGCGAAGACGATGAACGAGAGCCCGAGCAGCAGGACGACCGTCCCGGCGGTGCGGCGCAGGACGAACCGCACCACCGGGTGACGACGCAGAACGCCCACCTCAGCCGGCCGCGTACAGGCGTGCGGGCCAGACGGAGAGCAGGAAGTACGGGCTGAAGTCCTCGGTCCCGATCGAGTCGGAGATCGCCGTCGCGGACTGGCCCCACCACAGCGGCCAGTAGGCCAGGTCCTCGACCTCGAGGGCGTTCGCCTCGAGGATGAGGTCGACGACCTCGGTGGGCTCCGTCGACTCCCGTGCCTGGCGGAGCAGGTCGCTCACCTCGGGGTCGGAGTAGCTGGCCACGTTGCCCCAGGTGTCGTCGAGCAGGTACGTGATCACCTCGGCGGGGTCACCCGTCGTGGAGAAGTACCACATGAAGCTGAGCCCGGTCTCGCCGTCGCCGAGGGTCGCGAGCCACTCCTCGATGGGTACCTCGGTGACGGTGAGGTCGATGCCGACGGTCGCGAGCGACTGGGAGAGCGCCAGCGCTGCCTTCCCGAGCTGCGGCCCGGTGTTGGGGTACTTGAGCTCGGCCGCGAAACCGTCGGGGACGCTCGACTGCGCGAGCTCGTCGGCAGCCGCCTCGAGGTCGAACTCGACCTGCGGCAGCTCGCCCAGCCGGGTCCTGGCCTCGTCCAGAGGGATCGCCGAGGCGAGCTGCTCCGGGGTGGGGATGCCGGTGGCGACCTCGCCCTTGCCCTGCAGGACACCGTCGACCATCGACTGACGGTCGGCGGCGTGCGCGATGGCGCGCCGCACGTGCACGTCGTCGAAGGGGGCGACGGTCGTGTCGAACGTGAGGCCGACGTAGGAGTTGTCGGGCTGGAAGACGACGCGCGTGTTCTCCGTCTGCTCCCACTGCTCCGCCTGGGCGATCGGGACGTTCAGCGCGATGTCCACCTCGCCGGACTGGCGCGCGAGCAGTCGGGTGTTCTCGTCCTGGATGAACTCGAAGCGGATGGTCTTGACCTTCGGGAGACCGCCCCACCAGGTGTCCACCCGCTCGAACTCGGCGTAGGAGTCCGGCACGAAGGCCGTCGCCCGGTACGGGCCGGTGCCGAGGATCAGGCTGTCGGAGGTGCCGACCGTCCCGTCGTTCGCCTCCCAGAAGGCCTGGGACGTGACCCACAGGGCGCCGACGGCCGTGGGGACCCAGGCGAAGGCCTGGTTCGGCTCGGCGAGGGTGATCGTGATCTGCCAGGTGTCGGTCTGCTCGATCGAGGCGATCTCGGGCCAGTACCCGGCGGTCCCGGGGGAGACCTCCGGGTCGCGCGCCTGCTCGATCGAGAACAGGACGTCGTCGACCGTCAGGGGCGTGCCGTCGGCGAAGACGGCGTCGTCCCGCAGGTCGAAGACGTACGTCGAGGGGTCGGGCTGCTCCCAGGAGGTGGCCAGCGCGGGCTCGAGCGTCCCCTCGGGGCTCACGCCGAGCAGTCCCTCCTGGGCGATCGAGGCGACGTAGTAGTTGAGGATCCCGCCCTCGGTGTTCGCGTCGAGCGAGGCGAGCGACCCGGGCAGGGCCACGGTGAGGGTCTCGATCTCCTCGCCGGTGTCCGCACCGACGGTGTCCTCGCCGGCGGTCGAGGTGCTCTCGGTGGAGCTCGGGGCGCAGGCGCCGAGCAGGGTGATCGCGGCGATGGTCGCGACGGCCATGCTTCGGCGCACCGCCCCCACCCTGGTGGCCGGCCGGCGCGCAGCGCCCGCCGTGCTCGCGGACGGCGGCACCGCGCCGTCCTCGTTCGGGGACCACGGGCTGGGGGGCCTGAGACGCACGGCACGACTCCTTGCGACGGAGGGGTGAGGATCGGAGGCTAGTGGACGACGGGTCGATCAAGGGTTTCCGTCGCGTATCAGAATAGTAACGACTGAAAGTGCGCCCTTGGTCCTGCTTGCGCTGCGGATATCGTCCCGATCGGGCCGGAAGGCAACGGCAGGTCCTTGGTCCCGCTCGGGTCGGGGGGAGGTTCGGGCTGCGCTCCTGGGCAGCCGATCTAGACTCCCGGCATGAGCGAGCCGAGCACCCCCGACATCAAGCCGCGCAGTCGCCAGGTCACCGACGGGCTCGAGAGCACGGCGAGCCGGGGGATGCTCCGGGCCGTCGGCATGGGCGACGACGACTGGGTCAAGCCCCAGATCGGCGTCGCGAGCTCCTGGAACGAGATCACGCCGTGCAACCTCTCGCTCGACCGGCTGGCGGCGGCCGCGAAGAACGGGGTGCACGCCGCAGGGGGGTACCCGCTCGAGTTCGGCACGATCTCCGTCTCCGACGGCATCTCGATGGGCCACGAGGGGATGCACTTCTCCCTGGTGAGCCGGGACGTGATCGCCGACAGCGTCGAGGTCGTCATGCAGGCCGAGCGGCTCGACGGCTCGGTGCTGCTCGCCGGCTGCGACAAGTCGCTGCCCGGCATGCTCATGGCCGCGGCCCGCCTGGACCTCGCCTCGGTGTTCCTCTACGCCGGATCGATCGCTCCGGGCTGGGTCAAGCTCGAGGACGGCAGCGAGAAGGAGGTCACGATCATCGACGCCTTCGAGGCGGTCGGTGCGTGCTCCCGCGGACTGATGAGCACCGAGGACGTGGGCCGGATCGAGCGGGCGATCTGCCCGGGGGAGGGCGCCTGCGGCGGGATGTACACCGCGAACACCATGGCGTCCGTCGCCGAGGCGATGGGCATGTCCCTGCCGGGCTCGGCGGCTCCGCCCTCGGCGGACCGCCGCCGTGACGCGTTCGCGTTCAAGTCCGGCGAGGCCGTCGTCGGGCTGCTGCGCAAGGGGATCACCGCGCGCCAGATCATGACGAAGGAGGCCTTCGAGAACGCGATCGCCGTGGTGATGGCCTTCGGCGGCTCGACGAACGCCGTGCTGCACCTGCTGGCGATCGCCCACGAAGCCGAGGTGGACCTCACCCTCGACGACTTCGCCCGGGTCGCGGCCCAGGTCCCGCACCTGGGCGATCTCAAGCCCTTCGGTCGCTACGTGATGAACGACGTCGACCGGATCGGTGGCGTGCCCGTGGTGATGAAGGCCCTGCTCGACGCCGGCCTGCTGCACGGCGACTGCCTCACGGTCACCGGGAGGACCGTCGCGGAGAACCTCGCGGACATCGCCCCGCCCGACCCGGACGGCACGATCCTGCGCGCGATGGACAACCCGATCCACCGCACCGGGGGGATCACGATCCTGCACGGATCGCTCGCGCCGGAGGGTGCCGTCGTGAAGTCCGCCGGGTTCGACTCCGACGTCTTCGAGGGCACGGCGCGGGTGTTCGAGCGCGAACGCGCGGCCCTGGACGCCCTCGAGGACGGCACGATCACCGCAGGTGACGTCGTCGTCATCCGCTACGAGGGCCCCAAGGGCGGCCCCGGGATGCGCGAGATGCTCGCGATCACCGGCGCGATCAAGGGAGCAGGACTCGGCAAGGACGTGCTTCTGCTCACCGACGGGCGCTTCTCCGGCGGGACCACCGGCCTGTGCGTCGGGCACGTCGCGCCCGAGGCCGTGGACGGGGGCCCGATCGCGTTCGTGCGCGACGGCGACCGGATCCGGCTCGACATGGCCGACGCGACCCTCGACCTGCTGGTCGAACCTGCCGAGCTCGCCACCCGCGCCCAGGGGTGGGAGCCGCTGCCCCCGCGCTACACCCGCGGCGTGCTGGCCAAGTACGCGAAGCTCGTGCAGTCGGCGTCGAGGGGCGCCGTGCTGATCTGAGCCGGGCACCGACGAGGACCCGCTCCCACCCGGTCGAGGGGTGGTCGGTCGATCGCCCGCGGCTCTCTCGCTCGACCTGAGACCAAGGTCCCACGCTCGGCGTCTCGTGAGTTGGACTCGTGATCCGAATGTTGAGACGCGGGTCATGTCGCGTGACAAGTGACCCCTGCGGGCGTACTCTCGCCGGTGTGCAGACGACCCTCGTAGTTCTCTAGGCGCAGGCCGAGCCTTCCCGGTTCCTCCTGCGCCGACCCCTCGTTCGCCGTGCTGGCGGCCCGAGGGGTTTTTTCATGCCAGCAGGGCACGTCCGCACGACCACCAGGCAGCACCGACCACCCAGGAGAGCAACGATGGTCCAGGGTCCTCACCCCGCACCTCCCGCCGGCGCCAGCCGGACGTCCGATGCGAACGGTGTCCCGGTCGGCCCCGTATCCGTCACGCCGGCCGATGTCCACGCCGCAGGACCGCAGCGGATGACCGGAGCCCAGTCGATCGTGCGCTCCCTCGAGGCCGCCGGCGTCGAGACCGTCTTCGGCATCCCCGGCGGCGCGATCCTGCCGACCTACGACCCGCTGATGGACTCCCCGCTCGTGCGGCACATCCTCGTGCGCCACGAGCAGGGTGCCGGTCACGCGGCCTCCGGCTACGCCTACACCTCCGGCAAGGTCGGCGTGTGCATGGCGACCTCCGGCCCCGGGGCCACGAACCTCGTGACCCCGATCGCCGACGCGAACATGGACTCCGTCCCCCTCGTGGCGATCACGGGCCAGGTCGGCGCCTCGATGATCGGCACCGACGCCTTCCAGGAGGCCGACATCGTCGGCATCACCCTCCCGGTGACCAAGCACAACTTCCTGGTGACGAACCCCGACGAGATCCCGCGGGTCATCGCCCAGGCCTTCCACATCGCCAAGACCGGCCGACCCGGTCCGGTGCTGGTGGACATCGCGAAGTCGGCGATGCAGGCGCAGACGACGTTCGAGTGGCCGACCGAGATCGAGCTGCCCGGCTACCACCCGGTCACCAAGCCGCATGCCAAGCAGGTGCGCGAGGCGGCCCGCCTGCTCGCCACCGCCCGCCGGCCGGTGCTGTACGTCGGCGGTGGGGCGATCCGCGCGGGGGCCTCGGCCGAGCTGCGCGCGCTGACCGACGCCTCGGGGGCCCCGGTGGTCACCACGCTCATGGCGCGCGGCGCCCTGCCCGACTCGCACCCGCAGAACCTCGGCATGCCCGGGATGCACGGCACGGTCCCCGCCGTCGCCGCGCTGCAGAAGGCGGATCTCATCGTCGCCCTCGGCGCGCGCTTCGACGACAGGGTGACTGGCAAGCTCTCCTCCTTCGCCCCGCACGCCACGATCGTGCACGCGGACATCGACCCCGCGGAGATCGGCAAGAACCGCGAGGTCGACGTGCCGATCGTCGGTGACCTCAAGGAGGTCCTGGCCGACCTGCTTCCCGAGCTCGCCCGCGAGCACGCGCAGCACGGCAAGCCCGACCTCGAGCGCTGGTGGCGCCAGATCGACGAGTGGCGCGAGACCTTCCCGCTCGGCTTCACCGAGCCGGACGACGGTCATCTCGCCCCGCAGCACGTCATCCGTCGGATCGGCGAGCTCTCCGGGCCCGAGGCCGTCTACGTGGCGGGCGTGGGCCAGCACCAGATGTGGGCCTCGCAGTTCATCCGGTACGAGCGGCCGAACGCCTGGCTCAACTCCGGCGGCCTGGGGACCATGGGCTACTCGGTGCCGGCGGCGATGGGGGCGAAGGTCGGTGACCCCTCGCGCACGGTGTGGTCGATCGACGGCGACGGCTGCTTCCAGATGACCAACCAGGAGCTCGCCACCTGCGCGATCAACGAGATCCCGATCAAGGTCGCGGTGATCAACAACTCCTCGCTCGGCATGGTGCGCCAGTGGCAGACGCTGTTCTACGAGTCCCGCTACTCCAACACCGACCTGCACACCGGGCACGGCAGCAGGCGCATCCCCGACTTCGTCAAGCTCGCCGACGCCTACGGCTGCGTCGGGCTGCGCTGCGAGACGGCTGCGGACGTGGACGCGACGATCAAGCGCGCGATGGAGATCGACGACCAGCCCGTGGTCGTGGACTTCACGGTCTCGGCCAACGCGATGGTGTGGCCGATGGTCGCCGCAGGGGTCAGCAACGACGAGATCCAGTACGCCCGCGGCATCAGCCCGTCCTGGGACCGGGAGGAGTGAGCGTGACCGGCTCCCGCCCCGCCCAGCCCGTAGACAGCAGCGACGTCGTTCTCGGCGACGTCCGGACCTCAGAAGAAGGTGCAGCATGAGCAGGCACACCCTGTCGGTGCTCGTCGAGAACAAGCCCGGTGTGCTCACCCGGGTCGCCGGTCTGTTCGCCCGTCGGGCGTTCAACATCCACTCCCTTGCCGTGGGCCCGACCGAGCACCCGGAGATCTCCCGGATCACCGTCGTCGTCGACGTCGACGAGCTGCCGCTGGAGCAGGTGACCAAGCAGCTCAACAAGCTCATCAACGTGCTCAAGATCGTCGAGCTCGAGCAGGAGTCGTCGGTCCAGCGCGAGCTGCTGCTCGTCAAGGTCCGCGCCGACGCCGCCGCCCGCACCGGGGTGCTCGAGGTCGTGCAGCTCTTCCGTGCGCACGTCGTCGACGTGGTGCCCGAGGCTGTGACGATCGAGGCGGTCGGCAGCCCGAGCAAGCTCTCGGCCCTGCTCACCGCGCTCGAGCCCTTCGGCGTCCGGGAGATCGTGCAGTCCGGCACCGTGGCGATCAGCCGTGGCGCCCGTTCGATCACCGACCGCGCTCTGGAGCGCGTGGTCCGTCCCGCCTGACGGCCACATCCGGTACCGCCGAGCGGTTCCGGCAAGACTTCCCTCATATCCGAACCAGCAAGGAGACAATCTCGTGGCAGAGCTGTTCTACGACGACGACGCCGACCTCTCGATCATCGCCGGCCGCCCGGTCGCCGTCATCGGGTACGGCAGCCAGGGCCATGCGCACGCCCTCAACCTGCGTGACTCCGGCGTCGACGTCCGCGTCGGCCTGCGCGACGGCTCGCCGTCGGCGGTCAAGGCCAAGGAGCAGGGCCTGACGGTCCTCCCGGTCGCCCAGGCCGTCGCCGAGGCCGACGTCGTCGTGATCCTGGCCCCCGACCAGGTCCAGCGCCACGTCTACCGCGACGAGATCGCCCCGAACCTGCGGCCCGGTGCCACGCTCGTCTTCGGGCACGGCTTCAACATCCGCTTCGGGTACATCAGCCCCGCCGAGGGCATCGACGTCGTCATGGTGGCCCCGAAGGGCCCGGGGCACCTCGTGCGCCGCGAGTACGAGGCCGGCCGTGGCGTCCCCGTCATCGTCGCCGTCGAGCAGGACGCCAGCGGCAACGCCTGGCCGCTCGCGCTGTCCTACGCCAAGGCGATCGGCGGCCTGCGTGCCGGCGGCATCAAGACCACCTTCACCGAGGAGACCGAGACCGACCTCTTCGGCGAGCAGGCCGTGCTCTGCGGCGGCGCCTCGCAGCTGGTCATGTACGGGTTCGAGGTCCTCACCGAGGCCGGCTACCAGCCGGAGGTCGCGTACTTCGAGGTCCTGCACGAGCTCAAGCTCATCGTCGACCTCATGGTCGAGGGCGGGATCGCCAAGCAGCGCTGGAGCGTCTCGGACACCGCCGAGTACGGGGACTACGTCTCCGGGCCGCGCGTGATCTCCCCGGAGGTCAAGGAGAACATGAAGGCCGTTCTCGCCGACATCCAGAGCGGGGCGTTCGCCGAGCGCTTCATCGCCGACCAGGACAACGGCGCCCCGGAGTTCATGGCCCTGCGGGCCAAGGGTGAGGCGCACCCGATCGAGACGACCGGTCGCGAGCTGCGCAAGATGTTCTCGTGGATCAAGCCGGCCGACTCCGACTACGTCGAGGGCCACGCCGCACGCTGATCCCACCGGAGGGCGGGGCGCCACGGCGTCCCGCCCTCCGCCATGTGGTGGCCCGACGGGACGGCGGGCAACCGCGGGGGCGCGAGCCGGGCCACCACCCCTCTGACCCGGCCCCTCCCGGGGAATCCCCGTGCCCTTCGTCCTGCGCGGCGGCCCTGGCGCCGGTGGACGCTCGTGGTGACCCCACCGCACCGAGGCGGGGGCCGAGGAGAGGGTCGTCCCATGGCCAACCTGCAGTTCAGCGTCTCCGGCGTCTCGAGATCGCACAGCGAGATCGCGATGTCCGTCCGTGGCTTCGAGTTCGCGATCGACGAGCCGGCCGAGCTCGGCGGCACCAACGCGGGGCCCAACCCCGTGGAGTTCGTGCTGTCGGCGCTCGCCGGCTGCATCAACGTCGTGGTGCACCTCGTGGCGAAGGAGCGTGGCGTCCAGATCGACGGTCTCCGGGTCACCGTCTCCGGTGCCCTGGACCCGCGCCGCTTCATGGGTGACCCCTCCGGTCCCCGGCCGGGCTTCCTGTCCGTCGAGCTCGTCGCCGAGGTCGACTCCCCGGCGAGCGACGAGGAGATCGACGAGATCCTCGCGATCGCCGAGAGCCGTTGCCCGGTGGCGGACAACCTCGGCGCGACGACCCCGGTGCTGCTGCGCCGGGCCGCCGTCGACAGGGCGTCCGTCGAGGCCTGATCGGCTCGTCCTCGGCACGGGTCGGCGGTCGACCGACCCGTGCCGAGGAATGAGACGGGCGTTTCGAAGTGTGGACGCGCGTCTAGAATGCGGGCCATGGCCCAGGACATCAGACTCGCAGTCATCGCCGGCGACGGCATCGGAACCGAGGTCGTCGAGCAGGGTCTGCGGGTGCTCGACGCCGCGCTGGCAGGCAGCGGCACCTCGATCACGACGACGGAGCTCGACCTGGGCGCGCGTCGCTGGCACGCGACCGGGGAGACGCTGACCGACGCGGACCTGGCCACCGTGCGTGAGCACGACGCGATCCTGCTCGGCGCGATCGGCGACCCGGGTGTCCCCTCGGGTGTCCTCGAGCGTGGGCTCCTCCTGCGGCTGCGGTTCGAGCTCGACCACTACGTCAACCTGCGGCCCGCCCGCCTGTACCCCGGCGTGCGCTCGCCGCTCGCGGAGCCGGGCGAGGTCGACTTCGTCGTCGTCCGTGAGGGCACCGAGGGCCCGTACGTCGGCAACGGCGGCGCGATCCGCGTGGGTACCCCGCACGAGGTCGCCAACGAGGTCAGCGTCAACACGGCCTTCGGGGTCGAGCGCGTGGTCCGCGACGCCTTCGCCCGCGCCGCCGCCCGTCAGCGCAAGCACCTGACGCTGATGCACAAGCACAACGTGCTGGTGCACGCCGGTCACCTGTGGCGCCGCACGGTCGAGGCCGTCAACGCCGACTTCCCCGAGGTGACGACCGACTACCTGCACGTCGACGCCGCGACGATCTTCATGACGACCAACCCGTCGCGCTTCGACGTCATCGTCACCGACAACCTCTTCGGCGACATCCTCACCGACCAGGCCGCCGCGATCACCGGCGGGATCGGCCTGGCGGCCTCGGGGAACATCAACCCCGACCGCACGACGCCGTCGATGTTCGAGCCGGTGCACGGCTCCGCGCCGGACATCGCCGGGCAGGGCAAGGCCGACCCGACCGCGACCGTCATGTCGGTGAGCCTGCTGCTCGACCACCTGGGCCTGAACGCGGCCGCCGCGCGCGTGGAGGCTGCCGTCGCCGCCGACCTCGCCGAGCGGGGTGGGCGAGTACGCACCACGGCCGAGGTGGGGACCGACCTGGCGGCGCGCGTCGCCGGCTGAGTCGTCCCCTCCCGGTAGCGCCGCCATCCGCCGCTGGACCGAGGGAGCCGTCATGACCGCAGAGTCGTCCGTCCAGGGCGCGGGTTTCGCCGTGCATCGCGCGGCCGCACCTCGCGCGCCGCAGGAGCGTGACCGCCTGATGGCTCAGCCGCGCTTCGGCGAGGTGTTCACCGACCACATGGCGCGCGCCACCTGGACGGCCGCGGACGGTTGGGGCGAGCGACGCGTCGAGCCCTACGGCCCGCTCGCCCTCGACCCGGCGACGGCCGTCCTGCACTACGGGCAGGAGATCTTCGAGGGCCTCAAGGCCTACCGGCACGCGGACGGCTCGGTCTGGACCTTCCGCCCGGAGGCCAATGCCGCTCGCCTCGCCGTATCGGCGCGCCGGATGGCGCTGCCCGAGCTCCCCGTCGAGGACTTCCTCGCCTCGATCGAGGCTCTCGTCAGCGTGGATGTGGACTGGGTCCCCGACGGCCCGGAGGCCAGCCTCTACCTGAGGCCCGTCCTGTTCGCCTCCGAGGCGCTGCTCGTGGTGCGCGGCGCCCAGCGGGCCGAGTACGTGGTGATCGCCTCCCCGGTGGGCCCCTACTTCGCCTCGGGTGTGCAGCCGGTCTCGATCTGGATCGCGCAGGACCTGCACCGTGCAGGCCCGGGCGGGACCGGCGCGGTCAAGACCATGGGCAACTACGCCGCCTCGCTGGTCTCCCAGAACGAGGCCCGCGCGCACGGGTGCGCCCAGGTCTGCTTCCTGGACGCGGCGACCGCGCGCAACCTCGAGGAGCTCGGGGGGATGAACCTCGTGCTGGTGCGGCGGGACGGTCAGGTCGTCACCCCGGCGCTGAGCGGGTCGATCCTCCCGGGCATCACGCGCGACGCGATCCTCACCCTGCTGCGCGAGGCCGGTCACCCCGTCGTCGAACGAGAGGCCCCGCTGGCCGAGGTCCTGGGGGACCTGGCGTCGGGCGAGGTGACCGAGGTCTTCGCGTGCGGGACGGCGGCCGTCGTCGCCCCGATCGGCCGGCTCCGTGGGAACGGCATCGACCAGCAGGTGGGCGACGGGACGGCCGGGCCGGTCACGGTCGCGGTACGCGAGCGGCTCACCGACATCCAGCACGGTCGGGCGCCCGACACGCACGGGTGGATGCACCGGCTCGTGTGAGGCGGCGGGTGTGAGCAGGCGGGTCGAGACGGGTAACGTCTGGGCGGGCTCCGTTGTGGCGGCCGCCCCGGTCGAAGGGAATGAGATGAGCAGCACCACCACGGCCACCGGAGCCGATGCCTTCGAACGCCACCTGGCGACCTCGGTGCGCAGCGACGAGGAGCGCGCCCGGCTCATGGCCGAGCCGGGGTTCGGGACCGTCTTCACCGATCACATGGCCAGGATCACCTGGACCGAGCGGGACGGCTGGACCCACCGGCGCATCGAGCCCTACGGCCCCCTCCAGGTGGACCCGGCCGCAGCGGTGCTGCACTACGGGCAGGAGATCTTCGAAGGGCTCAAGGCCTACCGGCACGCCGACGGCTCGGTGTGGACCTTCCGGCCGGAGGCCAACGCTGCGCGCTTCGCCGCGTCGGCGCGTCGCCTCGCCCTTCCCGAGCTGAGCGTGGCGGACTTCCTCGGAGCGATCGAGGCGCTGGTGCAGGTCGACGGGGCCTGGGTGCCCTCGGGCGAGGAGACGAGCCTGTACCTGCGGCCGTTCATGTTCGCCTCGGAGACCTTCCTCGGCGTGCGGCCCTCCCGCGAGGTCGAGTTCCTCGTGATCGCCTCGCCCGTCGGCCCGTACTTCTCCGGGGGCGTGCGGCCCGTCTCGATCTGGGTCGACGAGACCTTCCACCGCGCGGGCCCCGGCGGGACCGGTGCGGCCAAGTGCGGCGGCAACTACGCCGCCAGCCTGCTCCCGCAGCAGGAGGCCTACGCCAAGGGCTGCGAGCAGGTCTGCTTCCTCGACGCGGCGACCGGCACGTACCTCGAGGAGCTCGGGGGGATGAACGTCATGCTCGTCGGCGCGGACGGCTCGGTGACCACCCCCGCCCTGAGCGGCACGATCCTCGAGGGCGTCACGCGCTCCTCGATCCTGGCGACCCTGCGCGCGCAGGGTCGTACCGTGACGGAACGTCCGATCGCCCTCGACGAGCTCCGGGCGGGGCTCGCCGACGGCTCGGTCGCCGAGGTGTTCGCCTGCGGGACCGCTGCCGTGGTCACGCCGATCGGGCGGCTCAAGGGCGAGGACTTCGACCTGACCGTCGGCGACGGGACGACGGGTCCGGTCACCGCGTCGATCCGTCGCACGCTCACCGACATCCAGTACGGGCGGTCCGCCGACGAGCACGGCTGGCTGCACCGCCTCGCCTGAGACCGGCGACCCGTGGAGCGCCCCGTGGACCGATGGTTCACGGGGCGCGTTCCGTGTGGCATGATGCCCGCGTGACCCAGTTCACCCTCATTATCGAGTAGCGCGTTCAGCACACCCGCTGAGCGCGCTAGACCTCCCGTACCCCGGGGGGTCTTTTTGTTGGTCGGGCACACCCGCCTCCGACCGGCATCGACCCCGACACCACCCCCGTCGGGGAAGCAGAGGAGACAGCTGGACCACCCGTAGGGCACCACGCACGAGCTCGACCGCCGGCGCCGAGGCCGGTGGCACGAACGAGGAGATCCCGGTGGACACCACCTTCGACGTCTACGACACGACCCTGCGCGACGGCGCGCAGCAGGAGGGCATGAACCTGTCCGTCGCGGACAAGCTCGCGATCGCCCCGCTGCTCGACGAGCTGGGCGTGGGATTCATCGAGGGCGGCTGGCCGGGAGCCATCCCGAAGGACACCGAGTTCTTCAAGCGGGCGGACAAGGAGCTCGACCTCACGCACGCGGAGCTCGCCGCCTTCGGGGCCACCCGCAAGGCAGGGGTCCGCGCCTCCCAGGACGAGCAGGTCCGTGCGCTGGTCGACAGCGAGGCGTCCGTCATCACGCTCGTGGCCAAGAGCGACATCCGGCACGTGGAGCGTGCGCTGCGGACGACGGGCGAGGAGAACCTCGCGATGATCCGGGACACCGTTGCCTTCCTGCGCGAGCAGGGGCGGCGCGTGATCCTGGACGCCGAGCACTTCTTCGACGGCTACCTCTTCGACCGCGACTACGCGCTGCGCGCGGCCGAGACCGCCTTCGAGGCGGGCGCCGAGTGCGTCGTGCTGTGCGACACCAACGGCGGGATGCTCCCCGAGGGCGTGCACGAGATCGTCGCGGCGGTGGGTGCCGCCACGGGCGGGCGGCTCGGCATCCACGCGCACAACGACTCCGGCTGCGCGGTGGCCAACTCGCTCGCAGCGGTCAGCGCCGGTGCGGTGCACGTGCAGGGGACCATCAACGGCTACGGCGAGCGGACGGGCAACGCGGATCTGCTCACCGTGCTGGCGAACCTCGAGCTCAAGATGGGCCGCCGGACGCTCGCGGGCGAGGGCCTGCGCGACATGACCCGGATCGCGCACGCGATCAGCGAGATCACGAACATCGCCCCGTTCGCCCGGCAGCCCTACGTGGGGGCGAGCGCCTTCGCGCACAAGGCGGGGCTGCACGCGAGCGCGATCAAGGTCGACCCGGACCTGTACCAGCACGCCGACCCGATGGCCGTCGGCAACGACATGCGGATGCTCGTCTCGGACATGGCGGGGCGGGCCTCGATCGAGCTCAAGGGTCGCGAGCTCGGCATCGACCTCACCGGCAAGGGCGAGCTGCTCGGCCGCGTGACCAACCGGGTCAAGGACGCCGAGGCGCAGGGCTACACGTACGACGCCGCCGACGCCTCCTTCGAGCTCCTGCTCCGCGAGGAGCTCGACGGACTGCGTCCGGCGTTCTTCACGACGGAGAGCTGGCGGGTCTTCGTGCACACCGCGCCCGGCGACCCGACCACGGCGAGCAGCGAGGCGACGGTCAAGATGCACGTCGGCGAGGAGCGCGTGATCGCGACGGGGGAGGGCAACGGCCCGGTCAACGCGCTCGACCACGCCTTGCGCAAGGCCGTCGCGCCGACCTACCCCGAGGTCGACCGGTTCGAGCTCATCGACTTCAAGGTGCGGATCCTGGACACCCAGCACGGCACGGACGCGACCACGCGCGTGCTCGTGGAGACCAAGGACAGCGACTCCGAGGCGACCTGGAGCACCGTGGGGGTCGGACCGAACATCGTCGAGGCCTCGTGGGAGGCGCTCGTCGACTCGGTCGTCTTCGGCTTGATGCGCGCAGGGGTGGCGAACCGGAGCTGAGCTCAGGCGTCCACGGGCCCGGGGCGCCGGGCGATCACGTGGAAGACGTGCCAGTGCTTGGGGCCGGTGCAGGACGTCCCGGGGGCGTCCTCCTCCTCCCGGTGCAGGACCTCGAGCCCCTCGAGGAGGGCGCGTGCCTGGTCCGCCGTGCGGAAGGTCATCCCTTCGTCGCCCACGGGGTGCACGCCGTCAGCCTAGGGCGGGCCCGGCCGTCGAAACCGCCACGAGATATACCCCAGGGGGTATAGGCTCCGAGCGTTCGGCGTGATCAGGACCGCGGTTCTGCGCGGCCCGCGCCGGGCACGATCGCGAGGAGGAGTTCGATGGCACGGGTAGTCATCCTCGGCGCTGGGGTCGCCGGACACACGGCGGCCCTGCATCTGCGACGGTGGCTCGGCAAGGAGCACGACGTCGTCGTGGTCACGCCGAACTCGACGTGGAACTGGATCCCGTCGAACATCTGGGTCGGTGTCGGGAAGATGCCGGAGTCCAAGGTCGTCTTCCCCCTCGCGCCGATCTACCGGCGCAAGGGCATCGAGTTCCACCAGGCCTTCGCCACGACGATCTTCCCTGAGGGAACGGCGGAGGACTCCTCCCCGCAGGTCGAGATCCGCTCGAGCCTCCCGGCCGAGAAGGGGCGGACCGAGCGGCTCGCCTACGACTACCTCATCAATGCCACGGGCCCGAAGCTCAACTTCGGTGCGACGGAGGGTCTCGGCCCGGAGGGCAACTCCCTCTCGGTGTGCACGGCCTCGCATGCGACGCAGACGGCGCGCGAGTTCGAGGCCCTGATCGAGCGTCTCGCCTCGGGCCGACGTCAGACGGTCGTCATCGGCACGGGGCACGGCATGTGCACCTGCGAGGGGGCGGCGTTCGAGTACGCCTTCAACGTCGAGCACGAGCTGCGCGAGCGGGGGGTCCGCGACAAGGCGGAGCTCGTCTACCTGACGAACGAGTACGAGCTCGGGGACTTCGGGGTGGGAGGGATGAGCTTCACCCAGCAGGGCTTCACGACGTCCAGCAAGACGTGGACCGAGTCGCTGTTCCGCGAGCGTGAGGTGCGGGCCATCACCGGTGCGCACGTGCAGAAGGTCGACCCCGGGGTCATACACTACGAGCACCTCGACGGCACCGAGCACACCCAGGACTTCGACTTCGCGATGCTGCTGCCGCCCTTCCGTGGTGCCGGGCTCACGGCTTACGACCGTGAGGGCGCCGACATCACCGACACGCTCTTCGCGCCCAGCGGCTTCCTCAAGGTCGACGCCGACTACTCGGGCAAGCCCTACGAGCAGTGGTCGGCCGAGGACTGGCCCACGACCTACGCGAACCCCACCTACCCGAACATCTTCGCCCCCGGGATCGCCTTCGCCCCGCCGCACCCCATCTCGGTGCCGCGCACGAGCCCGAACGGGACCGTGATCACCCCGGCGCCGCCGCGCACCGGGATGCCCTCGGGGATCCAGGCCCGCACCGTCGCCTCGACGATCCGGGACCGGATCGAGAAGGGGGCCGACGCGCGTCCGCACACGGCCTCCATGGCGCGGATGGGTGCGGCGTGCGTCGCCTCGGCCGGGACAGGGATGCGTCGCGGCTCGGCCGCGGCGATGACCATGTTCCCCGTGGTGCCGGACCGGGTGGCGTACCCGCTCACGGGCCGTGACACGAAGGGCACCTCCGGCGAGATCGGCCTGGCCGGTCACTGGATCAAGGCTGCGCTGCACTACCTGTTCCTCTACAAGGCCAAGGCCCGCCCGCTGTGGTTCCTCATCCCCGAGTGAGCAGCCCCCGACCCGCCAGATACGAGAGGACCCGCACCATGGACACTGTCACCGACTCGATCGCCGCGGCGCCGCTGCCGACCCAGAAGACGCTGCGTCGTCGCTCGAACCTGGCGTTCCAGCTCTACCGATTCCTGGCGATCAACCTGAAGATGGTCCGCGTCATCGTGCGCGGGCACGGCTGAACCTCAGTCGCCCCGACTCGACGGCCGCGTCCCCCTGAGGAGGGAGCGGTCGTCGTGCGCCACGCGCAGGAGGTCCTGGCCGGGGGCGCTCGGGCGTGCCCCGCGCGGCCAGACCGCCCGGAGCCGACGGCTCAGGTCGAGGCCGGGGACCTGGACCTCGACCAGTCGTCCCGCGGCGATGTCCTCCCGCACCGCCAGGACGCTGAGCACGGCGGGGGCGGCACCGGCCGCCGCAGCGCTGCGCACGGCGCTCGTGGTGGACAGCTCGAGCACGGGGGGCGCCGTCGTGAGCGGGGCGAGGGCCGACTCCAGCGCGGCGCGCGTGCCCGAGGTCGGTTCGCGTTGGACGAGCCGGGTCGATGCGAGCTCCTCCGCCGTCAGGGGAGTCCGACGACGGGCCCAGGGGTGCGTCGGTGGGACGACGACGGCGAGCCGGTCATGGCCGACCACCTGGGAGCTCAGCCCCTGCGGGATGCGCGGGCCCTCGACGAAACCGAGGTCGACGGAGCCGGCGAGGACCGCAGCCTCCACGTGCACCGAGTTCATCGCGTCCAGGCTGATGGTCGTCGTCGGCCGGTGCTCGGCGAACCGGACGAGCCAGACCGGCAGCAGGTGCTCGGCGATCGTCAAGGAGGCCGCGACCCGCAGTCGGCTGCCGATGTCCTGGCGCAAGGAGGAGATCCCGGCGGCGAGGACGTCCGCCGCATCCAGCACACCGCGCGCCCAGTCGGCCACCAGGGCCCCGGCGGGAGTGAGCCGTGACCCGGTCGGGCCGCGCTCGACGAGCGTGACACCGACGAGGCGCTCCATCGAGCGCAGCCGGGCGGTCACGGCCGGCTGGCTCAGCCCGTGCCGGGCGGCGGCCCGGCCGAGAGAACCTTCCTGGCCGATCTCGAGCAGCAGGGCGAGGGAGTCGAGGTCCGGGACGACGTGCCGCGGCGTGGAGCTCACGTCCCGAGGGTAGCCGCTCATCACTATCGCTGATGACCCGATCACGCGGAGGCCCCTACCGCAGTGCCCCGCCCGGGGCCAGGCTGGTCCGCGGGCAGCGGTGCCGGGCGAGGGCAGCGCTGTCCCTCGTGCGAGAGGCCCCGCTGGCGGACGGAGGTCGTCCGGAGGTGAGGAGAGGGAGCGGATGGACGAGCAGGCGACGGTGGCAGATGCGGGAGCGCGGGCGGGTGGCGGGCCCACGGGGGGCGCAGGGCCCGCCGAGGTCTGGCGCCGTCGGGCGCCAGGGCTGCTGGCCGTGGCGGCCGCGAGCGCCGTGGCCTTCGGGCTGGCAGGCATCGTGCCCGGGCTCAACGCGACGACGATCGCCGTCCTGCTCGGGGCGCTCGCGGCCAACCTCGGACTGCACCGTCCGGCCCTGCGCGCCGGGACCTCCTACGCGTCCAAGCGGCTGCTGCGGATCGGCATCGTGCTGCTGGGCCTTCAGCTCTCGCTGCACCAGCTCGGCGACCTCGGCGCGGTCGGGCTCACCGTGGTCGCGGTGACCGTCACGCTGACCTTCTTCGGCACCCAGCTGCTCGGGCGGCTGCTGCGGATCCCGCCGGCGCGCTCCCTCCTCGTGGCCACGGGCTTCTCGATCTGCGGCGCCTCGGCGGTGGGTGCCATGAAGGAGGTCGCCGGCGGGGACGAGGAGGACACCGGCACGGCGATCGCCCTGGTGACGCTGTGCGGGACCCTGGCGATCTTCCTGCTCCCCGCCCTGCGCGGCCCGCTCGGCCTGGACCCGACCGCCTTCGGCACCTGGGTCGGGGCGAGCGTGCACGACGTCGGTCAGACGGTGGCCACCGCGAGCCGGGTCGACGGAGCCCTGACGACGGCGGTCGTGGTCAAGCTCAGTCGCGTGATGCTCCTCGCGCCCCTGGTCGCGGGCGTGGCCCTGGCACGGCGTCGCTCGGCGGGCGTCGGGGCGGGCCGGCCCGCCGCGCTCCCGCTCTTCGTCGTCGGGTTCCTGGCGGCCATCGTGATCGCGAGCACCGGCTGGGTGCCGGCCGGCGTCCTGGCGGCCGCCAGGACCGCGCAGGAGATCCTGCTCGTGGCAGCCCTGGTGGGGCTCGGCACCGGGATCCACGTCGCGATGCTGCGGCGGACAGGGGCGCGTGCCCTCGCGCTCGGGCTCTCGTCCTGGGTGCTCGTCGGGACGGTGGCCTACCTGGGCGTCCTGGTCGCCGGGGCCTGAGGCCCGTTCCGCCCTGGGCGGACGACGTGGCCGGCGGGAGAATCCCGCGGGCGGCGGTACGTAGGATGACCTGATGCGCGGAGAGTACAAGGTTCCCGGTGGCAAGCTGGTCGCGGTCGACGTCGAGGAGGCGGACGGGCGGTTGAGCAGCGTCGCCATCAGCGGCGACTTCTTCCTGGAGCCGGACGCGGCGTTGGAGGACATCGACGGCGCTCTGGTGGGCATGGCGGCGACCTCGACGGTCGCCCAGCTCACCCAGGTGGTCGAGAGCGTCCTGCACGAGGGCGTGACGATGGTCGGCTTCACCCCGGAGGCCGTCGCGATCGCCGTCCGGCGGGCGCTCGGCCACGCGACGAGGTGGGAGGACCACACCTTCGAGATCGTGCACGAGGGCGCCGAGAGCCCGGCGATGCACATGGCCCTCGACGAGGCGATGGCGGAGGCCGTCGGCGCCGGGACCCGCGCGCCGACCCTGCGGATCTGGGAGTGGGGTGCCCCGGCCGTCGTCATCGGCTCCTTCCAGTCCCTGCGCAACGAGGTGGACCCCGAGGGCGCCGAGCGGCACGGGATCACCGTGGTGCGCCGGATCTCCGGTGGCGGTGCGATGTTCATCGAGCCGGGGAACACCATCACCTACTCCCTGACGGTCCCGGCCTCCCTCGTCGAGGGGCTCAGCTTCGAGCGGTCCTACGCCTTCCTCGACGACTGGGTGCTCGGGGCGCTGAGCGAGCTCGGGATCCAGGCCACGTACGTCCCGCTCAACGACATCGCCTCGCCCGCAGGGAAGATCGCCGGAGCCGCCCAGAAGCGACTGGCCAGCGGTGCGGTGCTGCACCACGTGACGATGGCCTACGACATCGACGCGGACAAGATGCTCGAGGTGCTGCGGATCGGCCGGGAGAAGATGTCCGACAAGGGCACCAAGAGCGCCAACAAGCGGGTGGACCCCTTGCGCTCGCAGTCGGGCATGGCCCGTGCGGACGTCATCGAGGCCTTCAAGAACCACTTCCGCTCGAGGTACGCGACGGTGGACGGGGCGGTCACCGATGCGGAGCGGGCGCGCGCCGCCGAGCTGGTCGACCTGAAGTTCGGCACCCAGGAGTGGACCGCCCGGGTGCCGTGAGCGCGAACGACCGAGCGAGGCCTACGCCGTCGGGCGCGGGCCGAACACGGCGTTGCCGATGCGCACCATCGTCGAGCCCTCGGCGATCGCGAGCTCCAGGTCACCGCTCATCCCCATCGAGAGCTCGTGCGTCGTCGCCGTGCCGGGTGCGCCGCTGGAGCGGATCTCCTCGCGCAGGGCGCGCAGCCGGGCGAACCCCGACCTGACCAGGTCCTGGTCCTGGGAGCGCGCCCCGATCGTCATCAGGCCCGTCAGGTGCAGGCGGGGGAGCGCAGCGACGGCCGTCGCGAGGGAGAGTGCCTCCTGCGGGTCGACTCCCGACTTGGTGGGTTCGCCGGAGACGTTGACCTGCACCATCACGTCGAGCTCGCGGTCCAGCACCTCGCAGCGACGGGAGAGCCGCTCGGCGATCGCGGTGCCGTCGATGCTCTGCACCGCGCTCGCCCAGGTCAGCGCGGCGTTGACCTTGTTCGACTGCAGCGGGCCGATGACATGCCATGTGGGGTCGAGGTCGGCGAGCTCCGGCGCCTTGGCGACGAGCTCCTGGACGCGGTTCTCCCCGAGCAGCGTGCCGCCCGCCTGCACCGCCGCGCGGACCACCGGGACCGGCATCGTCTTGCTCGCCAGCAGGATGCGCACCTCGGAGGGGGTGCGTCCGGCGAGCGTGGCTGCGCGCGCGACGCGTTCGCGGAGTTCGGCGAGCCGCCGGACGACAAGGCTCGTGACGGCGGCGTCGGCCTCTGCTGTGCTCACGGTCCGGACTGTAGCGAGGGGAGCGGACGCTGCGCGGCGGACGACCGGTGATCGGGCCGCGGGGGAACTCCGGGTCGGGATCAGGGGCCTCCCGGATGTGCCCGTCGCCGGAGCAGGAGAAGATCTCCCGGTGAAGACTCTGCTCAACCTCATCTGGCTCGTGTTCGCCGGCGCATGGCTCGCCCTCGGCTACGTGGTGGCCGGGATCATCTGCATGATCCTCGTCGTCACCATCCCCTTCGGCATCGCCTCCTTCCGGATCGCGGGGTACGTGCTCTGGCCCTTCGGTCGCACCGTCGTGGACAAGCCGGGCGCCGGCGCCTGGTCGACCATCGGGAACGTCATCTGGGTGCTCGTGGCCGGGATCTGGCTCGCGATCGGGCACGTCGCCACGGCCATCCCGCTGTTCGTCTCGATCATCGGCATCCCGATGGGCATCGCGAACCTCAAGCTCATCCCGATCTCGTTGCTCCCGCTCGGCAAGGAGATCGTCCCCACGAACCGCGCGTTCGCGGCGTACGGGCGCTGAGCCGGGCGCGCCGTTCTCAGGCGTCCTCGAGGCGGAACCCGATCTTGAGGCTCACCTGGACGTGGGCGACGGCCTGGTCCTCGATGTGGCCGCGGATCTGGGTCACCTCGAACCAGTCCAGGTGGCGGGTGGTCCTCGCCGCCCGGTCGACGGCGTTGCGGATGGCCGCGTCCACCCCCTCGACGGACGATCCGACGACCTCGATCACCTTGTACACGTGCTCGGACATCTCGACCTCCACCTCGGCGTGAGCAGGACCTTCCGACGGTAGACCCGGGGACGGCTGGGCGCTCAGCGACGGGGAGAGCTGCCGGTGCTCGGCGTGCTCGCACCCCGCCGAGCCGTGTGCCGGAGCCGCCTCAGTCGCGCGCGATGTCCGCGACGACAGCGCCGGTGAGGGCGATCAGGTCCGCCGGGGCGAGGCCGATGTCGAGCCCGCGTCGTCCGCCCGAGACGAAGACCTCGTCGAACAGCTCGACCGTCTCGTCGATCACCGTCGGGTGCGCCGTCTTCTGGCCGAGCGGCGAGATGCCGCCGACGACGTAGCCCGTGGCACGCTCGGCAGCCGCGACGTCGGCCATCGCGGCCTTCTTCCCGCCGACGGCGCTCGCGAGGGCCTTGAGGTCGAGCTTTCCGCTGACCGGCACGACGGCGACCGTGAGCGTGCCGTCGACGGTGGCCATCAGCGTCTTGTAGACCTGCTCGGCAGGGATCCCGAGCACCTGCGCGGCCTCGAGCCCGTACCCGACGCCGCTTCCCGCGTCATGGTCGTAGGGGTGGACGGTATGCGTCACGTGCGCTGCTTCCAGGGCCACCAGGGCAGGGGTCCCGCCGTGCCCACCGCTCTTCTTCGCCACGAGGCAAGGGTAGGGGAGCGCCGGGTGCGGCGGCCGCCCGGGCCCCAGGGGGATCGCCCGCCGGGCGGATGGCGGCGCGGGCCACTACGGTCCGTTCATGCCCCACGCTCCAGCCGGGTCCCGCCACCTCGCCGTGGTCGTCAACCCGACCAAGTTCGACGACCTGAGCCCGGTCAAGGAGGTCGTCGACGAAGCCTGCGAGCGCCACGGCTGGCCGGCCGCCCGCTGGTACGAGACCTCGGCGGAGGACCCGGGCCACGGGCAGACGCAGCAGGCGGTCCGGGACGGTGCGACGCTCGTCTGCCCGCTCGGCGGTGACGGCACCGTGCGGGCGGTGGCCGGTGCGCTGCTCGGCGAGGACGTCCCGCTGGGGCTGCTCCCCGGTGGCACGGGCAACCTCCTGGCGCGCAACCTCGAGCTGCCCGTCAGTGATCTGGGGGAGTCGCTCGACATCGCCCTGGCGGGCGCCGACCGCCGGATCGACGTGGGCACCGTCCGCTGGGACGACGACGAGGAGGAGATCTTCCTGGTCATGGCGGGACTGGGGCTCGACGCCGACACGATGGCGGGCGCCGACGAGACGGTCAAGAACGCCGTCGGCTGGCCGGCCTACGTGCTCTCCGGTGCGCGGGCCCTGCGGACGAGAGGCTTCCGGGTCACCGTGGACGCCGAGGGCACCCCAGCCGTGCGCTCCCACGCTCGCACAGTGGTGGTCGGCAACTGCGGAACCCTCACCGGCGGGATCGCGCTCATGCCCGACGCACTCCTCGACGACGGCCGGCTCGATGCCGTCGTCGTCGCCCCTCACGGGGTGCTCGGGTGGCTCGCGGTGGTCGTGGACGTCGCCACCGGTCACCACCGCGGGCAGCGGCGCCTGCAGCGGCGCACCGCCGCGACGATGACGGTCCTGGCCGAGCGGCCCGTCGAGGCCGAGATCGACGGCGACGCGGTGGGCCCCCGTCGCAGGATGGCGGTCGGCGTCCGTCCCCTGGCGCTGACCGTCCGGGTACCCGCCGACTGACGTCGGCTCCGGTCAGAGCCGACCGGCCGCGACCACCTGCATCACGAGCTCACCGGCCTCGTCGCACGCGGCAAGGTCGACGACGGCGTCGATGCGCCAGTCGTGGTCGCCCGCCGGGTCGTCGAGGATCTGGCGCACCTCCCAGCGGCCGGGCTTCTCGGTCACGAGCAGCAGGGCGGGGCCTCGCGCGTCGGCCCCGACGCCGAGCTCCTCGTGGTCGTCGAAGTAGGGGTCCAGGGCCTCGAACCACCGGTCGCGCGTCCACGGCAGGCCGTCCTCGTCCACGTCCCCGAGCGTGGGCAGCTCGCCCCAGCGCTCGCGTGCGACGAGCTCCACCCGCCGGAACAGGGCGTTGCGCAGCAGAGCGCGCAGCGCCCGCGGGCTCGTCGACAGGCGCAGCGCGGGCTCGGGTGCCGACCGGTCGGGGCGGTGCAGGTCCCCCTCGGCGCCCGCAGCGAGCGCCTCCCACTCGTCGAGCAGGCTCGAGTCGGTCCCTCGCACCACGACACCCAGCCACTCGACGAGCTCGTCGAAGGCCTCGTCACGGCGCTCGGGCGGGACGGTCTGGCGCAAGGCACGGAAGGCGTCCGCGAGGTAGCGCAGCAGGACGCCCTCGGTCCGCTCCAGGGCGTAGAACGAGACGTACTCGTTGAACGTCATCGCGCGCTCGGCCAGGTCGCGGATCACCGACTTCGGGGCCAGCTCGTGATCGGCCACCCACGGGTTGGTGTGCCGGTACAGCGTGAACGTCGCCTCGAGGAGCTCGGCGAGCGGGCGCGGATAGGTGACGTCCTCGATCGCGGCCATGCGCTCGTCGTAGTCGTAGCCCTCGGCCTTCATCGCGCCGATCGCCTCGCCGCGCGCCTTCTTCTCCTGGGCGTACAGGACCTGGCGGGGGTCGTCGAGGGTCGCCTCGATGACCGAGACCAGATCGAGGGCGTAGGTCGGCGACTCCACGTCCAGCACCTCGAACGCGGCGTACGCGAAGGGGGACAGCGGCTGGTTGAGCGCGAACTGCGCGGGCAGGTCGACGGTCAGGCGCACCGTCCAGCTGCCGTCGTCCTTCTTCACCCGTTCGACGACGCCGCTCTGGCGCAGCGATCGGTAGATCCGGACCGCTTGACGCACGAGACGCCCACGGGCCGCCTCCGGCTCGTGGTTGTCGGTCAGCAGCCGACGCATCGCCGCGACAGGGTCCGAGCCCTGCGACTCGCGTGCCAGGACGTTGAGGACCATCGCGTGCGTCACCACGAAGCTCGACGTCAGCTGCTCGGGCTCGGCGTCGCGCAGTCGCTCGAAGGTCTTGTCGGTCCAGTTGACCGAGCCCTCCGGCGCCTTCTTCCGGACGATCTTGCGCAGCTTCTTCGGGTCGTCCCCGGCCTTGGCGAGCAGCTTGCGGTTCTCGATGACGTGGTCGGGGGCCATGACCAGGACCTCGCCGAGAGTGTCGTAGCCCGCACGGCCGGCCCGCCCGGCGATCTGGTGGAACTCGCGGGCGCTCAGGTGCCTCATCCGCGTGCCGTCGTACTTCACCAGCGAGGTCAGGACGACGGTGCGGATCGGCACGTTGATGCCGACGCCGAGGGTGTCGGTGCCGCACACCACGGTGAGCAGTCCCCGCTGCGTGAGCCGCTCGACCACCCGCCGGTACTTGGGCAGCATCCCGGCGTGGTGCACGCCGACACCGTGCCGCAGCAGACGCGAGAGGGTCTTGCCGAACCCGGTGCCGAAGCGGAAGTCACCGAGCTCCTCGGCGATCCGGTCCCGCTGCTCGCGGGAGGCGAGCGTGGACGACATGAGCGACTGGGCCCGCTCGACGGCGTCCTTCTGCGTGAAGTGCACGAGGTAGACGGGCGAGCGTCGCGTCGAGACGAGCTCCTCGACGACCTCGTGCAGGGGCTCGACCACGTAGCTGTACGTCAGGGGAACCGGGCGCTCCACGCTCGTGACCGTCGTCACGGGGAGTCCGGTGCGTCGTTCGAGGTCCTCGGAGAAGAAGGCCGTGTCGCCGAGGGTCGCGGACATGAGCAGGAACTGCGTCCTGGGCAGCTCCAGCAGCGGCACCTGCCACGCCCACCCGCGCTGCGGGTCGGCGTAGAAGTGGAACTCGTCCATGACGACCTGGCCGACGGCGTCCACCCCGGGCACGGCCGGGTCGTCCTGGTGCCCTGGGGCCTCGGCGGAGCCCTCGCCGGTGCGCAGGGCGACGTTGGCGAGGATCTCCGCCGTGCAGCACAGGATCGGGGCGGTCGGGTTGACCGCCGAGTCCCCGGTCATCATCCCGACGTTCTCGGCGCCGAAGGCCGCCACGAGGTCGAAGAACTTCTCGCTGACCAGCGCCTTGAGCGGGGCCGTGTAGTACGTCCTGCGGCCCTGAGCGAGCGCGACGAAGTGCGCGGCCATCGCCACCAACGACTTCCCGGAGCCTGTCGGGGTCGAGAGGATCACGTGGGAGCCGGTGACCAGCGCGAGCAGCGCCTCCTCCTGCGCCGGGTACAGCGTCAGCCCCTGGTCCGCCGCCCAGCCGACGAAGGACTCGAAGAGGGCGTCCGGATCGGCATCGGCGGGCAGGCGTGCGGCGAGGTTCCGGTCCTCGGTGCGCGCGCTCACAGGAGGGCCGATCGGGTGGCGGTTCGGGTACGGCGCTCGGTGGTCATCGCCGCCATCCTCGCAGGTCCGGTCGTGCTCCCGTCCGTTCCCGGTCGTGCTCCCGTCCGCTGCCGGCCGTGCTCCCGTCCGTTCCCGGCCGATCGACGCCCGTCAGCCGAGGACGACGACGAGGTCATCGCC
>NZ_JBFHHB010000011.1:0-27098 GCF_041597215.1 Actinotalea sp.
ACTTCCCGCAGCCGGAGGGGCCGATGAGCGAGACGAACTCCCCCGGCGCGACCCGCAGGCTGACGTCGTCGAGGGCCGTGACGGCTCCGGGACCCGTGCCGAAGACACGACTGACCCCGTCGACGAGAACTGCTGGGGCATTCATGCGACCACCTCCGCGCGGCGGAATCGGGCGAGTGGGAGGGCGAGGAGGCCGACGAGGCCCGCGACGACGAGGCCGAGGAGGACGGCCCCGAACAGGGGCGCCCACGGCTTGGCCGGGTCCCCGCTGGCGAAGCTGGCGAACTCGAGGATCATCCGCCCCACTCCTCCCGGCAGACCCGTCGAGACCTCTGCGACGACGGTGCCGACCACGCTGTTCGCCGCGGCGAGCCGCAGCGCCGGAAGCAGGTACGGAACGCTCGCCGGGAGGCGCAGGCGCACCAGGGTCGTCCACCACCCGGCGCCGTAGGCGTGCATGAGGTCACGGTGGATCGCATCCGGCGACTGCAGACCGCGCAGCGCCCCGACGGCGACCGGGAAGAAGGCGAGGTAGGAGGCGATCACGGCGACCGACATCCAGCCGGTCCACTCGAAGGCACCGAGGTCGAGCTTGCTCCCCCACCCCTTGACGAGCGGGGCGAGCGCGATGAGGGGGACGGTCTGGCTGAGGATGACCAGCGGGAGGATCGCGGACTCCGCGATCCGCACGCGCGACATCACCAGCGCGAGCAGCAGCCCGACCAGGACCCCGAGGACCCAGCTGAGCACGGCGATCCCGAAGCTGAAGGCGCAGGCCTGCAGGACCGCGACCGCGAGCGGGACGGATCCGGGTGCGGCGGTGAGGGGGTCGGCCAGTCGCGCGACCATGTCCCAGACATGGGGCATCGCGAGGTCGGTGGTGCGTGGGAGCAGCCGGGTCTCGCCGACCAGCCAGCCCTCTGCGGGCCCGAGCGCCTTGTACAGCTCCCACACGGCCGCGACCGCGAGGACGGCGAAGGTGCCGAGCGCGCCGTCCCGGACCCGGGCGTTCACGCCGTCGCCACGACTGACTCGCGAAGGGCGGGGATGATCCGCTCTCCGTACATGCGCATCGTCTCCTCCTTGTTGTCGTGCTGGAGGTAGCCCGCGAACTGGGTGACGCCGAGATCGCGCAGGGCCTGCAGCTTCTCCACGTGCTCGCGCGGGCTGCCGAGGATGCAGAACCGCTCGACGATCTCGTCGGGCACGAAGGCCGCGTGGCTGTTCCCCGCCCGGCCGTGCTCGTTGTAGTCGTAGCCCTTCCGGCCCTCGATGTAGTCCGTCAGGGCCTTGGGCACGTCCGAGCCGGCGCCGTACTTGCCGACGATGTCCGCGACGTGGTTGCCGACCATCCCGCCGAACCAGCGGCACTGCTCACGCATGTGCGCGCGCTCCGCTGGGGAGTCGCCGTTGCCGACGTACATCGGCGCCGCGACGCAGAACTTCACCGCCATCGGGTCACGGCCCGCCTTCTCGGCAGCGTCCCGGACGGTCGTGATCATCCAGGCCGCGATGTCGAGATCGGCGAGCTGGAGGATGAACCCGTCGCCCACCTCACCCGTGAGCTTGAGCGCGAGCGGTCCGTAGGCCGCCACCCAGACGTCGAGCTCGGAGCCCTCGCTCCACGGGAACTGCACGGTCGCCCCGTTGACCTCCACCGAGCGGCTGTTGCCGAGCTCACGGATCACGTGCACCGAGTCCCGCAGGGTCGCCAGGTTGCTCGGGCGGCCGTTGAGCGTCCGCACGGCGGAGTCCCCGCGACCGATCCCGCAGATGGTCCGGTTCCCGTACATCTCGTTGAGCGTCGCGAAGAGCGAGGCCAGCACGGTCCAGTCCCGGGTGGCCGGGTTGGTGACCATGGGTCCGACGACGACCTTGCGGGTCGCGGCGAGGATCGCCGAGTAGATGACGAACGGCTCCTGCCACAGCAGGTGCGAGTCGAAGGTCCAGACGTGGCTGAAACCGTGGGTCTCCGCCTGGCGTGCGAGCTCGACGGTTCGCGAGGCCGGGGGGTTCGTCTGCAGGACGACGCCGAAGTCCATGGGGCTCCTTGGGGTCGGTCGGGGTCAGCCGAGTAGGGGGTGGTGGGGGACGGCGATGCCTCAGGCCGGGTAGGTGCTGGCCCCACGCCTCAGGAAGCTGCCGTGCCCTGCGCGGCCGTGGAACTCCCCGCCGTCGATCACGACGCTCCCGCGCGAGAGCACGGTGTCGACGTGACCGTCGATCTCGAAGCCCTCCCACGACGAGTGGTCGATCGCCATGTGGTGGGTCTTCTCGAAACCGATCGAGGTGTGCCCTGCCGGGTCGTAGACCACGATGTCGGCGTCGGCCCCGGGGGCGATGACGCCCTTGGTGCCTTCGAGGCCGAACATCCGCGCCGGTGTCGTCGAGCAGAGCTCGACCCAGCGCTCGAGGGTGATCTTCCCGCTGACGACACCTTGGTAGACGAGGTCCATCCGGTGCTCGACGGTGCCCATCCCGTTGGGGATCTTGCGGAAGTCGCCGAGCCCCAGCTCCTTCTGCCCGGTCTGGCAGAAGGGGCAGTGGTCGGTGGCGACCATCTGCAGGTCGTTGGTCCGCAGGCCCTGCCACATGTGGTCCTGGTGCTCGTCCGAGGTGGACCGCAGCGGCGGGGAGCACACGTACTTCGCCCCCTCGAAGTCGGGCGCCCCGAGGTGCTCCTCCAGACCGAGGTAGAGGTACTGCGGGCAGGTCTCGGCGAAGACACGCTGTCCTCGGTCCCGCGCGGCGGCGATCTGGGCGACGGCCTGCTTGGCCGAGACGTGCACGATGTACAGCGGGGACTGCGCCACGTCCGCGAGCATGATCGCCCGGTGGGTGGCCTCCTCCTCCATCTGCCAGACCCGCGCGACCCCGTGGTAGTACGGGTCCGTCTTGCCCTGCGCGACGAGCTGCTCGGCCAGGACGTCGATCGCCGGGCCGTTCTCCGCGTGCATCATCGGCAGCAGGCCGTGCTCGGCCGCGACCTGCATCGCCCGAAGGATCTGCCCGTCACCGGAGTAGAAGACGCCCGGGTAGGCCATGAACATCTTGAAGCTCGTCACGCCCTCGTCCGGCAGCCGGGTGAGCGCGGCGAGGGAGGCCTCGTCGACCCCGCCGACGATCTGGTGGAACCCGTAGTCGACGGCGCAGTTGCCGGCGGCCTTGGCGTGCCATGCCTCCAGACCGTCCTCGATGCGCTGGCCGGCCGTCTGCACCGCGAAGTCGATGATCGACGTCGTGCCGCCCCACGCCGCCGCCCGGGTCCCGGTCTCGAAGGTGTCCGAGGCGAACGTCCCGCCGAAGGGCAGCTCCATGTGGGTGTGCGCGTCGATCCCGCCAGGGATGACGTACTTGCCCGTGGCGTCGATGATGCGGTCGACGTTCGCCGCGAGGTCGAACCCGAGGAGGGTCGATCCCGGTGCGAGCACCGCGACGACCTTCTCACCGTCGACGAGCACGTCGGCGGCAGTCCGGCCCGTCGCGTTGACGACCGTCCCGCCCGTGATGAGCGTCTTCATGGCTGATCCTCTCGGCGGTCGGGTGTCAGGGGGCGACGATGGGTCCGTAGGCGTCCGGCCGGCGGTCGCGGAAGAACTGCCAGCGCTCGCGCACCTCGCGGATGGCGCCCAGGTCCACGTCGCGGATGATCACCCCGGCCTCGGAGGAGCTCGCGACGTCCCCGACGACGTTCCCGTCCGGGCCCACGACGTAGGAGCTGCCGTAGAAGTTGACCGCCTCGTCGCCGTACTCGTTGTCCTCGAGGCCGACGCGGTTGTTGGCCGCCACGAAGTAGCCGTTGGCGATGGCAGCGGCGGGCTGCTCGATCTCCCAGAGCTTGTTCGAGATGCCGGGAGCCGTCGCGTTCGGGTTGAAGACGATCTCCGCACCGGCGAGGCCGAGGTTGCGCCAGCCCTCGGGGAAATGGCGGTCGTAGCAGATGTTCACGCCGATCGTCCCCACGGCCGTCTCGAAGACGGGGTAGCCGAGGTTTCCCGGACGGAAGTAGAACTTCTCCCAGAACTTGGGCAGGTGCGGGATGTGGTGCTTGCGGTACTTGCCGAGGTAGGAGCCGTCGGCGTCGATCACCGCAGCGGTGTTGTAGAGCACACCGGGCTGGTCCTCCTCGTACACCGGCAGGACCATGACGATCCCGAGCTCCTTGGCGAGCGCGGCGAAGCGGTCGACCGTGGGGCCGGGGACGGACTCGGCGTAGGCGTAGTACTTCGGGTCCTGGGTGATCCCGAAGTAGGGCCCGTAGAACAGCTCCTGGAAGCCGATGATCTGGGCACCCTGGGCCGCGGCCTGTCGGGTGTACTCCTCGTGCAGGGCGATCATCGACTCCTTGTCGCCCGTCCACGGGGTCTGCGTCAGTGCCAGCCGTACCACGCTCATGTGTCCTCCGGTCCGTCCTGTACCCGGACCACGAGAGGAGCCCGGGCTCCGTCGCCAGGTTTGTTATCCTGCGGCTTGAACATTTCTCGTGAGTTTCCCCGGGGCCCACCTGCGTTTCCCTGCGGTAAATCCTGGGGAACCACGGCTCCCCGCAGGGGGATCCGAACCACCCCCCGAGGGAGGAACGATGACGGCAGCGACGGACGAGACCCCGGGCCGCTCCGCGGCGTGGGTCCTCGGCGTCGTGCGGGAGGCGGTGGAGGAGCCGAGCCCGCGAGGGATCGCGGCCGCCATCTCCCGGCTGGTCCGCGACGGCACCCTCTCCCCCGGCACGCGACTGCCGACCGTCCGGACCCTCGGCACCTCGCTCGGGGTCAGCCCTGCGACGGTGAGCGGCGCCTGGCAGGCCCTCGCCGCCGTCGGGCTGGTCCAGTCACGGGGACGGTCGGGGACGCTCGTCCTCGACACGGGCTCGACCTGGATGCCCCCGCGCTACCGCGACCTCGTCGGCGTCCGCGGCGACTCCCGGCTCGACCTCTCGACAGGGACCCCGGACCCGCTCCTGCTCCCCGACCTCGGCCCGATCCTCGCTCGGATCGGGTCCCAGCCGCGTAGCTCGACATATCTCAGCGAACCCGTCCTTCCCGAGCTCGGTCGGCACCTGGCCAGGAGCTGGCCCTACCGGGCCGAGGCGATCACCGTCGTCGACGGCGCGCTGGACGCGATGGCCCGCTCGCTCGAGCTCCTCGTGCGCTTCGGCGACCGGGTCGTGGTGGAGGACCCGTGCTTCCCGCCGCTGCTCGACCTGCTCGACCTGCTCGGCGCCGAACGTGTCCCGGTCGCGATGGACGGCGCCGGCCTCCTGCCCGTGGGACTGGAGCGAGCGCTGAGGTCCGCCCCCACGGCGATCGTCCTGCAACCTCGCGCGCACAACCCGACCGGCCTCTCGATGCCTGCCGGTCGCGCGGAGGAGCTCGCCGCCGTCCTTGCCCGCCACCCCGACGCCGAGCAGACCGTCGTCATCGAGGACGACCACTCGGGGATGGTCTCCGCAGCCCCGGACGTGAGCCTCGGTCAGCACCTGCCCGAGCGGGTGCTGCACATCCGCTCCTTCTCCAAGTCCCACGGCCCCGACCTGCGGATCGCCGCCCTGGGCGGCCCACGGTCGCTGGTGGACAGGATCGTCGCCCGGCGCATGCTGGGCCCCGGCTGGACCTCGCGCATGCTCCAGCAGGTCCTCCTCGAGCTCCTGACGACCAGTGCCGGCCTCGACGCGGTCGCCGAGGCCCGACGCGCCTACCACTTCCGTCAGCGCGAGCTGGCCCGGGCGCTGCGTCGGCACGGGACGCTCGACCTCACCGGGGACGGCATCAACATGTGGCTCCCGGTCGCCTCGGAGGCAGCCGCGACGCTGCACCTGGCAGCAGCCGGTATCCGCGTCGCACCCGGCTCGCCGTTCCGGGCCGGCGCGGCGGAGGACGGCGACCACGTGCGGGTCACCGTCGGCAGGATCCGCGCGGACCACGAGGCCGTGGGAGCCCTGCTCGCCGCCGCGCGTCTCGCCTGAGGCGACCCGTGCTTCGACGTCCGGCCCCGGCGCGGCGTGGCAGGATCCGCACATGATCGTGGTGACGACGAACGAGATCCCCGGCTACCGCGTGACGGCCGTGCTCGGGGAGGTGATGGGGCTCACCGTCCGGGCGACGAACCTGGGCTCGAGCCTCACCGCGAGCCTGCGGTCCATCGGCGGCGGTGAGATCCCCGAGTACACGAAGATCATGTACGAGTCCCGCGCAGAGGTGATGCACCGGCTCGTCTCCGAGGCGCACCAGCGCGGAGGGAACGCGATCCTCTCGATGCGGTTCGACACCGGGGCGATCGGCCAGTTCAGCGAGGTGTGCGCGTACGGGACAGCCGTCGTCGTCGAGCCCGTCGCGGCCGGTGAGCCGGGAGCGACCCCGCAGTCCGCGCACGTCGCGAGCCAGGGCTGACCCGGTGGCGACGACCCGGGTCACCGTCCTGGCGGGCGGGGTCGGTGGGGCGCGCTTCACGCGCGGCCTGCTGGCTCACCTGGAGCGGGAGGACCCGGACGCGCAGGTCACCGTCGTGGTCAACACCGGGGACGACCTGTGGCTCGACGGGCTTCGGGTGTGCCCCGACCTCGACACCGTGATGTACACGCTCGGCGGGGTGATCGGCGAGCAGGGCTGGGGCCGGGCAGGGGAGACCGCGCGGGTCAGCGCGGAGCTGCACGCCTACGGGCTGGGCTGGGACTGGTTCACCCTCGGCGACCTGGACCTCGGGACGCACATCGCGCGCACCGAGCTGCTGCGATCGGGGCTGCCGTTGAGCGCGGTCACGGCGCGGCTCTGCGAGCGGTGGCAGCCGGGAGCCGCCCTGATCCCGATGAGCGACGACCCCGCGGAGACCCACGTCGAGGTGGAGATCGACGGACAGGTCCGGCTGATCCACTTCGAGGAGTGGTGGGTGCGGTACCGGGCGTCGGTCCCGGCCCGGCGCTTCGTGCAGGTCGGCGTCGAGTCCGCCCGGCCGGCGCCAGGCGTGCTGGAGGCGATCACCCGCGCCGATGTCGTGCTCCTGCCGCCGTCGAACCCCGTCGTGTCCGTCGGGACCATCCTCGGGGTGCCAGGGGTGCGCGAGGCCATGCGCTCGACGACGGCGCCCGTCATCGGGGTGAGCCCGATCCTCGGGGGTGCACCCGTGCGCGGGATGGCCGACGCCTGTCTCTCGGCCATCGGCGTCGAGACCTCGGCAGCGGCGGTCGCCCTGCACTACGGATCGCGCACGGCCGGCGGACTGCTCGACGGCTGGCTCGTGGACACCGTCGACGGGGACGCTCTCGGTCGGCTCCGCCAGGCAGGCATCGCGGCACGGGCGCTCCCCCTGCTCATGAGCGACGACACCGCGACGGCGGCCATCGTCGAGGCGGCGCTCGCCCTGGCGCGCGGGACCGGCCCGGCTCGGTAGGCGCGGGTCCGACCGGGCCAGGTGGACGCGGGTCCGGCCGGGCCAGGTGGACACCTGCCCGGTCCGGCCAGGTGAACGAGGGACCGGCCGGGCTCGGTGGACGCGAGCCTCAGGGCCCGTCCTCGGGCCGCGGCGGCCATCGCCTAGAGTGGACGCAGGACCCCGCGCCCGTGACCGCGCGGAGGAACGGCCCGTCCTGGACCGTGGTCCTCAGGTCGCAGCTGGCCGGCCTCCCTCCATCGCCCCGCGATCCCCGGAGTCCTCGTGCGCCTGCATCCCGTCCTCGGACTGACCCTCCCGCCTCTCCTCCTGCTCTCGGCCTGCGCCGGCAGCACCGACGCGACGTCGTCGACTCCCGTCTCCGCCGGCCCCACCTCCTCGGCCGCCGAGCCCTCGGCCACCTACGCACCGTTCACGGCGGACGACTGCGGGTTCGAGGTCTCGGTGGACAGCGCTCCCGAGCGGATCGTGACGATCAAGTCGAGCGCGACGGAGATGGTCCTCGCCCTCGGCGCCGGTGACCGCATCGTCGGCACCGCCTTCTCCGACGGCCCGGTGCCGCAGGAGTGGGCCGCGGCCGCGGACGGGCTGACCGAGCTCTCGGACAAGGTGCCGTCCGCCGAGGTCGTCCTGGCGACCGAGCCCGATCTCGTCTACGCCGGCTGGGAGTCCAACCTCACGGCCGAGGGGGCCGGGGACCGCTCGACGCTGAGCGGGCTCGGGGTCGCGACGTTCGTCTCCCCCGCCGCCTGCAAGGAGCCGGGCTACCAGCCGGAGCAGATGACCTTCGAGGAGGTCTTCGCCCAGATCGAGCAGATGGGCGACCTGCTCGGGGTTCCCGAGGCGGCGCAGGAGCTGGTCGCCGCGCAGCGGGCCGAGCTCGAGTCGATCACCGCGGACGGCCGCGGGGCGACCGCGCTGTGGTACTCCTCGGGGGACGACGTCCCCTACGTCGGCGCGGGGATCGGCACACCGCAGATGATCATGGATGCCGTGGGGCTGACCAACATCGCCGGCTCGGTCGAGGACACCTGGACCCCGTTCAGCTGGGAGCAGGTCGCCCAGGACGACCCCGACGTGATCGTCCTCGTCGACGCGAGCTGGAACAGCGCGGCGGACAAGAAGGTCCGGCTGGCGAGCAACCCCGCAACGGCCAACCTCACAGCGGTGGTCAACGAGCGCTACCTCGTGGTGCCCTTCGCAGCGACGGAGGCCGGGGTGCGGAACGTCTCGGCGGCGAGCGACCTGGTGGCCCAGCTCGCGGAGCTCGACCTCGGATGACGAGCACGCTGCGCAGGGACGCGCCCGTCGCCGTCGGCCCCGGCCGACGGGGCGTGGCCGTCCCGCTGCTCGCAGCGTCAGCGGTACTGCTCGCCTCGATGACCGTCGCGGTGAGCGTCGGACCGGCCGGGATCGCCCCCGCCGACGTCTGGGCCTCCGTCGCTCACCACCTGACCGGCCTCCTGGGTGCCGGTACGGGCACGGCCCCGCTCGGTCCGCTGCTGGACGGCGTGGTCTGGGAGCTCCGGCTGCCGAGGGTGCTCACGGCCGCAGCCGTCGGGGCGGGCCTGGCGCTCTGCGGTGCCGTGATGCAGAGCCTCACGCGCAACCCGCTGGCGGACCCGTACCTGCTGGGCCTGTCCGCCGGTGCCTCGCTCGGCGCCGTCTCGGTGATCGTTCTCGGCATCTCGCTCCTGCTCCCGGTGGCTGCCTTCGTCGGCGCCTTCCTCGCGATGGCCGCTGCCCTCGGTCTCGCCGGCTCGCTCGGCACCCTCACCCCGGGGCGCACCGTGCTGGCGGGGCTCGCCGTCGCCCAGCTCTGCGCGGCCGCGACCTCGTTCGTCATCTTCTGGTCCGCGACGGGCGACTCGTACCGCGACATCCTCGCCTGGCTGATGGGTTCCCTCGCCGGGGCGGGCTGGGCGGACGTCGCGATCGCGGTGACGGCCGTCGCCGTGCTGGGCACGGGGCTTGTCGGTTCTGCCAGGACGCTGGACGCTTTCGCCTTCGGCGACGCGGCCGCGACGGCCCTGGGGATCGACGTGCCCAGGACCCGCTGGGTGCTGCTCACCGCGGTGGCGCTGCTGACCGGCGGGCTCGTGGCCGTCAGCGGGTCGATCGGTTTCGTCGGGCTCATCGTGCCGCATGCGGTGCGGCTCGTCGTCGGCGCACCGCACCGGCGGCTGCTCCCGCTGTCCGCACTGGTCGGGGCGATCTTCCTGGTCTGGGCCGACACCGCCGCGCGCGCCCTGTTCGAGCCCCGAGAGCTGCCCGTCGGGATCGTCACGGCCTTCGTCGGGGCCCCCGTCTTCGCCGCGCTGCTCTGGCAGCGCCGGACGGCGAGCGCCGAGCTGTGAGCCTCCACCTGGACCGGTTGCGCTGGACGGTCGGCGGGCGGGTGGTGGTCGACGAGGTCGACTGCACCCCTCCCGAGGGCGGACTGACCGGCGTGCTCGGCCCGAACGGCGCCGGCAAGTCGAGCCTGCTGCGACTGGTCGCCGGGGTCCTGGCCGCGGACTCCGGGCGCGCCGTGCTGGCCGGGACTGACCTGCTCGGCCTGTCCCGGCGGGACCGCGCGCGCCGCGTGGCCTTCGTCGAGCAGGAGTCCCTCTCCCCCGCTGGCCTGAGCGTCCGGCAGGCCGTGCTGCTCGGCAGGACCCCGCACACCTCACGTTGGGGATCGACCTCCGCACGGGACGAGGAGCTCGCCGAGCAGGCCCTGCTGGACGCGGGAGCCCTGGAGCTCGCCGACCGCGAGCTCGCCACGTTGTCCGGGGGCGAACGCCAGCGCGTGCACCTGGCCCGAGCACTCGCCCAGGAGCCGGAGCTCCTGCTGCTCGACGAGCCGACGAACCACCTCGACGTGCGCGCCCAGCTCGACACCCTCGACGTCGTGGGCCGGCTCACCGCGCGCGGCGTGACCGTCGTGGCGGCCCTGCACGACCTCAACCTCGCCGCCTCGGCCTGCGACCACCTCGTGCTCCTCGCCCAGGGTCAGGTCGTCGCGGCGGGCTCGGTGCACGAGGTCCTGCGCCCCGAGCTCATCGACGCCGTGTACGGGGTCCGCAGCCTCGTGCTGGAGCACCCCGAGACGGGCCGCCCGGTGCTGACCTTCACTCCCCCGTCGCGTGGCCGCCGCTCTGCCGTCCGGGCGGAACACCCAGCCGGACGGTGAGCTCGGCGAGGACGCCGGCCGTTGCTCGCCCGACGCCGAGCCGCACGGCCTCGGCCAGGTCCGCCGCCGTGTCGACGTCCTGACGCAGCCCCCTGCCCGGCACGTCGATCGGCAGGTGCCCGGCCGCTTCATGGGCTGCCAGCGAGCCCCGACCGAAGTGCGGCCGCAGGTCCCCGGCCGATCGCGCCGTCAGCAGGGTCGTGCCGGTTCCCTCGGCATCACCGACGACGGCACGCGGGAGGGACCCCGCCACGTCGAGCGCTGCCTCGAGCTCGGCGGGCCGCAGGGCCGGGAGGTCGCCGAGCAGGACGGCCGCGGGGCCGGCACCGGTGGCGACCAGGTGCTCCTGGCCCCGGGCGATCGCCGCCTCCAGGCCCGTGCCCGGGTCGTCGAGCCATTCCAGACGCGCCGTCGGGTCGAACGCGGTGCGGACCTCCCGCGCGGCGGTGACGACGACGACCCGCGCGACCGGATCGGTACCGAGCACCGCCTCGATGGTGTCCAGGGCCATCGCGAGTGCGAGCGGGGCCCGCAGCCCGTTCGGCACCTCGAGCCGCGACTTCGCCAGGTCGAGCCGCTTGACGGGGACCAGGATCGTCCAGCCGGTGCGCCCGCTCATCCGTCCGAGCCGTCGGCTTCCGGCCGCACGTCCTGGCGTGCCGCGAGGCCGGCCGCGTAGCCAGCCGCGTAGCCTCCCCGCCACGCCTCGTCGGTCCCGAGCCGGAAGAGGTCGCCCTCGGCGCCGCGGACAGCGACCCGGGCACCCGGCCCGTCCTGCTCGGTGACGTGGACGCCGAGCCCACGCACCACGGCGAGCGGGCGCCCCTCCGCCTTGCCCCTGACCAGCTCGGAGGCCGCCGCGACCTCGTCGGCGACGGCCGTGACGGTCGCCGAGAGCTGGTGCCCGTGCGCGTCGCGGCTGCCCCGCAGGTCGTCGAGGACCACCAGGCCCGCCGCGCCGATGGCGAGATCGGTCAGTCCCTCGCGCCAGGCCCGGCCGGCGGTGTCGGTGATCACGACGGCGAGCCGGACGCCGAAACGTCGCTGCCAGGCGGCGCGCAGGCGGCGGGCGGACGCGTCGGGGTCGACGGGCAGCAGCAGCACGGTGCCCTCGGGGGTGTTGCTCGCGTCGACCCCTGCCGCGGCCATGACCAGGCCGAGGCGGTTCTCGACGATCCGCAGCAGCCCACCGGGGTGCTCCCGGGTCGCCACGACGCGGACGGTCTCGTCGGTGATCGCCTTCTCGCGGTCCCGCGCGTGCACCACCCGCCCCTCGGCCTTGGAGACGATCTTGCTCGTGACCACGACGACGTCCCCGTCGCGCAGCGGGCCGTCCGCGGCAAGGACGTCGCCGAGCACGCGGTCCAGCCGGTCGCCCGGCGCGATCTCGCCGATGCCCCCGGGGGCCCAGACCTCCAACCGGGTGGGGTGCTCCCCGCTCACCGGTGGAGCTTCGGCAGCACCTCGCGGCCGAAGACCTCGAAGAACTCGGCCTGGTTGCGGCCGACGTTGTGCAGGTAGATGCGGTCGAAGCCGAGGTCCGCGTACTTCTGGAGCTCGGCCCGGTGCACGTCCGGGTCGGACGAGACGACCATCCGGCCGGCGAAGTCCTCCGGCCGGACGAGCTTGGCCATCTGCTCGAAGTCGTACGGAGAGCGGATGTCGCCCTTGGGGAACTTCATCCCGCCGTTCGGCCACTGGTCCATGGCGTTGGCCATGGCCTCCTCGTCCGTCGGCGCCCAGGAGAGGTGGACCTGGAGCAGTCGCGGCATCGTCGAGGGGTCCTTGCCCGCCTCCCGCGCGCCGTCGTCGAACTTGCCGAAGAGGCCGGAGATCTTCTCCAGCGGCGCCCCGACGGTGATCAGGCCGTCGGCGAGCCGGCCGGCGCGCTTGGCGGTCACGGGACCGGCCGTGGCGACGAGGATCTCGGGCCGCACCTCCGGCATGGTCCACAGCCGCGTCGACTCGAGCTTGTAGAAGGCTCCCGAGTGCTTGACGTCCTTGCCTGCTGCGGACGCCGTGAAGAGCTTGGTGATGATCTCGATCGCCTCGAACATGCGGTTGATCCGCTCGGGCGCCTCCGGCCAGTACGTGCCCAGGATGTGCTCGTTGAGCGCCTCGCCGGAGCCCAGCCCCAGCCAGTGCCTTCCCGGGTACATCGCGGCCATCGTCGCCGAGGCCTGGGCGACCATCGCCGGGTGCCAGCGGAAGGTCGGTGCCGTCACCCCGGGGCCGACGTCGCCGACCGTCCGTTCGGCGATCGCGGTCATGACGCTCCAGACGAAGGACGCCTGGCCCTGGGCCGGGACCCACGGCTGGAAGTGGTCGGCGGCCATGACCCCGGAGAAGCCGTGCCGCTCGGCGAGCACCACGTGCTCGAGGATCTCGTTCGGGGGGAACTGCTCCAGGGCCGCTGCGAGCCCGATCGTCAGGTCTGCCACCATCCACCACCTGTTCTCGTCCGGATCCCAGAGACCCTAGGTCACCGACCTGGGAACGTGCGCACCCTCGTCACTCGTGCGAGACGGCGTCCAGCACGTCCATCCGCGCGGCACGGACCGCCGGCCCCACGGCCGCGACCGCGCCGACGACGACCGAGAGCGCCACGATCCCCAGGAGCCGGGCCCATGGCACGGCGAGGACGTCGAGCCCCTGGTCCGCGAACACCGACGGCAGCGCCGAGGCGATGCCCACCCCGACGAGCATCCCCAGCACGGTGCCGAACACCGCCGTGAGGATCGACTCGATGGTCACCACCGAGGCGAGCTGGGCCCGCCCGAGCCCGACGGCGCGCAGCAGCCCGATCTCCTTGGTCCGCTCGGCGATGGACAGGGCCAGCGTGTTGACGATCCCGAGGACGGCGATCACCACGGAGAGCCCGAGCAGCGCGTACAGGATGACGAGCACCTGGTTGACCTGGTCGGCGAGGGCGTCGGCGAACTCCTCGTTGTCGAGCACGGAGATGATCAGGTACGGCTTCGCGACCTCGGCGAGCTCCGCGCGCACCTGCTCCGGGTCCGTGCCCTCCACCGTGGCCACCAGGACGGTCCGGATCGAGTCCTGGGTCGCAGGGACCAGCGTGTCGTAGAGGTCGAGCGGGAGGGTGACGTCCACGTCGAGCACCTGGGAGTCGATCACCGCGGCGATCGGCACCTGGAGGTTCTGCGTCCCGTCCGTCAGCGTGAGCACGTCCCCGACCGCCCAGCCCTTCTCCTCGGCCGCGTCCCGGGCGACGGCGACCTCACCCCTGCCGAGCCCGGAGAGGTCGCCCTCCACCACCTCCACGCTCAGCGTCCGGCCGACCATGTCCGCCGGGATGCCGACGACCAGGGTGCGCTCCCCCTCGACCGTGAGCGGGCCGACATGGGTCGCGTCGGCTGCCACGACCCCGTCGAGGGCCTCGACCTGCGCGACGATCTCCTTGGGCACCTCGAAGGTGGCCGACTGCAGCACGAAGTCCGCCGTCGACTCGTTCCGCACGATCGAGCGGGTGGACTCCGCCGCCGAGGCCGCGAGCACCGAGACGGCGCCCACGAGGGCCATCCCGATCATCAGGGCGCCGGCCGTCGACGCCGTGCGCCTCGGGTTGCGGGTCACGTTGCCCCTGGCCAGCGCGCCGAGCGGGCGCAGGGCCGCGACCACGGGCGCGGCGAGCACCCGGAGCGCGGCGGGCACCACGGTCGGGGACACCAGGAGCACGCCGAGCACGATCCCAGCGGCGCCGGCTCCGAGGACGGTGCCAGCGGAGCCGAGCTCTGCCACCACGGACGCGACGACGGCTGCCGCGCCGACGGCGATGAGCAGCGCTCCGAGGACGGCGCGCAACCGCGAGGCGCGGTCGGCGACGACGACCTCGTCCCGCATGGCCTCGACGGGTGGGGTCAGTGCCGCACGTCTCGCCGGGATGGCAGCCGCGACGACGCTGACTGCGACACCGACCGTCATCGAGATCCCGACGGTCGACGCGTCGAGCGGGATCGCTCCGGAGAGCTCCTGGCCCATCTGCGCCAGCACGAGGCGGAGCCCCGCGACGAGCGCGACGCCGGCTCCCACGCCCGCGGCCGAGCCGATCAGCCCGACCACGACGGCCTGCACCAGGATCGAGGCGAACACCTGCCCCGGCGAGGCCCCGATGGCGCGCAGCATGGCGAACTCGCGCTGCCGCTGCCGGACGATCATCTGGAAGGTGTTGGCGATGATGAATGCACCGACGAACAGCGAGATCGCTGCGAAGACGAGCAGGAACGTCGAGATGAACCCCAGGATCGTGTCGATCTGCTCCTTGCTCTCGTCGCGGACCTGCTCGCCGGTGGCGACCTCGATCCCGTCCTGGTCCGCGAGCGCCGCCGACAGGGTGGCGACGAGCGTCTCCTCGTCGATGCCCTCGTCCGCGTAGACCGAGAAGCCGGAGACGGAGCCGTCCGGGGCGAAGGCGTCGATCGCCACCGCACGGTCGATGAGGACGAAGCGCGCCCCGGCCGAGGCGCTGCCGAACTCGGCCTCGCCGACCACGCGGACCTGGCTCACCCCGCCGAGCACGATCGAGGTCGTGTCGCCGATCGCCAGGCCGGAGGCCTCCATCGTGGAGGTCTCCAGCACGATCTCGCCGGCTCCGACCGGCGCGTCACCCGCGATGAGGGTGATGCTCGTGTCGGCGGGGTCGTAGGCGAGGGCGAAGCTCGGCGCCCCGCCCCCGCCGGAGACGGCCGTGCCGTCCTTCCCGACCAGGACGACGGTCCCGGCGAGGTCCGGGACCACGGCCCGCACCCCGTCCACGGCACCGATCTGCTCCTCGAGCCCGAGCGGGATCACCCCCCGCTCGCGCCCGATCGTCGAGGGATCGCCCGTCGACTCCGACGCACGCTCCCCGCGCACGTAGGCCTCGGCCTGTGCCGAGGCCGCCACGATCGAGTCGAAGGTGCTCGAGAGCATGGCACGCAGGCTGAAGGTCCCCGCAACGAAGGCCACCCCGAGCAGCACGGCGACCACCGACATGAGGAAGCGGCCCAGATGGGCGCGGATGCTGCGCAGCGCGACCCTGGTCACAGTGCCGGGCCCTCGGCGACGTGCGCCCCCCGCCGGCCGGCGGTCGCTCCTGCGGGTGCGTTGTGCGGGACGGGTTCCCGGCGCCCCGCGCCGAGCTCCCGCAAGGCGTCGAGGACGGACTCGGAGGTGGGGTCCTCGAGCTCTCCGACCAGGCGGCCGTCGGCGAGGAACAGCACGCGGTGCGCGTAGGAGGCCGCCGTCGGGTCGTGCGTGACCATGACGACGGACTGCCCGAGGTCGTCGACCGAGTGCCGGAGGAAGCCGAGGACCTCGCCGCTCGAGCGCGAGTCGAGGTTCCCGGTCGGCTCGTCGGCGAAGACGACGGAGGGGCGCGAGACGAGGGCGCGCGCGCAGGCCACGCGCTGCTGCTGACCGCCGGAGAGCTCCCCCGGGCGGTGGTCGAGCCGGTCGCGCAGGCCGACGGCGTCCACCACGGTGTCGAACCACCCACGATCGACGTCGGTGCGCGCGATGTCGAGCGGGAGGGTGATGTTCTCCTCCGCCGTGAGGGTGGGGATGAGGTTGAAGGACTGGAAGACGAAGCCGAGCCTCGTGCGACGCAAGCGGGTCAGGTCCCGCTGCTTCATCCGGCCGACGTTCTCCCCGTCGACCATCACCAGTCCGGACGTGGGCGTGTCGAGCCCCGCCATGCAGTGCATGAGGGTCGACTTCCCGGAGCCGGACGGACCCATGATCGCCGTGAGCTCCCCACGGGCGAAGTCGACGTCGACCCCGTCCAGCGCCCTGACCGCCGCCTCACCGCTGCCGTAGACCTTCACCAGGTCTCGGGCCGAGGCGATCTGCTCGGTCGCTGCCGGATCGCTTGCCAGTGCACGCATGGGGGTCCTCGGGTTCGGAAGTCGGTTGCGGGGACGATCCTGCCGCCTCGCGGACCGCTGCGACATCCGGGACGCCCCCGATCGCACCCTGAGCCCCCGTTCGGCCGGCGACACGCGTGCACGAGCACCGCGCAGTTCTGGGACAATCGCGCACCATGAGCGACCAGCAGCCCGTGACCCCCGCAGCCTCCACACCAGCAGCGAGCCGGGTACCGGACAAGGTCAGCCTCGACGGGCTCGAGGAGCGCTGGGACGGCATCTGGACCGAGCGGTCCACCTATGCGTTCGACCGGTCGAAGACGCGCGAGCAGGTCTACTCGATCGACACCCCGCCGCCGACCGTCTCGGGCTCGCTGCACGTGGGCCATGTGTTCAGCTACACGCACACCGACGTCGTCGCCCGCTTCCAGCGGATGCGTGGCCGCGAGGTGTTCTACCCGATGGGCTGGGACGACAACGGGCTGCCGACCGAGCGCCGGGTGCAGAACTACTACGGGGTGCGCTGCGACACCTCGCTCCCCTACGACGAGGCCTTCGTCCCGCCGCACGAGGGCGGCGAGGGCAAGAGCATCAAGGCCGCCGACCAGCTGCCGATCTCGCGCCGCAACTTCGTCGAGCTGTGCGAGCGACTGACCGTCGAGGACGAGGTGCAGTTCGAGGCGCTGTGGCGCCGGCTCGGCCTCTCCGTCGACTGGTCGCACCACTACCAGACGATCGACGCACGCTCGCGGGCCGTCGCGCAGCGGGCCTTCCTGCGCAACCTCGAGCGCGGCGAGGCCTACCAGGCCGAGGCGCCGGGGCTGTGGGACGTGACCTTCCAGACGGCCGTCGCCCAGGCCGAGCTCGAGGCGCGCGACTACCCCGGTCACTTCCACCGGGTCGCGTTCCACCGCACGCAGGACGGCACGCCGATCCACATCGAGACGACCCGTCCCGAGCTGATCCCTGCCGTCGTCGCCCTCATCGCCCACCCGGACGACGAGCGCTACCAGCACCTGTTCGGCACGACGGTGCGCGCTCCCCTGTTCGACGTGGAGATCCCGGTGCTGGCCCACCCGGCCGCCGAGCCGGATAAGGGCGCCGGTATCGCGATGTGCTGCACCTTCGGCGACCTGACCGACGTGCAGTGGTGGCGCGAGCTCCAGCTGCCCACCCGATCGGTGATCAGCCGGGACGGGCGCCTGCTGCGCGAGACCCCCGAGTGGATCACCTCCGAGGCCGGGCGTGCCCGCTACGCGGAGCTCGCGGGAAAGACGACGTTCTCCGCCCGCACGGCCGTCGTGGACGGGCTGCGCGAGACGGGTGACCTGGACGGCGAGCCGACGGCCACGCAGCGCAAGGCGAACTTCTTCGAGAAGGGCGACAAGCCCCTGGAGATCGTCACGAGCCGGCAGTGGTACATCCGCAACGGCGGGCGCGCCGAGGGCAAGGGCGAGGGCCTGCGCGAGAAGCTGCTCGACCGCGGGACGGAGCTGGCCTTCCACCCGGACTTCATGCGCGTGCGCTACGAGAACTGGGTGGGCGGCCTCAACGGGGACTGGCTCATCAGCCGCCAGCGCTTCTTCGGCGTCTCGATCCCCTTGTGGTACCCGCTGGACGCCGACGGCGAGGTCGACTACGACCACCCGATCGTCCCGGACGAGGCGGCACTGCCGATCGACCCGACGAGCGAGGTCCCGGCCGGCTACACCGCTGAGCAGCGCGGGGTCCCCGGCGGATTCGTCGGCGAGGCCGACGTGATGGACACCTGGGCGACGAGCTCGCTGACCCCGCAGATCGCGGGCGGCTGGGGCTGGGACGAGGACCTCTTCTCCCGCGTCTTCCCGATGGACCTGCGCCCCCAGGGCCAGGACATCATCCGCACCTGGCTGTTCTCCACCGTCGTCCGCTCGCACCTCGAGCACGGCTCGCTGCCGTGGGCGCATGCGGCCATCTCCGGCTGGATCCTGGACCCCGACCGCAAGAAGATGTCGAAGTCCAAGGGCAACGTCGTCACGCCGATGGGCCTGCTGGAGGAGCACGGCTCGGACGCGGTCCGCTACTGGGCCGCCTCCGCACGCCTCGGGACCGACGCGGCCTTCGAGGTCGGTCAGATGAAGATCGGCCGCCGTCTGGCGATCAAGGTGCTCAACGCGAGCAAGTTCGCCCTGGGCTTCGGCGCCGGGGCGCAGGGTGCCGCGGTCACCGAGCCCCTGGACCGAGCGATGCTCGCCGGCCTCGCCGACGTCGTCGACCAGGCGACCGCTGCGCTCGACGCCTACGACCACACCCGGGCGCTCGAGCTCACCGAGACCTACTTCTGGACCTTCTGCGACGACTACCTCGAGCTGGTCAAGGACCGTGCCTACGGCGGCGGCGACGCGGAGCCGTCCGCCGCGACCCTCTCGGCTCGCGCGGCCCTCGGCCTCGCCCTGGACACGCTCCTGCGGCTGCTGGCTCCCGTGCTGCCGTTCGCCACCGAGGAGGTCTGGTCCTGGTGGAAGGAGGGCTCGGTGCACCGCGCGCCGTGGCCCGTCGCGGCCCCACTGCGCGAGGCGGCGGGTGAGATCGACCCCGGGATGCTCGGGGCTGCCGGGCGTGCGCTGGCCGCGCTGCGCAAGGTGAAGTCCGAGGCCAAGGTGTCGATGCGCTACCGCGTCGTGGGCGGGGAGCTGCTCGTCCCCGTCGCGGAGGAGACACTGGTGCGGACGGCGCTCGGTGACGTGCTCGCCGCGGGCCGCGCGCAGATCGCGCTCACGGCCGCCGACGTCGAGGTCGCCGTGGTCCGTGACGCGGAGCTCGCCGAGCCGCCGGCCCAGTGAGCCGAACGGGCGTCGGCGCAGCGGTCGTGCCCGTCCGGGACGTCGCCGTCGGGCGGCAGGGGGGACCTAGGCCCGTTTTCCCCTGAATTCTGCATACGTATCGTTGGCGCTGTATATTCTTCCAACCACGCGCTGACATCCTCGAGAGGACCTCTTCATGGCACCCCGGCACACCACCGCTCTGTCCCTCGCCGCGGTCGCGGCACTCGCCCTTGCGGGGTGCAGCTCGACGGCGAGCGAGTCAGGGGCCGACGGGATCTCGCTGATCACGCCCGGCTCGCTGACGGTGTGCACCAACCCGCCGTACGAGCCCTTCGAGTACAAGGACGGCGACACGATCGTCGGCCTGGACATCGACATCGTCCAGCAGGTGGCCGACGACCTGGACGCCGAGCTCGTGCTCGTCGAGACGGGCTTCGACGGCATCCAGTCCGGCGCGGCGCTGAACGCCAACACCTGCGACCTGGTCGCCTCCGGCATCACCATCACCGAGGAGCGTGCGGGCAAGCTCGACTTCTCCGCCCCCTACTTCGACGCGAACCAGGGCCTGCTCACCACCACGGACTCCGGGCTGGACAGCCTGGAGAGCCTCGCGGGCACGACGATCGGCGTCCAGCAGGCCACCACCGGCGAGACCTTCGCCGCCGACAACGGTCTCGACGTCCTGCAGTACGAGGACCTCGGCCTGCAGATCCAGGCCCTGAAGAACGGGGACGTGGACGGCATCATCAACGACATCGCCGTCCTGGGCCCGTACACGAGCGACGAGTACGTCGTCGGCGCCGAGTTCTCCACCGGCGAGCAGTACGGCCTCGGCGTGAAGAAGGGCAACACCGCGCTGCTCGACGCCGTCGACGCGACGATCGCCCGGATCCAGTCCGACGGCACCTACGCCACGATCTACGCGACCTACATCGGCGTGACCGCCGCAGAGGGCTGAGCGTGACGAGCCCGAGCGTGGCGCTGCCGGCCGGCCGCGCCAGGATGAGCCCGCGCAAGCGCGCCCAGGTCTCGCGGGTCGTGCAGTACGCGGTCCTCGTCGCCGTCGTGCTGGCCGTGGCGGCCGGTACCGACTGGTCGAACATGCGCGAGCAGGTGTTCAACCTCGAGGCAGCGGCGAACATGGCCGACAAGCTGCCGTTGGCCGCGCTCAACACCATCCGCTACACGCTGTCGGCCTTCGCCGTGGCGTTCTCGCTCGGGCTCGTCCTCGCCCTGATGAAGCTCTCCTCGGTCAAGCTGTACCGGATCCTGGCGACCGGCTACGTCGAGTTCTTCCGCGGCGTCCCGGCCCTGCTCGTGGTGCTCGCCTTCGCGTACATCGTCCCGGTCGCCTTCCAGGTGCGCTTCAGCTCGATCACCGTGACGATCGCCCTGGCGCTGGGCATCGTCTCGGCCGCCTACCTCGCCGAGACCCTGCGCGCCGGCCTCCAGGCGGTGCCGAAGGGCCAGGTCGAGGCGAGCAGGTCGCTCGGCATGACCTCGGGGCAGACGATGCGCAGCGTCGTCATCCCGCAGGCCTTCCGGCTGGTCCTCCCGCCCATGACGAACGAGATCGTCCTGCTCACCAAGGACACGTCCCTGGTCTTCGCGATGGGCCTGACCGCGGGATCCTACGAGCTCACCAAGCTCGCCAGGGAGACGCTCAACTCGAGTGCCGTCGGCGGTCTGACGGCCTTCGTCGTCGTCGGCCTGGTGTACCTGATGATCACCATCCCGCTCAGCGCACTGACCCGCTGGCTGGAGAAGAAGACCGGAAGCAAGGGACGGGTATGACGGACTCCCCCATCGGCACCGCCGACCCGGGCAGCGCGGTCGTCGTCAGCATCGACGGCCTGCGCAAGTCCTTCGGCCCGCGCGAGGTGCTCAAGGGCATCGATCTCGAGGTCGCCCAGGGCGAGGTCGTCTGCGTGATCGGCCCTTCCGGCTCGGGCAAGTCGACCCTGCTGCGCTGCGTGAACCTCCTGGAGCAGCCCACGGCCGGCTCGATCTCGGTGCTCGGCGTCGAGGTCACCGACCCCGACGTCGACATCGACCGCGTGCGCACGCATGTGGGGATGGTGTTCCAGCAGTTCAACCTCTTCCCGCACAAGACGGTCCTGGAGAACTGCACGCTCGCCCAGCGCAAGGTGCTGGGCCGCTCGCAGGCCGAGGCCGACGAGATCGGCCGCAAGAACCTCGAGCACGTGGGCCTGGGCGACCGCGCCGACTCCCACCCCAGCCAGCTCTCGGGCGGTCAGCAGCAGCGCGTGGCGATCGCCCGGGCGCTGAGCATGGACCCCGCGATCATGCTCTTCGACGAGCCGACGTCCGCCCTGGACCCCGAGCTCGTCGGCGACGTGCTCTCGGTCATGCGGGACCTCGCCGAGTCCGGGATGACGATGATGGTCGTCACCCACGAGATGGCCTTCGCCCGGGAGGTCGCCGATCGCGTCGTCTTCATGGACGACGGTCAGCTCGTCGAGCAGGGCCCGCCGGAGCAGCTCATCGGCAACCCCTCGCACGAGCGCACCCGCTCGTTCCTCGCGCGCGTGCTGGACCCGACGCACAAGCACGACTGATCGACGCCCGGCGTCCGCCTCGGGAGAGTCTCCCGCGGCTCGCCCGCCTCGAACGATCGGAGCGACCGTGACCCCCTCGCCCGCACTCGAGGGCATCCTCGCGACCCTCGGCGCCGAGTCCGATGCCGATGCGCGTCGGGCGATGGGCGAGAAGTACGGGATCCACGCGGACGCGTCCTACGGCGTCCCCATGCGACGCCTCCTCGAGATCGCCTCGGCGACGGGGAGGGATCATGGCCTCGCCCTCGACCTCTGGGCACACGGGGCGTACGAGACGCGCACGCTCGCTGCGATGGTCGCCGACCCCGCCCAGGTCAGCCGCGGCCTGATGCAGCGGTGGTGCGAGGACTTCGACAGCTGGGCGATCGTCGACACCGTCTGCTTCCGGCTCTTCGACCGGACGCCGCATGCCTGGCCGATGGTCGAACGGTGGGTCGAGGACGATCGTCTGTTCGTCCGGCGCGCAGGCTTCGCCCTGATCTGGGCGCTGGCCCTGCACGACACCAGCGCCCCCGACGACCACTTCCGCCGAGCCCTGAGCCACGCCCGGACCCACGCCGACGACCCTCGACCGCTGGTCGCGAAATCGATCACGATGGCGCTGCGCGCCATCGCCACCCGACGACCTGAGGTACGCGCCGAGGTCGTGGCCCTTGCCCTCGAGCTCACCCAGGACAGCGACCCGGCCACCCGACGCGTCGGTCGACCCATCCTGCGGAGCTTCGCCCCCGACGATCCGCGGTAGGTCGGTCCCCGCGCGCGCACCGGACCGCGGTGCACGAGACTCCGTCGCCGCACAGCACGGTGCCCGGGCGGTCCTGCGCCCGGGCACCGTGCTGCCTGCGGTCGGCGGCGGACGCGAGGTGGGACGTCCGTCGCCGGCGGTCAGCCTCGCCAGTACGTCTCGATGAGCGCCTGCTCCGCCTCGTTGGTCCACAGGTCGCCGGGTGCCAGCCGCTCGGCGACCTCCGGCAGCTTCTCCTTCAGCTCACCGAGCCCCATCAGGGGAAGGTCCTGGATCTGCGGGAAGATGATGACCTTCCCGGAGTAGCGGCCTTCGATCAGGGCCTGGATCCCGTCCTTCGCCGCCCGCATCCCACCGATGGCGCCCACGATGGATCCCGGCGAGAGCTCCCCTCGGTCGGCCAAGTCCACGACCTGCTGCTGGTCGTCGATCGTCAGTCCTGACGTCCCCGTGTACTGGGCGTTGTTGAGGTACACCGCGCTCAGGTTCAGCGGCGCCAGGGTGCCGTTGGGCACGCCCGCGAAGAAGACCAGCATGCCGTCGGCGTTCATCACCGTGTCGGCCTCGGCCATCACGTCGGAGATCGGGACGCTGACCACCACGTCGTCGGCACCGGCGTCGTCTGTGAGCCCCATCACGAAGTCGTGGAGGGACTGCTCCTGGGTCTGCGGGTTGAAGGTGATGAGCTCGCAGCCGTTCGCCTCGGCGAGCGGGGCCAGACGCTGCAGCAGGCTCTGCAGGCGGTCGTCGCTCATCTCCGTGGCGATGATCCTGCTCGGGCCGTCGGCCTGCTGGATGGCCCGCTGGATGTGCATCAGCCCCATCGGACCGCCGGCGCCGACGAAGACGGTGGTGCCCTTCGACCGCAGGTCGCAGCGGTTGCGCGCGTCCCCGTAGGAGGCGGCGATATCCGGTCCCTGGTTGCCGAGGTAGGCGGTGTAGTCGTAGTGCAGGCGACCCACGTCGGTGCTCACCAGGCCGTCGAGGGCGGTCTGGCCCACGAGGTTGAGGGTGCCCCGCCGGGCGATGTGCGTGGCCACGGCGCCCACCGTTGCCGCGGACCGGGGGTCGAGCATGACGATGTCGTCGAAGCCGCCACCATCGGTCAGCTCGTCCACCAGCGCCTGGTAGTCGTCGGCGCCGATGCCGTCGCGCACGATCACGGTGGCCGAGGTCTGGTCCACCAGTGCGCGCACCGTGGCGGGGGCGTCGGTGAGCACGATGGTGGCCGGGGCGTCCAGACCGGAGGAGAAGAGATACTCCCGCTCGTCGCCGGGCCGGCCGATGATCCACATGATCCCGCCGGACTTCGGCTCCAGGCGGCGACGCTGGGTGTAGGCCGCCATCACGCAGCCCCAGGGCTCCAACGTGGAGGCCTCGGCATAGCCCATGCTGTCGTTGAGGGGCAGCAGGCAGGCGCCGGCGTCGGTGTCGAGCATCTCCGTGCCCATGACGTGGTACTGGATCAGGCCCCCGGGGATGGTGTACCCGTAGGCCGTGCTCGTGCCGTCCTGGTAGATGTCAGGCTGGACGGCGAGCCGCTGGCCGTGGTGGTACCGGTCCTTGAGTTCGTCCCCGACCTCGATGACCGTGAGGCTGACCTCATGTCCCAGCCGGGTGGGGTTCGTGGACAGGTCGCGGTTGTAGAGCTTCGGGTGACTGCCGCCCTGGCGCATGATCTTCACGTCGGAGAAGCAGAGCCCGACGCTGTCGATGCGCACCAGCATCTGGTCGGCGTCGGGCGTGGCGATGGGCAGCAGCTCGGGCTCACCGTCCTTGCCCATGTTCTCCTCGCCCGCGCCATGCAGCTCCCAGGCCCAGACCTCATCCGGCAGGGCGACGTCGGCCGCGCGGTAACGATCGAAAGCTGATGTCATGGTTCCTCCGTGTTGAGGTGCTGTGAGCCACCAGGATCTGTGCCAAGCAATCGTCGGCGTCGATCGGAATCACGACGTCGCCGCCGCGCACCAGACCACTGAAGGTCGATCGGCACCCGGACGAGCGTCGAGGGACGACCACCGCGCTGCCTTGCCGACGAAGGTCATCCTCACCCGCACGCACGTCTGTGTGCCGTGGTCGAGCCGATAGTGAGAGACTATTCCCCGGAGTGAACATCTGTCCAGCACATCCGTTCACCGACTCACGGTCGGTTGGACTCGCCGGACCTTGACCGGAAGGATCACCCCGTGAGCAGAGCACAGGCCGCCGACGACGTCGACCTCCTCGTCACCGCCGCTGTCATGTACTACGAGCACGACGCCTCCCAGAAGGAGATCGCCGACCACCTCGGGGTGAGCCGACCGACGGTGAGCAGGCTGCTCGAACGAGCCCGCGCCCAGGGCATCGTCCGGATCGAGATCGTCCCTCCGCAGGTCGAGGCGGACCTCGCCCCGCGGCTGTGCGAGCGACTCGGCCTGCGCGCGGTGCACATCGCCTCGGGGCGCGCCAACGAGGCCGAGCCGGGCCCACTCCTTGCCGAGCCCCTCGGGGCTGCCCTGGACCAGGCCGACCTCTCCCCCGGGGACGTCCTCATCGTCTCGTGGGGACGCGGCGTCTACAGCGCCTCGCGCCACGTCCGGCGCTCGCTCCCGGGCGTCGTCGTCGCCCCGGCGATGGGCGGCAACGCGAGCGACCAGCCCTGGTTCCAGCCGAACGAGATCGTGCGGAGCCTCACGACGCAGGTCGGCGCGCAGGCCCGGTACTTCCACGCACCCGCCCTCGTCCCGGACACGCTCTACCGCTCCCTGCTGGAGTCCGGGGGGCTCGACGAGTTCCTCGACACCTGGGAGAGCGCCCGCGCCTCCATCGTCGGGGTGGGGGCCTGGCCCAAGCCGGACGCCTCCTACGCCGCGGCAGGCTTCCCGGTCGACGACGCCGCGCTGCACGGGGCCGTCGGTGACGTCGCCGGGAGGTCGTTCCTCATCGACGGCACCCTCGTGCCCTTCGACGGGAGCAGGCGACTCCTCGGGGTGACGCCCGAGCAGCTCGCCAAGATCCCCACGGCGATCTGCCTCGCCGGGGGCGTCTCCAAGACCGAGGCAGCGATCGGTGCGGCCCGCGCGAACCTGTACAACGTGCTCGTGACCGATGCGGCCACGGCGCGGGCGATGGACGCCTACCTCGACGCCGAGAGGCGCTCCGCGAGCCGCTGACGGCCGAGTGACCGCGGGGAGCAGACGGGCACCACTAGGCTCGTGGCGGCCCACGGACGGGCCTCACCGACCCAGGAGCACCGTGCGCACCTCGACCTCCCCCAGCCTCGTCTCGATCGACCCGAGCATGTCGATCCCCGGCCTGGTCGCCGCCCGGCTCGACCGGTCCCCCGACTCCGTCTTCGTCGAGCGCAAGTCCGGGCTCGGCGGGACCTGGACCCCGGTGACGATGCGCTCCTTCGTCGACGAGGTCTCGGCCGTCGCCCGCGGACTGGTGGCGAAGGGGATCGAGCCCGGTGACCGCGTGGCGATCATGAGCAGGACCCGCTACGAGTGGACCGTCCTCGACTTCGCCTCCTGGGCAGCCGGTGCCGTGCCCGTCCCGGTCTACGAGACCTCCTCCGCCTCGCAGATCGCCTGGATCCTCGGCGACGCCGGTGTCCGACTCGCTGTGGTCGAGACGGTCGCCCATGCCGCCGCGACCGAGTCGGTGCGCAGCCAGCTCCCCGAGCTCGGCGAGGTCCTCGTCATCGACGACGGTGCCCTGGAGAAGCTCGTCTCCGCCGGTCGTGGGGTGCCGCAGGAGGAGATCGACCGCCGGAGCGCCCTCGCCGGGATGGACGACCTCGCGACGATCATCTACACCTCCGGGACGACGGGGAGCCCGAAGGGAGCCGAGCTCACGCACGGCAACTTCGTCTCGCTCACCCTGGAGGGCGTGGCGGGACTGCCGGAGGTCGTCTCCCAGAGCTACTCGCGCACGCTGCTCTTCATGCCGCTCGCGCACGTCTTCGCCCGATTCATCCAGGTCCTGTGCGTGCCGTCCGGTGCCGTCCTCGGCCACACGCCCGACACGCGCAACCTGCTCGCGGACCTCGGCACCTTCCGGCCGAGCTTCATCCTCTCCGTGCCGCGGGTCTTCGAGAAGGTCTACAACTCCGCCGAGCAGAAGGCCGCGGGCAAGGCCGTCACGCTGAAGATCTTCCGCTGGGCCGCCGCGGCGGCGATCTCGTGGTCCGAGGCACTGGACCGACCAGGAGGGCCGGGCCCCGTGCTCCGGGTCAAGCACCGGATCGCCGACCGGCTCGTCCTCCACAAGCTCCGCGCGGCACTCGGCGGAGCCGCCGAGTACGCCGTGTCGGGCGGCGCCCCGCTCGGCGCCCGGCTCAGCCACTTCTTCCGCGGGGTCGGGCTGCGTGTCCTCGAGGGTTACGGCCTCACCGAGACCACGGCGCCGTCCGCGGTCAACATGCCGAAGAAGACGATCATCGGCACCGTCGGGCCCCCGTTCCCCGGTGCCTCGTTCCGGATCGCCGACGACGGCGAGATCGAGGTCTCCGGCGCGCATGTCTTCCGCGGCTACCACAACAACCCCGAGGCCACCGCTGCGGCACTG
>NZ_JBFHHB010000012.1:0-25667 GCF_041597215.1 Actinotalea sp.
CCGCCCCCCGCCCTCGACCGTCCCGCCGTCCTCGGCCCCGACGTCAGTACAGCGCGCTGGCCAACGCCCGGCGTGCCGCGAGCGTGCGCTCGTCGCTGTCGCCGACGACGGAGAAGAGCTCGAGCAGACGGACCCGCGCCCGGTCGCGGTCGGGACCCGCCGACCGTCGGACGGCGCCGAGCACGCGGTCGAAGGCCTCGGCGACCAGGCCCGACATGAGCTCCAGGTCGGCGAGGGCGAGCTGTGCGTCCAGGTCCTGCTCGTCGGCGGCCGCCGCCTGGGTCGCGGCCGGGTCGAGCGTCACGGTGCGCTGCATGAGTCCGACCTGGGCCAGCCCGGCCCTGGCGTCCTCGTCCCGGGGGTTCTCGGTCAGCGCCTGGCCGAACGCCGCAGCGGCGGCGTCGAGGTCACCCTCCTCGATCGCGTCGTAGGCGGCCTGGTGCAGGGGCGGCAGCGGCGGCTCGGCGGGAGCCGTCTCCTCCGCCACGGGGGCGACGTCAACGGTCCCGGTGACCCCGTTCGCCTTCGCCGCCTCGAGGAGCTGGCCGAGCACGGCGCGCACGTCCTCGCGGTTCGCCGCACCCTGGAAGAGCGGCACCGGTTGGCCCTTGAGCACTGCCACGACGGCCGGGACGGACTGGGCGCCGAAGGCCTGCGCGATCTGCGGGTTCGCCTCGGCGTCCACCCGGGCCAGCAGGAACCGGCCACCGAACTCCGTGGCCAGGGCGACGAGCTCGCTGACGAGGGTCGTCGAGACCTCGCTCCACGCGGCCCAGAGCACGACGACGACGGGGACCTCCACCGAGCGCTGGACCACCTCGCCGAAGCTCTGCTCGGTCACGTCGACGACGAGCCCGTCCGGTGCAGCCGATCCGCCGGGGGGAGGCGTCGCCTTGCGTCCGAGGGACGAGAGGTCGACCGCCCCACGGACGTCGAGAGAGGGTCGGGGGCCGGGGGTGGTGCTCATCTGGTCCTCATGCTGCTCGATGGGTTGGGTCAGGAGCCGGTGACCGACACCGGTGCGTGCTCGCCGCCGAGCACGGTGATCGGGTCCGACGACCCGGCGGGTGGGACGAAGAACGCCACGACACTGTCCCAGGTGATCGCCAGGCTGGTCGAGACGGTCGACCCGCCCAGGAGGGCAGCGGTCTCGGCACCGACGGTCAGGGTGCTGTCGACGAGGTTGATCGTCGTGACCGTCCGGAGGGAGCCGACGACGATCGCACCCCCGTCGGCGGTCGCAAGGGCGTAGGGCGAGTCCCCGAGGACCTCATAGGTCTCGGTGACCGACCCCTGCTCCCCCACCGCCGTGGTCCATCCCTCCCGCTGCTGGGCGATCCGGTTCCGCAGCGGGTCGTCCGCGAACGCAGCCGCGTGCTCGGACTCGGCACCGCTGCTGAGCACGTCGACGTAGCGGGCAAGGACGTCCGTCGGGCTCACGGCCGTCGCGGTCGAGTCGCTCGCGACGGGGTCGCTACCGAGCTCCGGCTGCGCCGTGGCGGGCATCTGCGTCCCCGGGAAGAGCCGGGCCCAGGACACCAGCGAGTACGGCGAACGCGGGGCGTCCTGCACGAGGGTGAGCAGCAGGGGCGCCCGCAGGTCGACGGGCGCCGTGGTCACCACCATGATCGTGCGGGGCCACGTGTCGGTCGCCGGGGCGATCACGGTCTGCGGCGTGGCGGGGATCTCGGTGAGCGCGCCTTCCGCACCGGCCGCGGCCTGGACGTACTGCGCGGCGCGGATCTCGGCAGCCGTGCCCGTCACGCGCGGGGCCAGGGCGTCGCCCGAGAGCTCCGCGTCCGCCGCGCTGAGCGTCGCCGTCACCTCTCCCAGGATCCGGCTCACCTGGGCGTCGCCGACGGCGACGGGAACCATCGCCGGCAGGGCCTCCGGGTCCGGTGTGGGCAGGTCGGGAGCGCATGCCGCGAGCCCGGCGCTCAGGGCCAGGACGGCAGCCAGGCTGCGCACGCGCCTCATCGCTCCTCCTCCTGGCCGGTCGACGATCCATGGTCGTGCTGCCGGGCAGCGTCATCCTGCTGGGCAGCGTCGTCCTGCTGGGCGTCGTCCTGCTGGGCGTGGTCCTTGTCCGCGTCAGCGCCGGGGAGAACGGGCGGCTGCGGGGGTGTCCAGGCAGTTCCGCTCGTCGCGGTCGACGGGAGCCCCCAGGCGCGACGCCAGGCGTCGGCGGAGGCGCTCGGTGCGGGGACGACCGGCACCTCGATGGTGCCGATCCTGGCCACCTCGTCCGGTTCCGGAGGCAGCGGCGCCGGCGGTGGTTCCTCGCTGCGACGACGCCCGAAGACCGACCGCCAGGTGCGTGGAGCAGCGGTCTGCCCGGCCTCGGCATCCGTCCCGCCCTCGGCATCCGTCCCGGCCTCGGCATCCGTCCCGGCCTCGGTGTCCGTCCCGGCCTCGGCATCCTTCCCAGGCTCAGCCGCCCGCCCGCCCTCGGCGTCCGGCCCGCCCTCGACGCTCGGGGTCGGATCGACGTCGTCGGCGGTCCTCGCGCTCCGGCCGCGCCCCGTGAAGGGCCAGCGCTGGGACGGGGTCTCGGGGACGCCGGGCGTCCCGTCCGCGGGCGTCCCCGTCTCGACGTCGGGCTCGGTCGCGTGGCCGGCGGCCGCGTCCTCCTGCGGGGTCGCGGCACCGGAGGGGACGCTCGCCTCGGGTGCGGAGGTGGCATCGGGCGCGGCGACCGGCACCTCGGGGGCCTCGCTCCCGCGTTCCGGTCGTCCGTGCCCTGCGGCCCGCTCGCGTTCGGCCCGCTCGCGCTGCTCCCGCAGCGCGCGCCTGGTCAGGGGAACGGACTCGGACCCGACAACGGTCTCGACGCCGTCGGTACCAGCGCCCTCGACCTCGCGGTCGACGCCGGCGGGGCTCGGGCCGGCGGGACCCTGGTCGGTGCTGCTCGCCTCGACGACAACGGGCTGCGAGCCGGTCTGCAGCCGCCGTGCACGCCGGGTGCCGGCGGGCAGGTCCGTCGCCGCTCCCTCAGTGGGCTCGGCACCCACACCCGCGCCGACGACCTCACCGGGGGCCTCACCGTCCGCCCGGGCACGCCCGCGTGAGCCGAGAAGGGCCGATCGTTGCTGCGCGGCCAGTGCCGCAACGCCGAGGAGGGCCTCGGGGCGGTAGCGCTTCAGCAGGAGCACACCCCACCACAGGAGACCCGCGAGCAGCAGCACGGAGCCCACGACGATGCCCGGCAGCCGCCAGGGTGTGGTGACCACCTGAGGCCAGGTCAGCTCGAGGGTGACCGGGCCTCCGTCGGTCGCGACCGCGAGGGCGCTCCACCGCCCGGCCTCCTGGGTCCAGGCCAGCTGGGCGGCCGGGGTCCCGGTCGCCTCCTGGACCCACAGGTCAGAGCCGGTGGGATCCGGCGGGAGCGCCTCGGACGCGGCCTCCTCCTCGGTGGCCTCCGCCGGATCGGCGCTCTCCTCGGACGTCGGGGACGCGGAGTCCTCGTCGCTCGGCGTGGCGCTCGGCGTCGGCGTCGCGGTCGGCTCGACCGCCTCTGCCGTGCCGCTCAGCCGCGTCCGGCTCTCCAGCCCGGTGATCCGGACGGCGGCGTCCTGACCCACCCACGCCGTGACGTCCTGAGTGCGGCCGATCGCCAGGACGACCTCGCCCGTCACCGCTCGTGCGGAGACGGTCACCGTCGTCGCTGCCATCTCCAGGACGCCTGGGTCGGTCAGCACGATTCCCTCGTCCACCCGGAGCGAGGCGACGAGCGTGTCGGCAGGCCGCCAGAGGGTCGCGGAGGCGATCCCGAGGGCGATCGCCGCGATGCCGAGCAGGCAGAGCAGCGACGCGAGCGCGCGCTGGAGCACAGGGGGTCCCTTCCGACGTGACGTCCCAGGATAGGCGTGCACGCCGGGGTCGTGCGCGCGGTACCGGGTGAGGGTACGCACATCGGGCCGATAGGCTGGCCTCCGGCCACCTCGTGCACGCGCGAGGGTCAGGTCCGATCTCGTGCCAGGACCGGCAGATCCAGAGCTCCAGGAGGTAGCAGTGCCCGAGGACCGTTCGATCTTCCCGGTCGTCATGCGCGGGTACGAGCGCACCCAGGTCGAGCAGCGCCTCGCCCAGCTCGAGCAACAGCTCGCCGGCGCCCGTGCCCAGGTCGAGCAGCTCGACGCCAGGGCGATGCAGGTCTCCGGGGAGCTGTCGGAGGCGCACCGCCAGCTGCGCGAGGCCGAGCGCCCGACCTACTCCGGCCTCGGCTCCCGCATCGAGCAGCTGCTGCGCTCGGCGGAGGAGCAGTCCTCGGACGTCGTGGCCCAGGCGAACGCGCAGGCCGCCGACGCCATGGCCCGAGCCAAGCTCGCGAGCGGTCAGCTGCGTGCGCGTGCCGAGAACGAGGTCGCCGAGCTGCTCGCCACGGCGCGGCGTGAGGCGGAGGAGGTCAGGACCACCGCGAGCTCCGAGGCCGAGAGCACCCTGACCAACGCGCAGCGCCGGGCCGAGGAGCTCGTGAGCTCGGCCGAGCGCGAGGCAGCCCGGATCTCCTCGGCGATCGCGACCGAGGAGTCCGAGCGCCGGACCGGGCTCGAGCGCGAGCTCGGCACCCTGCGCGCGACCGTCGAGCGGGAGACCACCGAGCTCCGGGTCAGCACCGAGAGCGCAGCGGCGGAGCTGCGGAGCAGGACGGCCGCCGAGACCACGGCCTTGCGCGACGAGACCGAGCGCTACGTCCAGGACCTGCGGTCGACCGCCGACGCCGAGACCAGCACCCTGCGCCAGCGCACCGAGTCCGAGACGGCTGCGCTGCGCCAGCGCACCGAGTCCGACGCCGCCGCCCTGCGTGGCGACGCCGAGGAGTACGCAGCCACGCTGCGCGCGCAGGCCCAGCAGGAGACCGCAGAGCTCCGCAAGGCGACCGACGAGCAGGTCGCGCTGCTGCGCCGCGAGGCACAGGAGGCAGCCGACGGCGTGCGCGCCGCAGCCGAGCGCGAGGCACGGTCCCTCAAGACCCACGCCGAGACCGAGGCGACGGCCCTGCGCACCGAGGCCGACCAGTACGCCGCCTTCGTCCGGGCGACCGCCGACCGAGAGGTCGCCGAGCTCCGCTCAGCCGTCTCCGACGAGGCGACCGCCGCCCGCAACGCCCTGGCCGCCGAGCTCGCCGAGATGCAGGCGGAGGCCGAGGAGTACAGCGCCGCACTGCGAGCCGCCGCCGAGCGGGAGACCACCGAGCTGCGCGAGGCTGCGGAGCGGGAGACGGGTCATCTGCGCGTCACGGCGGAGCGGGAGACCACCGAGCTGCGCGAGACCACCGAGCGCGAGACCACCGAGCTGCGCAGCTCGACCGAGCGCGCGGCGCGGGAGCTGCGCGAGACGACCGGGCGCGAGACCTCCGAGCTGCGCGAGCAGACCCGGCTCGAGGTCGACCGCCTCCTGTCCGAGGCGCGGCGCGCGGCGGCGGACGTCACCTCCGCGGCGGCGGCCGAGGCCGAGGCCGAGCGCACCGCAGCCACCCGGGCCCTCGCCGACGCGGAGATCGAGATCGCGACCAGGCGCGAGGCCGCGGAGAAGGCCGACACCGAGCAGCACGAGGCGGCGCGGATCGCGACGGAGAAGCTCGTCGCCGATGCCGAGGCGCATGCCGCCGATGCGGAGCAGCGCGTGGCCAACGCACTCGAGCAGGCGGAGAAGATCCGCCGGGAGGCCGACGAGCACGCCAAGGACCTGCTCTCCAACGCTCGACGCAACGCCGACCGAGTGGTCGCAGAGGCGCGCGAGCATGCCGAGCACACCCTCTCGGAGTCGATGTCCGAGGCCGAGCGTGAGCGGACCACAGCGCAGCGGCAGGTCGAGGACCTCAACCGCCAGCGCGAGGCGATCACCTCGTACCTGGACGAGCTGCGCAACCTGCTCGGGAACGAGCCCGTCCCCTCTCAGCGCACCCTGAAGAAGGTCGAGGACGCCGAGAAGCGTCTCGCCGCGGCGGGAGTCGCGGACACCGAGTCGACGGAGGGCTCCGACGAGGCCTCCCCCGCCGGGGTCGAGGACGCCGAGGCACACGTCGGCCAGGAGGCGGACGAGCAGGCGGCGGCCGAGCAGCCCGACGCCGAGCAGCCCGACGCCGATCAGGCAGCGGACGCGAGCGACTCCGAGAAGGGCGAGGAGCCCGCCGCCGAGGACGAGCCGTCGACGGAGGCGGCCGCACCCGCGAAGGCTGCACCGCGCACGCGAGCGGGTCGGGGTGCCTGAGGACGACGACTGGCGGGAGCGGCGACGGGACGCCGCGGCCGAGCACGAACGTGCCCTGCTGCGGCGACGCGCCGAGGAGAGCGCAGCGGCCCACGCCCTGCTCGTCGACTTCGTCGCGGAGGCACGACGACGCGGGCTGGATCCCGTGCCGCTCCGCGCGCGCAGCTACGACGGCCGCCACCGCTACCGCACCACCACCACGGGTTGGTACCTGCGCCGCAACGAGTCGGTGGCCGTCGGCACCGACGGCTCGTTCTACGTGCTCGGGGTGCCGGCCAGCCTCCGCTCGATGCTCGCCGGTGTCACCCTCGCCCCGAGCGATCCGCCCCTCGTGCTGGGCAAGGGCGGACGCGACGGGGAGTCGATCGACCTCCCGGACGCCCTCGCCCTCGTCCTCGAGCGCGCCGGCACGGACGACTAGTCCCGCACCCGGCCCAGGAGGCCGGTCAGCGCCGCAGCGACGGGCTCAGGGTTCTCGATGGTCGTCATGTGCCCGGCTGCTGGGACCACGACGAGCTCGGCATCGCTGAGCAGTCCGACCATCTCGCGCGCCACCTCGGGCGGCGACAGCTCGTCGAACTCCCCCACGACGACCACCGACGGACCGTCGAAGGCGGCGAGCACGGCCGAGCGGTCCGGGCGGGCCGCCATGGCGCGCTGCGCCCACGCGACGCCGTCGGGGCCCTGGTCGCGGATCCATGCCTCCAGCCGCTCGACCAGGTCCGGTCGGCCGGTCCGGTGGGCCGGGGCGAGGAGCGCCGAACGCATCCCGAGCACGGCTTCGATCGTGTCCTCGATCTCGACCGTGCCCGCGATCTCGAGCCGACGCGCACGGGCCTGCTCGGCGTCGGCCGTCGCCTTCGTGTCCAGCAGTGCCAGGCCCGCGACCAGCTCGGGATGCCGTTCGACGAGCGCCATGGCGACGTAGCCTCCCATGGACAGACCCGCGACGACGGCCCGGTCGACACCGGCGGCGCGAAGCGTCGCGGCGACCCCGTCGGCCATCACCTCGATGCTCGGCCCCGAGCCACCGACGGTCTGCGCGACGTCGGGCCCGGTCGGCGAGGTGCCGAAACCGGGAAGGTCGGGGGCGAGAACCCAGGGCTCGCCGGCCAGGAGCGGGGTGACGTCGAACCACATCCTGTGGTCCAGGGGGAAGCCGTGCAGCAGCACCAACGGGACCGCCCCCGGAGCGCCCGCGCGCAGGGTGTGCAGCTGAAGAAGTCCGTCGATCGTCATCCTGACCCTCCTCGTGGTGGAAGAAGACTGTGCAGCGGTCCTGAAGGGTGCCTCAGCGCACCTCGTCGGCCCCCGACGCCGTGCCGATCGTCCCGGCCCAGGTCGTGGGCAGCGGGGGGTGTCCTGGCAGCACATGAGCGACGATCTCGTCGAGCACCCGCCGGACCGAGGCCTCCCCGACCCAGAGGTGCTTGGCTCCGTCCACGCCGATCACCTCGGCCTGGTGCACCCGGGCGAACCTGCGACGGGCCTCCTCCGGCTGCAGGAAGTCGTCGAGCTCCGGCACCAGGGCGACCAGCGGACGTCCGAAGCGGTCCCACTCGTCGAGATCGGCGTCGGTCGCCCTGCTCAGCGGCGGGGAGAGCAGGATCGCCCCCTCGACCGCGGGGTCCGCCCCGTGCATGAGAGCCAGCTCCGTCCCGAAGGACCAGCCGACCAGCCAGGGCCGAGGCAGCCCCGTGAACTCGGCGAACTCGATCGCCGCGGCCACGTCGAACCGCTCGGCGTCTCCCCCGTCGAAGGTCCCCTCGCTGCGTCCGCGCGGGCTCGCGGTCCCCCGCGTGTTGAACCGCAGGACCGCGAGGTCCGCGAGCGCGGGGAGCCGCCACGCGGCCTTGCGGAGCACGTGGGAGTCCATGAACCCGCCGTGCGTGGGCAACGGGTGCAGGGTCACGAGGGTGGCCACCGGCTCGCGCTCGGCGGGCAGCGCCAGCTCACCGACGAGGGTGAGCCCGTCCGCCGTGTGCAGCTCGATCTCCTCACGGCGCGCGGGAAGAACGCTCAGGGCCCTGATCTCGGCGCTCGCGCCGGTCTGCTCGATGCTCATCATCACGAGCCTAGTCGCGCACGGCGAGGAGGGTCTGCTCGAGGTAGGCGGCCACCCCGTCCTCGTCGTGCGGGCCGCAGACGACGTCGGCGACGGCGAGGACCGCGGGGTGCGCGTTGGCGACGGCGCACGCCCGTCCTGCCCAGCGCAGCATCTCCAGGTCGTTCGGCATGTCGCCGAAGGCCCAGACCTCCTGCGCCGCGATCCCCCGAGCGGTCGCCCACCGCGCGAGGGCGGCGGCCTTCGTGACCCCCGGAGCCGTGATCTCGGCAAGACCGACGGCCCCGGAGTCCGCGACCAGGGCGCGGCCCGCGAGGACCTCGGCCACCCGCGACCCCAGGTCGCCGTCCGGGACGTCGAAGCGAGCGAGGAGCTTCCCCGTGGTGTCGTCGAGGAGGTCCTCGAGGAGCTCGGCCACCGGGGTCCCCCGCGGGAGCTGTCCGCGAGGGGGGAATCCGCGCTCGACGGCGAGCCCGGTGCTCCGCTCGGCTGCGAACCGCGCACCGGGCAGGGCCGAGCGCAGGTCCGTGAGGAGCTCGCGCACCAGCGCGCCGGCCAAGGGGTGCGACTCGAGCTCGCTGCCGGTGGCCACGTCGATGACCAGTGCCCCGTTGAGGCAGACGACGGTGCCGTGCCCCGAGACCGCCGACACGAGGTCGTCCAGCCACCGGGGCGGGCGGGCCGTGACGAACAGCACCTCGATCCGGGCCTGGGCAAGGGCGTCGAGGACGCGGGCCGTCCTGCTCGAGAGCCGTCCGGCGGCGTCGAGCAGGGTGCCGTCCAGGTCGGTCGCGACGAGTCGGGGTCTCATCGGCGCCTCCCTCGAGCGTCCCAGCAGCCCCGGTGCCAGTGGCGGCGGTCCGAGAGCCCCGCCTCCGGCCCGCCCCACGCGTCCTCGGACCATGCGACGAGGTGGGCCGTTCCCGGCGGGATCTCCTGCCGGCAGCCCGGGCAGACGTAGCCCTTGACGGCCGCCGCCGCGCTGATCGTCCGCACGGTCCACACGCCGTCGGCGGCGTCCTCGCGCCGGGTGCCCCCGCGGGCCCGCGTCACGTCGAGCTCGGGATGCTCCGCGGCCCAGGGCCTCTTGCTCGACCGACGCGCCATGGCCCCATTGTGCCCGTCGCGGGGGCGCCGGCCACCGCAGGGCCGACGCACCCCTGCTGCGCGGGTCAGCCGAGCCGGGGAGCGATCTCGACGGGCTGGAGCGTCGAGGTCCGCACGACCTCGCGGTACCAGTGCGCCGAGTCCTTCAACGTGCGCTCCAGGGTGTCGTAGTCGACCCGGATCATCCCGAAGCGCTTGTGGTAGCCGTAGGCCCACTCGTAGTTGTCCATCAGCGACCACAGGAAGTACCCGCGCACGTCCGCGCCGGCGTCGATGGCCCTCCCGACGGCCTCCAGGTGCCCGGCGAGGTAGGCGACGCGGTCCTCGTCGTGGATGCGACCGTCGGGGGCGACGACGTCGTCGAAGGCAGCGCCGTTCTCGGTGATCATCAGCGGCTGGTGGGGGTAGCGCTCGTGGAGCTCGAGGAGCAGGTCCGTCATGCCCTGCGGGTCGACGTTCCAGCCCATCGCCGTGTACGGACCGGGCTGCTTGAGCCACTCGATGTCGTCACAACCGAGCCATGGGCTCGCCTGGCCCGCGCGGTGGCCGTCTGCTGCGGGCGTCCCCGGCTCCGGGAGCGCGACGTCCGTGCCGGTGCGCACGCGGCCCGTGGAGTAGTAGTTCACGCCGAGCACCTCGAGCGGGACGGCGATGGTCTCCAGGTCGCCGTCGCGCACGAAGGACCAGTCCGTCAGGTGCGAGGTCTCGGCCAGGAGCTGCTCCGGGTAGGAACCCTCCATCATCGGCTGGAGGAACACCTCGTTGGCGATCCGGTCGATGCGGGCCTTGGCCGCCGCGTCCGCCGGGGTGTCCGCCCGGGTGACGTGCAGGTTGAGCGTCACCGAGACGGGCGCCTCCTCGCCCAGCACGCCCCGCACCGCTCGTGCGGCCAGTCCGTGGGCGAGGTTGAGGTGGTGCACGGCCGCGAGCGAGGCACCGCCCTCGGTCCGCCCCGGCGCATGACCGCCGGAGGTGTAGCCCAGGAAGGCCGAGCACCACGGCTCGTTGAGCGTCGTCCACATCGCGACGCGATCTCCCAGCTCGGTCGCCATGATCGCGGCGTAGTCGGCGAACCGGTACGCGGTCTCGCGGTTCATCCAGCCGCCCTCGTCCTCCAGGGCCTGCGGCAGGTCCCAGTGGTAGAGGGTGGCGACCGGCGCGATGTCGGCCGCGAGCAGCTCGTCGACGAGTCGGGAGTAGAAGTCCAGACCCGCGCGCACCGCCGGTCCCGAGCCGGTCGGCTGGATCCGCGGCCACGCGATGGAGAAGCGGTAGGCGTCAAGGCCCAGCTCACGCATGAGCGCCACGTCCTCGGGCACGCGGTGGTAGTGGTCGGCCGCGACATCGCCCGTGTGCCCGTCCAGCACCGCACCGGGGACCCGGCTGAAGGTGTCCCAGATCGACGGGCCGCGGCCGTCCTCTGCTGCCGCTCCCTCGATCTGGTACGACGCCGTCGCCGCACCCCAGACGAACCCCTCGGGGAAGACCCTGCTCACCACTGCACCTCCGCTAGACCGTTGACCGCGGCGACGGTAGCACTCCACGGCCCCTCGTCCCTCACCGGGGCGGGCCCGCTGAGACCGGTCCCGTCACGGGGAACCCGAGAACGACGGCCCGACCGGGAGCAGGGTCAGGGCGCGAGTCGCTCCAGGGCCCAGCCGGACCCCGTCCGGCGGTAGCGCAGCCGGTCGTGCAGGCGGTCGCGCCTGCCCTGCCAGAGCTCGATCGCGACCGGGGCGAGACGGAACCCCGTCCAGTGCTCGGGGAGCGGGACGGCCGTCCCCTCCCAGCGCTGCTCCGCCGCCGCGTACGCGCTCTCGAGTGCCGCACGGTCCGGGACGACGGTCGACTGCTCGCTCGCCCAGGCGGCGAGCTGGTTGCCACGGGGCCGCGAGGCGAAGTACTCCTCGACCTCCGGCCGCTCCACCTCCGTCACGCTCCCCCGCACGATCGCCTGCCGGTCCATCCCGTGCCACGGGAACACGGCGGCCGCGTGGGGGTGCGCGAGCACCTGCCGGCCCTTGGCCGAGCGTCGCTGGGTGAAGAACGTCAGGCCCCGCTCGTCGAGGCCCTTGAGCAGGACGGTGCGCGCCGCGGGGAACCCGTCCTCGTCGACGGTCGCCAGGACCATCGCGTTCGGCTCGACCAGGCCGGCGTCCCCCGCCTCGGCCAGCCACCTGCCGAGCTGGACGACGGGGTCGGGATCCACCTGCGTCTCGTCGAGGCTCCCGAGCAGGTAGCTGCGACGGAGGGCGGCGAGGTGGTCGACGGGACGGTCCATGACCCGATCCTGCCGCTCGGCAGCCCCCATCGCACGGTGATCGTCGAACGGCTGTCCCCGCTGTCCCCGCGGCACCGCCTCGGCTCAGAAGAGACGGGCGTGCACGTCGTCCATCCCACGGAGGGCGTCGTAGTCCAGGACCAGGCAGTCGATGCCCCGATCCGTCGCCAGGACCCGGGCCTGGGGCTTGATCTCCTGGGCGGCGAACACTCCGCGGACCGGCGCGAGGTGCGGGTCGCGGTTGAGCAGCTCGAGGTACCTCGTGAGCTGCTCCACTCCGTCGATGTCGCCGCGTCGCTTGATCTCGACCGCCACTGCCCGTCCACCGGCGTCCCTGGCGAGGATGTCCACCGGGCCGATCGCCGTCGGGAACTCCCGTCGCACCAGCACGTGACCCGCCCCGAGCACCTGGATCTGCTCGGCGAGGAGAGCCTGGAGGTGCGCCTCGACACCGTCCTTCACGAGGCCGGGGTCCACCCCGAGCTCGTGCGCCGTGTCGTGCAGGACGTCGAAGAGCTCGATCTCGAGCCTGTCGTCGGACTTCGTGTGCTGGACGTGCCAGACGGCGCTCACGCCCCGTGCGGCGGCCTCGTCGTCGGGGTCGAGGACCGCGAGGGAGCAGGGCGGACTCATCCAGTTCAGCGGCTTGTACGAGCCTCCGTCGGAGTGCAGCAGGACGCTGCCGTCCGCCTTGACCACGATGAGCCGGGTCGCCGTCGGCAGGTGCGCGGAGAGCCGCCCCGTGTAGTGCGCAGCGCACCGGGCCACGACGAGCCTCATCAGCTCGAGCTCCCCACGGTGCGCGGCCCTGCCTCCACCCAGCTGACCATCCCGGCGTAGGGCGCCGAGGAGAGCCGGATCTCGTAGCCCACGGCCCCGACGCGGATCCGCGCCCGGATCATCGGCCTGCCCAGCTCGTCCATCTCGTCCAGCACCGTTCGCTCGAGGATCTCCAGGTGGTCACGCGGCCAGACCAGCCGCGGGCGAGGGGCGAGCGAGAACGAGCGCCACCAGCGCAGCTCTGCGCGCCCGTACTGCGCGACGCCCTCGACCCACGGTCCGGACGCTGCGCCCTCGGGGCGCACGGCGCAGACGAACGAGCCGACCCGACGCGTCAGCGCCCGTTGGCGGGAGAGGAACAACCCGATCACCAGCGCGGCGACGAGCGCGAGCGCGCCCACACCGATCAGCTCCGGGAGTACCTCCACCTGTGGTCTGCCCTCAGTTCCCCGCGGCCGTGGCGCCGGGCGCCACGGCCTGGTCGACGACGATCGTGACCTGGTCCTTGTCCACCGACAGGAACCCGGCGTCGACCTGAGCCTCCTGCACCGCCCCGTCCACCCCACGGATGCGGACCGAGCCGGCCCTGAGCACGGCCAGGACGGGGGCGTGACCCGGCAGGATCCCGATGTCCCCGTCGGCGGCCGGCGCGCTGACCATCACGGCCTCACCGGACCACACGGTCCGGTCGGCCGCGACGAGGTCGACGGCGAGGTTCGCCACTAGCCGATCTCCTTCTGGATCCGGGCCCAGTTGCGCTCGAGGTCCTCCAGGCCACCGATGTTGAAGAAGGCCTGCTCGGCGATGTGGTCGAAGTCACCGTCGGCGATCTTGCTGAACGCCTCGACCGTCTCGGTCAGCGGGACCGTCGAGCCCGGCACGTTGGTGAACTGCGTGGCCATGTAGGTGTTCTGCGAGAGGAACTGCTGGATGCGGCGCGCCCGCGAGACGACGATCTTGTCCTCCTCGGACAGCTCGTCGACACCGAGGATCGCGATGATGTCCTGCAGCTCCTTGTTGCGCTGGAGGATCTGCTTGACCCGGACGGCCGTCTCGTAGTGGTCCTTGCCCACGAAGCGGGGGTCGAGGATGCGCGAGGACGAGGTCAGCGGGTCCACGGCGGGGTACAGACCACGCGAGGCGATCTCACGCGAGAGCTCCGTGGTCGCGTCGAGGTGGGCGAACGTCGTGGCCGGGGCCGGGTCGGTGTAGTCGTCGGCCGGCACGTAGATCGCCTGGAGGGAGGTGATCGAGTGGCCACGGGTCGAGGTGATCCGCTCCTGGAGCTGGCCCATCTCGTCCGCGAGGTTCGGCTGGTAGCCGACGGCGGAGGGCATCCGGCCGAGCAGCGTCGAGACCTCGGAACCGGCCTGCGTGTACCGGTAGATGTTGTCGATGAAGAGCAGCACGTCCTGCTTCTGGACGTCGCGGAAGTACTCCGCCATGGTCAGTGCCGACAGGGCGACGCGCAGACGCGTGCCCGGCGGCTCATCCATCTGGCCGAAGACCAGGGCGGTCTGCTTGATGACCCCCGACTCGGTCATCTCGTCGATGAGGTCGTTGCCCTCACGGGTGCGCTCCCCGACGCCGGCGAACACCGAGACACCGTTGTGGTTGTTCGCGACGCGGTAGATCATCTCCTGGATCAGGACCGTCTTGCCGACGCCGGCACCGCCGAAGAGGCCGATCTTCCCACCCTGCACGTACGGGGTGAGCAGGTCGATGACCTTGATCCCGGTCTCGAACATCGAGGTCTTCGACTCGAGCTGGTCGAACGCCGGGGGCTTGCGGTGGATCGGCCAGCGCTCGGTGACCTCGAGCGTCTCGCCCTCCTTGAGGTTGAGCACCTCGCCGGTCACGTTGAACACGTGGCCCTTGGTGACGTCGCCGACCGGCACGCTGATCGCCGCACCCGTGTCGGTGACCACGGAACCGCGCACGAGTCCGTCGGTCGGCTTGAGCGCGATCGCGCGCACCATCGCGTCGCCGAGGTGCTGGGCGACCTCGAGCGTCAGGGTGAAGGAGGTCTCGCCCTCGCCCTGGGCCGCGAGGTCGATCGGGACCGTCAGCGCGTTGTAGATCTCGGGCAGCGCGTCGGCCGGGAACTCGATGTCGACGACGGGGCCGATCACTCGAGCGACACGACCCGTGGGGGCCGCCGCCGCGGGGGTGAGGGCCGAGCCGGTGGTGGTCGCTGTCATCTGTCTTCCTGCCTTTCGACCGTGCTGGTCAGCTGCGGGTCTTGTGCTGGTCTGGGTGGAGCCGGATCAGGAGGCGGCCAGCGCGTCGGCGCCGGACACGATCTCGCTGATCTCCTGGGTGATCTCGGACTGACGCGCCTGGTTCGCCAGTCGCGTGTAGGTCCGGATGATGTCCTCGGCGTTGTCTGTCGCCGTGTGCATCGCGCGCTGACGCGAGGCGAGCTCGGACGCAGCGGACTGGAGCAGGCAGGACCGGATCCTGCTCTGCACGTACCGCGGGAGGAGTGCGTCGAGCACGACCTCGGGGGACGGCTCGTACTCGTACAGCGGCAGGGCCTCGGCGTGCGGGTCCGCCACCTCGGCCTCGACGACCTCGAGCGGAAGCATGCGCAGCACCTGGGGCGTCTGCGTGACCATGTTGACGAACTGCGTGTAGACGATGTGCAGCTCGCCGACACCGCCCTCGTCCTCCGGCAGGAGGAAGGCCTGGAGCAGGGTGTCCGAGACCTCCTGGACCAGCTCGGAGGACGGCGAGTCCGACTCCCCGGTCCAGCGAGCGGCGAGCTCGCGGTTGCGGAAGGAGAAGTAGGACACGGCACGACGGCCGGCCGCGTAGACGACAGCCTCCTTGCCCACGGCGCTCAGCCGGTCGATCAGGCGCTCGGCCTCGCGCAGCACGGATGCCGAGTAGGCACCCGCCATGCCCCGGTCGGCCGTGACGACGAGCACGGCCACCCGACGGGCGTCCGGTCGCTCGGTCGTCAACGGGTGGTCGACCCCCGCGTGGGTGGCCACGGCCGAGACGGCCTGGGTGATCGCCCGTGCGTAGGGCCCGGCAGCGGTGACCCGCGCCCGGGCCTTGCCGATGCGCGAGGCAGCGATGAGCTCCATCGCGCGGAAGATCTTCTTCAGCGACTGGGTCGACCGGATCCGCTGCCGGTAGACACGCTGCTGACCCGCCACGCTCAGCCCCGCTTCTGCTTGACGATCTGCTCCTGCGCGACATCGGCCTCGGGCTCGCCCGGCTCGACGGCCGTGGTCCCGATGCCCGTGGCCTCGGTGACCAGGAAGCCCGCGCCGAACTCGTCGATCGCCGCCTCGAGGGCTGCCTCCGTCTCGTCCGAGAGCTGGCCCGTCGTGGCGATCGTCGTCAGGACGTCCGTGTGGCGGCGCAGGTGGTCGAGCATCTCGCGCTCGAAGCGCCGGACCTCGTGCAGCGGGACGCGGTCCAGCTTGCCCTTGGTACCGGCCCAGATCGACGCGACCTGGTCCTCGACCGGGTACGGCGTGTACTGCGGCTGCTTGAGGAGCTCCATGAGTCGGGCACCACGCGTGAGCTGCTGACGGGACGCAGCGTCCAGGTCCGAGGCGAACATCGCGAACGCCTCGAGCGACCGGAACTGCGCGAGGTCGATCTTGAGCGTGCCGGCGACCTTCTTCATCGCCTTGACCTGAGCGGAACCGCCGACGCGGGAGACCGAGATGCCGACGTCGACCGCCGGCCGCTGGTCGGCGTTGAAGAGGTCCGACTGGAGGAAGATCTGGCCGTCGGTGATCGAGATGACGTTGGTCGGGATGTACGCCGACACGTCGTTGGCCTTGGTCTCGATCATCGGGAGACCGGTCATCGAGCCGGCACCCAGCTCGTCGCTGAGCTTCGCACAACGCTCGAGCAGACGGGAGTGCAGGTAGAAGACGTCACCGGGGTACGCCTCACGGCCCGGCGGGCGGCGCAGCAGCAGCGAGACGGCGCGGTAGGCCTCGGCCTGCTTGGAGAGGTCGTCGAAGATGATCAGCACGTGCTTGCCGTCGTACATCCAGTGCTGGCCGATGGCCGAACCGGTGTACGGGGCGAGGTACTTGAAGCCCGCGGGGTCGGAGGCGGGAGCAGCGACGATCGTCGTGTACTCCAGCGCGCCGGCCTCCTCGAGCGCTCCCCGCACGGCGGCGATCGTCGAGCCCTTCTGGCCGATCGCGACGTAGATGCAGCGGACCTGCTTGGTCGGGTCGCCGGTCTCCCAGTTGGCCTTCTGGTTGATGATCGTGTCGATCGCGATGGCCGTCTTGCCGGTCTGGCGGTCGCCGATGATGAGCTGGCGCTGACCGCGACCGATCGGGATCATCGCGTCGATCGCCTTGAGGCCCGTCTGGAGGGGCTCGTGCACGCTCTTGCGGGACATGACGCCGGGGGCCTGGAGCTCGAGGGCACGACGCGCCTCGGTCGCCACCTCACCCAGTCCGTCGATCGGGTTGCCCAGCGGGTCCACGACGCGCCCGAGGTACCCGTCACCGACGGCGACCGAGAGCACCTCGCCCGTGCGGCGCACGACCTGGCCCTCCTCGACACCGGTGAACTCACCGAGGATGACCACACCGATCTCGCGCACGTCGAGGTTCAGCGCGAGGCCGAGGGTGCCGTCCTCGAACTCGAGGAGCTCGTTGGCCATGCACCCGGGCAGGCCCTCCACCTGTGCGATGCCATCACCGGCGAGGGTGACGCGGCCGACCTCCTCGCGCACTGCGCCCTCGGGCGTGTACGACGCAACGAAGCTGTCCAGCGCCGCCCGGATCTCTTCGGGCTTGATCGTCAGCTCAGCCATGCTCTGCCTCCTGTCGTGACCGCCGGGGCGGTCTGCGTGCTGCGCGGGCCGGGGGCCCGAGTGTCTGATGGGCCGGTCAGCCGGCGAGTCTGCGTCGAACGTCCTCGAGCCGGCCGAGGGTCGTGGAGTCGACCACGTGCCCTGCGACCTGCACCCTCATACCGCCGATGACCCGGGGGTCCACGGCGACGCTGATCTGCACCGCGCGTCCGTACGCGCGTTCCAGGGTCGCCGAGAGCCGCTCGAGCTGAGCACTGCTCAGCGGGGCAGCAGCGGTGACCAGGGCGACGAGGAGCTGGCGGCGGCGCGCCGAGAGCCGGACCATGCGGCCGAGCATCGCCGACATCGTGCGACCTCGCGGGCCGTAGGCGGCCTGCGAGACGAGCTGGATGGTCGCGGGCTGCGCCTTGCCCTGGAGCAGCGAGGCGACGAGCGCCGCCCTGCTCTCGGGCGGAGCCGCGCGATCGGTCAGTGCGCGGCGCAGCTCCCGCTGGCCGATGAGCACACGCTCGAAGCGGAAGATCTCCTCCTCGACCGTCGGCAACGTCCCGGCCGCCTGGGCGGAGGCGAGCACCGCGTCCGCGGCCATCTCCTCTGCCGCGTCCACCAGATCGGCGTCGGAGGTCCAGCGTGCCCTGGCCAGCTCCTCCACCACGTGGACGACGCGCTTGTCCGCCCCGGAGGAGAGCAGCGCACGGACCAGGGCGGCCTTGTCGTCACCGGAGCGCGACGGGTCGCTCAGCGCGCGCCGCAGCGAGCCCGACGCGGTGAGCGCGTCGACCACCGTGAACAGCTGCCCGCCGAGCGTCGCCGCGTTGCGCTTCGCCTGGCGCAGCACGGGCTCGAAGCCCGCCTGCACCCTCGCGAGTGACGCCGCACTGGTCCCGCGCATCACGCCTCCTTGCCGGCCGCGGCCGTGGTGCTCTCGTCGAGCTCCTCGAGGAAGCGGTCGACGACACGCGACTGCAGCGCCTGGTCCGCGAGCGACTCCCCGATGATGCGCGAGGCGAGCTCGGTGGCCAGCGTGCCGATGTCCGCGCGGAGCGCGACCGTCGCCTGGGTGCGCTCGGCCTCGATCTGGCGCTGGGCCGTCTCGACGATGCGGCTCGCGTCCTCGGAGGCCTTCGCACGGAGCTCCGCGACGATCGCGCCGCCCTCGGTGCGCGCGTCCTCGCGGATCCGGGCCGCCTCGGCGCGTGCCTCGGCGAGCTGCTGGTGGTACGCAGCGAGCGCGTCGGCTGCCTCGGCCTGGACCTGCTCCGCCTTGGCGATACCGCCCTCGATCTTCGCGGTGCGCTCGTCGAGGATCGCCTGGAACTTCGGCATGACGTACTTGTAGAACGCGAGGCCGATCGCCAGGGCGACGACCGTCGACCACAACAGGTCGTAGTCGGCCGGGAGCAGCGGGTTGATCACCCCGGCCTCGCCCTCGGCGACGATCGCCGCGGCCTGCAGGAAGGGCGTCATCACACGAACAGGAAGCCGGTGACCAGGCCGAGCAGCGCGAGCACCTCGACGAATGCCACACCGATGAACATGGTCGTGCGGAGCTGGCCGGCGACCTCGGGCTGACGGGCGATGCCCTCGAGTGCCTTGCCGATGAGGATGCCGAGGCCGATGCCGGGGCCGAGCGTGCCGAGACCGTAACCGATGGTCGCGACGTTGCCGCTGACGGCGGCGAGCGTGGTGCTGTCCACTAGCGGTGTTCCTTCCGTGAGGCGCCCCCGTGGGGGCGTCGGGTGGTCGCCCGCACGAGGTGCGCGAGCGTGTCGTCTCAGTGCTCCTCTTCGACCGCCATGTTCAGGTAGACGGCCGACAGGAGGGTGAAGATGTACGCCTGGAGGACGGCGACGAGGATCTCGAACAGCGTGAACGCGATCCCGGCTGCGAGCGAGACCACCGCAGCACCCTTGAGGATCCCGGTGGCGCCGAAGAGGAAGAACTGGGTGCCGGAGAAGCAGAGCACCAGGATGAGGTGCCCGGAGATCATGTTCGCCGTGAGTCGCAGAGCGAGCGTGGCCGGGCGGAACAGGAAGACCTGCAGGGCCTCGATCGGGGTGACCAGCACGTAGAGGAACGGCGGGAGACCCGGCGGAAGCAGGTTGTTCTTCAGGTACCCGCCGACGCCGAACTTCTTGATCCCCACGGCCAGGTACATGACGTAGACCCAGGCGGCGAGCACGAGGGGCATGCCGATCAGCGAGGTCGAGGCGATGTTGAGCAGCGGGACCACGCCGGTGATGTTGAAGGCGAGGACGGCGAAGAAGATCGTCGTGAGCATCGGCAGGAAGCGACGGGCGTTGCGGCCCAGCGTCTCCTCAGCGATCTGCACGCGGACGAAGTCCAGCCCCATCTCGGCGAGGTTCTGACCGCGACCCGGGACGAGCTTCGCGCTACGCGCCGCGAGCATCATCACCGCGATGAGCGCTGCGGCCGTGACCAGGCGCACGAGGATGATGCGGTTGATCTCGAACGGCGTCCCGCCGAAGAGCAGCGCCTCGGGGAAGAACTCCGCGATGGACGGGGCATGGAAGCCGCTGTCGGACTCGGACGCGGCGAGCAGCAGATTCGTCGCAACGATGGACAGGGCGAGCTCCCAGATCGAGGACGGTAGGCACCGGCCCGACACAGCGCGTCATCGGGAGGTCCTTGGTTCGCCGAAATGGTAGCCCATACACTCCCGTGCCTCGACGCGAGTCGGCCATCCGGACGGTTCAGGCTCCCGGCTGGACGTAGGGCACCCGACCGGTGACCACGGCCCGGTAGTCCAGGGCGACCGAGCCGAGCACGCCCGCGATCGTCACCACGGCCAGCACCGTGCGGTCGTAGAAGTCCATCTCGCGCAGCACGGCGAAGACGGCGATCAGCACGATCATCTTCAGGAGCCACCCGCCCAGCACGACGGCGCCCGTGGTGGTGACGGAGGAGTCGGCGGTCCTGAGCATCGTGAGCACCGTCGTCCCGCTGAAGACCAGCGCGATCGCCGCGCCGATCAGGGCTCCCCAGACGCCCTTCGAGGCCACCGGGGCGACGAGCGCACCGATGGCGACTCCGAGCACCGCGAGGACCCCGACCAGGATGAGCATGTCCCGCAGCGCGCGGCGGAAGACGGCGCGCGCTGCGTCGGCGCTCGCGGCCCCGGGGGCACCAGCCGATCCGTCGAGAGGTCCGTCGGTCATGTCAGTCTCCTTGGGTGCCGGCAGGCGTGGGATCGGGTCCCGCGGCGGTCTCGCCATCCGGGACGGTGTGCGGCTCGTGGCGCGGGGTCGAGCGGCCACGCAGGGGGCCGAGGGTGAGCGCGAGGGCGATCCCGGCGGCCACGCCGAAGGCGATGAGGGCCTGCGTCGTGGTCCACACCATGAGGGAGGCGCCGCCGAAGGCGAAGAGCGCGGTCCACAGGTAGAGGATCGCCACCGCTCGACGATGCGAGTGGCCGATCTGCAGCATCCGGTGGTGCAGGTGGAGCCGGTCCGGCCGGAAGGGCGAGGTGCCTGCCTTGAGACGGCGCACCACTGCCAGCCCCATGTCCAGCAGCGGGAGCAGCAGCACGGCGACAGGGAGCACGAGCGGGACGAAGGCGGGCGCCTGCTGGCGGGCGGTGAGGGTCGCGGCGTCCACCTGCCCGGTGACCAGGATCGCCGAGGCGGAGAAGGTGAGCCCGATGAGCATCGAGCCCGAGTCGCCCATGAAGATCCTGGCGGGGTGCGCGTTGTGCGGGAGGAAGCCGATGCACGCGCCGACGAGCACGGCCACGACGACGCTCGCGGCGTTCGCGTAGTCCACCGAGATGTTCCGGGTGAGCAGGTAGCTGTAGAGGAAGAACCCTGCGCCGCCGATCGCGACCACCCCCGCGGCGAGTCCGTCGAGACCGTCGACGAAGTTCACGGCGTTGATCGCGACGATGACGGCGAGCACGGTCAGCAGGAGCGAGGTCCGGCCGGAGGTGATCGTCAGGCTCGTCCCCGTCGGCAGCGCGTAGAGCTGGACCCTGCCCCACCAGGCGAGCAACCCGGCCGCGAGGACCTGACCGATGAGCTTGGTCACCCAGTCGAGCTCCCAGACGTCGTCGGCAGCCCCGAGCAGGGAGACCGCCGCGGCCGCGCCGAGGATCCCCCACATCGCGCCCGACTCGAAGACCCCTGCGAGGAAGGGCATCCGGGAGGCGAGCACGAAGGCGAGAGCCATCCCCGCCAGCATCGCCAGGCCGCCCAGCCGAGGGATCGGCACGACGTGCACGTCGCGCGCCCGGAGCGCCGTGATCGCGCCGACCCGCACGGCGAACCGTCGTGCGAGCGGCGTGGCCAGGTAGGTGCCGGCCGCCGCGACGAGCGCCAGGAGCAGATAGACCCTCATCCGCCGTCCTGGACCTCGGCGACGGCGCGCAGGGCCTCGAGGTCGATAGCACCGGCCCGGACGAGACGGAGCCCGTCGGTCGCGTCGAGGATGGTCGAGGCGACCCCGCCGGGTGCCGCTCCGCCGTCGAGCACGACGTCGACGGCGGAGCCGAGCTGCTCGTGCGCCTCCTGCGCGGTGAGCGCGGCCGGGCGGCCCGTGAGGTTGGCGCTGGACACCGCGAGGGGTCCCGTCCGGCGCAGCAGGGCGAGGGCCGCCGGGTGGTCGGGCATCCGCACCGCGACCGTTCCCCGGGTCTCCCCCAGGTCCCAGGCGAGCGAGGGCTGCGCGCGGCAGATCACGGTCAGCCCGCCCGGCCAGAACGCGGCGAGCAGCTCCCGCACCGCATCGGGGACGTCGGTGCACAACCCGTCGAGAGTGCGCACGTCGGGGACCAGCACGGGTGGCGGCATCTGACGGCCCCGGCCCTTCGCGGCGAGCAGGGCCGCGACGGCTGCCGGCGCGAACGCATCGGCAGCGATGCCGTAGACGGTGTCGGTCGGGAGCACGACGAGCCCACCGCGACCGAGCGCGTTCACGGCTTCGTCGAGGGAAGGGCCCCAGGTGCCCTCCTGAGTGCAGTCGAGGATCACGCCCGCGAGTCTTTCATGCCCGGCCCCGGGCGTGCGTCCGCCGCCCGACCACCATGCGCTCGCGCCCGCCGAGATCCGTCCTCGTCCCGATCTCGCCGAACCGACCCGTGGCGTGCAGCATCGTGCGCGCCGCGGCGGCCTGCACCTCCGCGTGCTCCATCACGAGGAGTCCACCGGGCGCCAGCAGCCGCGCTGCGGCGGCGACGATCCCGCGCGGCACCGCGAGCCCGTCGGAGCCGAGCCCGTAGAGCGCGACCCCCGGGTCGTGGTCACGGACCTCCGGGTCGACGGGCACGGCGTCCGGCGGGATGTACGGCGGGTTCGACACGACGACGTCGACCGTCCCGTCCAGCTCACCGAGGGCGGTACGGGCGTCACCGCGGACCAGCACCACACGCGCGCCCGCGAGGAGCCGGGCGACGTTCTGCGACGCCCAGGCGTGGGCGGAGGCATCGAGCTCGACGGCGTGGACCACGGCGGTCGGGACCTCGTCCGCCACGGCGATGGCGATCGCCCCGCTCCCGGTGCACAGGTCCACGACCCGCACCGCTCCCGTGGACGACGCGACGCGCCGAGCCTCGTCGATCGCCACCTGGGCCACCTGCTCGGTCTCCGGCCGTGGCACGAAGACACCGGGCCCCACCGCCAGCTCGAGCCGACGGAACGGCGCCGATCCGGTCAGGTGCTGGAGCGGGACGCGCTCGGCCCGTCGGGCGAGGAGCGCGTCGAGGCCATCGGGAGCCGGGTCCCCGCGCAGGCTCGCGAGCTGGACTCCACCCCGATCGACCCCGAGCAGGTGCGCGGCGAGCAGCTCGACGTCGACCCGCGGGGAGGCGATGCCCGCAGCGGCCAACCGCGCGGCACCCGCGCGGAGGGCCTCGGAGAGGGCGGCACCGGGCTGCGGGGCACCCGCCGCCGGGGTGCGCTCCGCGCCCGCGCTCACGGGGCGGTCCCTCCCGTGGCGGCCAACCGGGCGGCCTCGTCGGCCTCGATCGCCGAACGGATGACGGGATCGAGGTCGCCGTCGAGCACCTGGTCCAGGTTGTAGGCCTTGTACCCCGTGCGGTGGTCGGCGATCCGGTTCTCCGGGAAGTTGTACGTGCGGATCCGCTCGGAACGGTCGACCGTCCGCACCTGCGAGCGTCGCACCTCCGACGCCGCGGCCGCCGCCTCCTCCTGCTGGGCGGCGAGCAGCCGGGCCCGCAGGATCCGCATCGCCTGCTCCTTGTTCTGGAGCTGGGACTTCTCGTTCTGGCAGGAGACGACCAGCCCCGTGGGCAGGTGGGTGATCCGCACGGCGGAGTCCGTGGTGTTGACCGACTGCCCGCCAGGGCCCGAGGACCGGTAGACGTCGATCCGCAGGTCGTTCGGGTCGATCTCGACCTCGCCGGCGTCGTCGACCTCCGGGAGCGCGACCACGCCGGCGGCCGAGGTGTGGATCCGCCCCTGGGACTCGGTGACCGGCACCCGCTGCACGCGGTGCACGCCGCCCTCGTACTTCAGGTGCGCCCAGACGCCATCGGCGGGGTCCGTGACCCCGCGCGCCTTCACCGCGAGCGTCGCGTCCTTGACCCCGCCGAGATCGGAGTCGGTGAGCTCGAGGATCTCGGTCGACCACCCGCGTCGCTCGGCGTAGCGCTGGTACATCCGCAGCAGGTCTCCGGCGAACAGCGCGGACTCGGCGCCGCCCTCCCCCGCCTTGATCTCCAGCAGCGCGTCGCGCCCGTCGTCGGGGTCGCGCGGGATGAGCACGCTGCGCAGGGCCTGCGAGGCCTCCTCGGCAGCCGCGCTCAGCGCCGGCAGCTCGGCAGCGAAGGCCTCGTCGAGCTCGGCGAGCTCGGCAGCGGCTCGCGCGTCGCCCTCGGCGCGCTCCCACGTGCGGTAGGCCGCGACGACCCGGCCCAGCTCGGCGTAGCGGCGACCGACGCGACGGGCCCGCCCCGCATCGAGGTGCAGCTCGGGGTCGGCCAGCTCGCGCTCCAGGTCGGCGTGCTCCTGGAGCATCGGTTCCACCGATGCGAAGGTCTCGTACATGCCCATCCCCCGTGCTCGGTCCCGTCTCGGGCCTGGCGCCCGGACGACGAACGCCGGCGAGCGGCCCACAGGGGCCACTCGCCGGCGTCGGAAGAGCTAGTTGGAGGCAGCCTTCTTGCCGTAGCGAGCCTCGAAGCGGGCCACGCGGCCACCGGTGTCGAGGATCTTCTGCTTGCCCGTGTAGAACGGGTGGCACGCGGAGCACACGTCGGCGTGGATCTGGCCCGACGTCGCGGTGCTGCGGGTCTCGAACGTGTTGCCACAGGTGCACGTCACCGTGGTGGCGACGTACTGCGGGTGGATGTCCTTCTTCACGGGTTTCTCCTATCGGAGGCCGCCGGGTCGAGCACGGGATCGTGCACGTGAACCGGAGACCGAGGGGACAGTCTGCCAGAACACCGCCGCTGGGGAAAACCTTCCCGGCGGTGCTCAGGCCGACCCGCAGATGGAGTGCGGGTCGGCCGAGGATCAGTCGTCGCGGCCCTGCGTCGCAGGCGTCGTCTTCTGCACCTGGAGCAGGAACTCGACATTGGACTGCGTCTCGCGGAGCTTGGAGAGCAGCAGCTCGATCGACTGCTGCTGGTCCAGCGCGCTCATCACGCGGCGCAGCTTCCAGTTGATCTTGAGCTCGTCCGCCGGGATGAGGATCTCCTCGCGGCGCGTGCCTGAGGCGTCGACGTCGACCGCGGGGAAGATCCGCTTGTCCGCGAGCTGCCGGGAGAGCTTGAGCTCCATGTTCCCGGTGCCCTTGAACTCCTCGAAGATGACCTCGTCCGCCTTGGAGCCCGTCTCGACCAGGGCCGTCGCGAGGATCGTCAGCGAGCCACCGTGCTCGATGTTGCGCGCCGCGCCGAAGAAGCGCTTGGGCGGGTAGAGCGCGCTCGAGTCGACACCACCCGACAGGATCCGCCCGGAGGCCGGCGCGGCGATGTTGTACGCGCGGCCCAGCCGGGTGATCGAGTCGAGCAGCACGACGACGTCCTGGCCGAGCTCCACCAGCCGCTTGGCACGCTCGATGGCGAGCTCGGCGACCGTGGTGTGGTCGTCCGCCGGACGGTCGAAGGTCGAGGCGATGACCTCGCCCTTCACCGTGCGCTGCATGTCCGTGACCTCCTCCGGTCGCTCGTCGACGAGCACGACCATGAGGTGGACCTCGGGGTTGTTCGTGGTGATCGCGTTCGCGATCGCCTGGAGCACGAGCGTCTTGCCCGCCTTGGGCGGCGAGACGATCAGTCCGCGCTGGCCCTTGCCGATCGGAGCCACGAGGTCGATGACCCGCGTGGTGAGCACCTTCGCGTCCGTCTCCAGGCGCAGGCGCTCCTGGGGGTACAGCGGCGTCAGCTTGCCGAACTCGGCGCGCGTCCGCGACTCCTCGGGGCTCATCCCGTTGACGGAGTCGAG
>NZ_JBFHHB010000013.1:0-24849 GCF_041597215.1 Actinotalea sp.
GCGATGGCTCGCGACGAACACGTCGACGACGTCGATGCTCCCGGGCACCTGGGTCAGCGAGGTGTAGCCCTGCTCGCCGTGGACCGTCTGGGCCGCCGGGTGAACGGGCACCGTCGTGTGGCCGAGCGACTGGAGGTAGGCCGCGACACCGTACGCGGCGCGCGCGGTGTTCGTGGAGAGCCCGACGACCGCCCCGCGCGCGGGGGTGGCCAGCAGGGAGGTGAGGACCTCGTCGGAGGTGGGCGCTGTGCTGCTCATGGCCTCAGCGAAGCACATCCGGGCCTGGGACCTGCACCTCGGACGGAGCGGTGGGGGTGGCCGGCACCGTCGACTCGTCGGCGACCGGGAGCGTGAGGCGGAAGGTCGCCCCGGAACCGGGCCCGGGAGACATGGCCGTCAGGTCCCCGCCGTGGTCGCGCGCCAGGCCCCTGGCGATCGTCAGGCCGATACCGGAGCCGTCGGAGCGACGAGCCGCACCCCCCGGGGCCCGGTAGAAGCGCTCGAACACCCGCTCGAGGTCCTCCGGTGCCAGGCCCACCCCGGTGTCGGACACCTCGACGACGGCCGTCGTGCCCTGCCGGCCGACCCGCAGGTCCACGGTGCCGGTGCCTGCGGGGCCGCCCGAGCAGGCGACCAGCGCATTGCCCAGGAGGTTGGTGAGGATCTGGGAGATGCGGTCGGGATCGACCCGGACGGTGATCGCCGGCGCGGGATGGACCCGCAGGCGCACCCCGGCGTCGTCGAACTGAGGGGCGAGCCGGGCCCCGACCCGCGCGACCAGGGGGGTGAGGTCCGTCGGCACGACGCGCAGCTCGGTCCTGCCCTCCTGCGCGCGAGAGAGAGCCGAGAGGTCCTCGGCCAGCCGCCGCAGCCGGCGCAGCTCCTCGGCGACAGCGGCCAGGGTCGCGTCGTCGGGGGCGAAGACACCGTCGACCATTCCCTCGACGTAGCCCTCTGCTGCGGTCAGCGGGGTGCGCATCTCGTGCGCGACCTCGCCGAGCAGCCGGACGCGCCGGGTCTCGGTCTCGGCGAGCGCCGACGCGAGGGTGTTGACGTCCTGGGCGAGCGCTGCGAGCTCGGGTTCGGCGGGTACCTCGACGCGGGAGTCGTAGTGCCCGGCCGCGATCCTGCGGGTCGTCGCCCGCACGGCGTCGAGCGGGGTGACCAGTCGTCGGGTCACGAATGCCGCTGCCGCGCCCGCGGTGACCGCGGCGATGACGGCGCCCACGACGAGCGAGGTGTCGAGGGCGTCGAGGAGTGCGGTGCGGGTGGCGGCCTGCCCGGCCGACCCTCCGTGCTCGGGCCCGCCACTGAACATATGACCCATGCTCCGGTCGAAGAGCTGCGGTGCGAGCAGGCGGACGCTCGCCCAGGTCACTGCCACGCCGACGGCGAGGACCAGCAGGTACGAGACCGCGAGCCGGACCGGGAGGCGCGCCTTCACCGCGGGGTCCCGGTGAACTTGTAGCCGACCCCGCGCACGGTCGAGACGAAGCGGGGCGCGGTGACGTCGTCGCCCAGCCGGGAGCGGATGGAGCGGATGTGCACGTCGACCACGCGCTCGTCGCCGAAGAAGTCGCCGCCCCAGACCTGGCGCAGCAGCTGGGCACGGGACCAGACCCGTCCCGGCGAGCCGGCGAGGGTGGCCAGCAGGTCGAACTCGAGACTCGACAGCGTCACCGGGACCTGGTCGACGGTGACCTCGCGCCGCTCGGGGTCGATGCTCAGCCCGTCGAAGTGCAGGGCGCCGTCGGGAGCTGTGCGCCCTGCGGCGCGTCGCAGCACGACACCCACCCGGGCGGTCACCTCGCGTGGGCTGAACGGCTTGGTGACGTAGTCGTCCGCTCCGACGGCGAGGCCGATGAGGGTGTCCACCTCCTCGGCGCGAGCCGTGACGAGGATGACCGGGACCTGGCTCGTGGCCCGCACCCGGCGGAGCACCTCGAGCCCGTCGACGCCGGGGAGCATGACGTCGAGGAGGACGAGATCGGGGCTCTCGCGCCGGAGGAGGTCGAGGGCCTCCTCCCCGGAGGAGGCCTCCAGGACGCGGTACCCGTCGGCCTCGAGGTAGCCGCGCAGCACCGCACGGATGTGCGGCTCGTCGTCCACCACGAGAACGGTGCGCATCGGCCCTCCTCGGCTCAGGCTAGCGGCGAGGACCGGTCTTCCGGTCCTCGCCGCAACGGCTCGGCTCTCAGCTGCTCGCGTGCATCCGCTCCCGGTGCTGCTCGCGGTCGCCGCCGGGCGTCCCGAGCCCGTCGCGCTCGCGCAGCCGGTCCTGGTCCCGGTCAGCCGTGGCGTCGTCGGCGTACGGGCAGGTGGTCGGGTCGCCGGTGCCGCCCTCGCGCATCCCGTAGCCGCGTCCGTTGCCCTCGCCCCGCGCCGGCCGCGACTCGGGCCCGGTCGTCACGGCGTCGTCGGCGCCGTCCTCCGTGCCGGTAGCCGACTGCTGAGCCCACTGGAGGGGGGTCCACCCGTCGGCGCTCTGGGCCGCGGAGGCGACGCCGGCGCCGGCGAGGGTGAGCCCGAGGGCGATCCCTGTCGCACCGAGGGTCCTGGTGAGGCTCATTTCGTCTCCTTCGTCGGGTCCTGCCTGTGCCTCCAGCCTGACGCTCGTGCATGAGGCGCCCACCGGTCGGCGCATGAAGCCTTGATGAAGGCCGCGAGCGGGGTCCGTGCGGCACCGCGCCCGTCCCGCTTGACGGATGTGCGGGGGAGGTGGACGGTGAAAGAGCACGGTTCCTCGAGGAGGTGCCGAGATGCTGGTCCGGCCGGACACCGAGCGTTCCGGGGCCCCCGCTGCGCCCATCCGGTCCGGAACCGGGTTCGGATCTCTCGCCGTCGGCGTCGACGTCGTGGCCATCACCCGATTCGAGCACCTGTGCGCGCTCCGCGGGGCCGACCTCGTGGCGCGCGTGTTCACCCCGCACGAGGTCGCGACCTGCCGGGGGGACACGGCACGACTGGCTGCCCGGTTCGCGGCGAAGGAGGCCGTCGCCAAGGCCCTGGGCAGCGGGATCGGTCAGGTCTCCTGGCGGGAGATCGAGGTCCGGACCGGTGTGGCAGGCGGGCCGGGACTGCTGCTCACCGGAGCGGCGCGGGACCGAGCGCGCGCCGCAGGGCTGGAGGACTGGGCCGTGAGCCTGAGCCATGACGCGGACCGTGCCGTCGCCGTCGTCATCGCGCGGACCAGCGCGTCGCACCTCGGCGGCCGAGAGGAGACCCCATGAGCTACGCCGTGATCCACAAGGACCCGCAGACGCTGCGCGTCCCGCCGAACCTCGGCCCGGAGCTCGATCGTGCGGCGTTCTCCTGGTCGACGGCGAGGGAGTGGCTCGACGGGCTCCCCGGCGGTGGCCTCAACATCGCGTACGAGGCGGTCGACCGGCATGCGGTGGGCCCGCTCGCCTCGAAGGTGGCGATCCGGTGGCTGGGCAGGCACGGCGAGCACGAGGACCTGACGTACCTCGACCTGGCACGCCGGACGAACCGCTTCGCCGGGGTCCTGGACGGGCTCGGCCTGCGTCAGGGGGACGCGGTCTTCACGCTGTGCGGGCGGGTCCCCGAGCTGTACGTCGCCGTCCTCGGGACGCTCAAGGCGGGCGGGGTGATCTGCCCCCTCTTCTCGGCCTTCGGCCCGGAGCCGGCCCGTGCCCGGCTGGCGATCGGGGAGGGCAGGGTGCTGGTGACCACCCGCGCTGCCTACGAGCGCAAGATCGCCGGGATCCGTGAGTCGCTGCCGCGACTCGAGCACGTGCTGCTCCTCGACGTCGCGGCGGACGAACCACGTCCGCCCGGCACCCGGTGCCTCGAGGAGCTCATGGCAGCGGCGAGCGACGAGCACCCCGTCGTGGCGACCGGCCCGGAGAGCCCCGCCCTTCTGCACTTCACCAGCGGGACGACGGGGACGCCCAAGGGTGCGGTCCACGTCCACGAGGCCGTCGTGATGCACCATGCCACCGGCCGGTTCGCCCTCGACCTGCATCCGGACGACGTGTACTGGTGCACGGCCGATCCCGGCTGGGTCACCGGGACCTCGTACGGGATCATCGCGCCGCTGACCCATGGCGTGACGAGCGTGGTCGACGAGGCCGAGTTCGACGCGGAGCGGTGGTACGCGATCCTCCAGGACGAGCGGGTGACGGTCTGGTACACCGCTCCCACGGCCATCCGTCGGCTCATGCGCCTGGGTGAGGACGCCGCCCGCGCCGCCGACCTCAGCGCGCTGCGCTTCGTCGCCAGCGTGGGTGAGCCGCTCAACCCCGAGGCCGTCGTCTGGGGCGAGAGCGTCCTGGGGCTGCCGATCCACGACAACTGGTGGCAGACGGAGACCGGCGGGATCATGATCGCCAACACGATCGCGACGGACATCAAGCCCGGGTCGATGGGCCTGCCCCTGCCAGGGGTGGAGGCCGCCGTCATGCGCCGCGGTCCGCACGGCACCGTCCTGCGCGACGGGGAGAGCGGCGCCGTCGCCCCGACCGGGACCGAGGGGGAGCTCGCCCTGCGCCCCGGCTGGCCCTCGATGTTCCGCGGGTACCTGCACGACGACGAGCGCTACAGCCGCTGCTTCGCCGGAGGGTGGTACCTCACCGGTGACCTGGTGACGCAGGACGCCGACGGGTACCTGTGGTTCCTCGGGCGGTCGGACGACGTCATCAAGTCCTCCGGGCACCTGATCGGGCCCTTCGAGGTCGAGAGCGCCCTGCTGGAGCACCCGGCGGTGGCGGAGGCCGGGGTGATCGGCAAGCCCGACCCGATGGCAGGCGAGATGGTCAAGGCCTTCGTCGTCCCGGCGCGGGGAGTCGCCCCGGACGCAGCACTCGAGCGCGAGCTCATCGGCTTCGCCCGGAAGCGGCTGGGAGCCGCGGTCGCCCCGCGTGAGCTGTCCTTCGTCCAGGACCTGCCGCACACGCGCAGCGGGAAGATCATGCGCCGCCTGCTGAGGGCGCGGGAGCTGGGCCTGGAGATCGGCGACCTGTCCACCCTCGAGGGAGAGGACCCGACATGACCTCGACACTGCCGACCGGGCGGAGCGGCCTCGACCAGTGGGACGGGGTGCTGCTGCTGCGCGAGATGCTGCGCATCCGCCGCTTCGAGGAGCGCTGCGTCGAGCTCTACAGCGCGAGCAAGATCCGGGGCTTCATGCACCTGTACATCGGCGAGGAGGCCGTCGCGACGGGCGTGATGCAGGCGCTGCGGCCGCAGGACGCGGTCGTGTCCACGTACCGGGAGCACGGGCACGCCCTGGCCAGGGGGCTCGACCCGAAGGCGATCATGGCCGAGATGTACGGCCGGGTCGAGGGGTGCAGCCGCGGGCGCGGCGGGTCGATGCACCTCTTCGACGCCGACGCCCGGTTCTACGGCGGCAACGCCATCGTGGCCGGCGGGCTGCCGCTGGCCGTCGGGCTGGCGCTCGCGGACTCGCTGCGCGGTCGCGACGTGGTGACGGCCTGCTTCTTCGGCGAGGGGGCGGTCGCCGAGGGCGAGTTCCACGAGGCGATGAACCTCGCGGCGCTCTGGTCGCTACCGGTCCTCTTCTGCTGCGAGAACAACCTCTACGCGATGGGCACGGCGCTCGGCCGGTCGGAGTCCCAGACCGACCTGACCATCAAGGCGTCGTCGTACGAGATGTCGGCCTGGGCGGTCGACGGCATGGACGTGCTCGCCTGCGCGGACGCGGCGCGGGAGGCCGTCGAGCTGGTGCGGGGCGGCGGTGGGCCGTGCTTCCTGGAGTTCCGGACCTACCGCTTCCGCGCCCACTCGATGTACGACCCCGAGCTCTACCGCTCCAAGGAGGAGGTCGCCGAGTGGAAGACGCGCGACCCCCTGGACGCCCTGGCCCGGCGGCTGCGCGAGGACGGCCTGCTCAGCGACGCCGGCCGCGACGCGATGGAGCGCGAGGTCGAGGCCGAGGTCGACGAGGCCGTCGCCTTCGCCGAGGCCGGGACGCTGGAGCCCGTCGAGGACCTCACCCGCTTCGTCTACCGGAGGGACGTGCCATGACCACGGCCACAGGGGTGCGCGAGACGACGTTCCGCGACGCCTACCGCGAGGGGATCCGGGACGCGCTGATCCGCGACGACGCAACCTTCCTCATGGGGGAGGACGTGGGTCGCTACGGCGGCTGCTTCGGGGTGAGCAAGGGCCTGCTCGAGGAGTTCGGGCCCGAGCGGGTCCGTGACACGCCGCTGTCGGAGTCGGGGTTCGTCGGGGCAGGCATCGGGGCCGCGATGAACGGGATGCGGCCGATCGTCGAGGTCATGACGGTCAACTTCAGCCTGCTCGCGCTGGACCAGATCATGAACAACGCCGCGTCGATGCTGCACATGTCGGGTGGGCAGATCAACGTGCCGGTGGTCATCCGGATGACGACCGGCGCCGGCCGACAGCTCGCTGCCCAGCACTCGCACAGCCTCGAGGGCTGGTACGCCCACATCCCGGGCATCCGGGTGCTGGCCCCCGGGACGCTCGAGGACGCGCGCGGCATGCTCTGGACGGCCCTCCAGGACCCGGACCCGGTGCTGATCTTCGAGAACGGTGCGATGTACCCCGTCTCCGGGCCGCTTCCCGCGAACGCCGGGCCGGTCGAGATCGACCATGCCGCCGTGCGGCGCCACGGTGAGGACCTGAGCCTGATCACCTACGGAGGCTCGGTGCCGCGCGCCATGCTCGCCGCCGAGACGCTCGAGGAGGAGGGGATCTCGGCCGAGGTGCTGGACCTGCGCACGCTGCGTCCGCTCGACGGCGCGGCGATCCTGGGCACGGTGGCCCGCACGCACCGCGCGCTCGTCGTCGACGAGGGCTGGCGCAGCGGGAGCCTCGCGGCCGAGGTGTCGGCCCGGATCATGGAAGGCGCCTTCTACGAGCTCGAGGCGCCGGTCGCCCGGGTGTGCGCGGCCGAGGTGCCCATTCCCTTCGCCCAGCACCTGGAGCAGGCGGCCATTCCTCAGCCGGAGACGATCGTCGCGGTCGCGCGGGGGCTGGTGAGGGGCGATGGCTGAGTTCCGGATGCCGGCTCTCGGCGCCGACATGGAGTTCGGCACCCTGATCGCCTGGCACATGGCGGTGGGTGACCACGTCGCGAAGGGCGACGTGGTCGCCGAGGTGGACACGGACAAGTCCGTGATCGACGTCGAGACGTTCACGACCGGGACGGTGGAGGAGCTCCTCGTCGAGGTGGGCACACGGGTCCCGGTCGGGACGCCGCTGGCGAGGATCCGCGAGGACGACTCCGCGCCGGGATCGGCCCCTGCGGCCGGGGGAGTGGCGCCCGTGGAGACGGCCGCCGCCGAGGCGCCCCCGTCGCCGCCGGCCTCCGTCGGTGCGGGGCCGCCGGGGCAGGCGCACCACCGCGCCTCGCCGCTGGCGCGCCGTCACGCGAAGGCCCTCGGCGTCGACCTCGCCGACGTGACCGGTACCGGCCCCGACGGCGCCGTGACGACAGCCGACGTCGAGCGTCACGCCGCCGCGAGGGACGCAGCGGACGCGGTGCCCGCACCGTCGGAGGAGTCGGTCGCGCCCTCGCAGACGGTGGTCGCGCCGTCGCCCGACCTGGCACGCGGGACCCCGGAGGCCGCGGCCGCGCCGCTCTCCGGGGCCGACCGCCAGGCGGCGCTGCGGCGTGCCGTCGCCGCGTCGATGGCCCGGTCCAAGCGCGAGATCCCGCACTACTACCTCTCGTCCGACATCGACATGTCGCGAGCGGTCGGCTGGCTCACCGAGCACAACGTCTCCGTCCCGGTGACCGAGCGCCTGCTGCCTGCCGTGCTGCTGCTCAAGGCGACCGCACTGGCACTGCGGGAGAGCCCCGACCTCAACGGTCTGTGGGAGGGGGAGGCCTTCCACCGGTCCGACGCGATCCACCTGGGGATGGCGGTCGCGCTGCGCGGCGGCGGTTTGGTCGCGCCGGCGATCCACGACGCGGACACCAGGAGCCTGCCCGAGCTGATGGCCGCGCTGCGTGACCTCGTCGCGCGGGCGCGCTCCGGTCGGCTGCGCTCCTCGGAGATGTCCGACCCGACCGTCACGGTCACCAGCCTCGGCGACCAGGGCGTGGACGCCGTGCTCCCGGTGATCTACCCGCCGCAGGTCGCGATCGTCGGCTTCGGCCGGATCAGGGACCGGGCCTGGGCGGTCGACGGCCTGCTGGGCGTGCGGCCGGTCCTCACCGCGAGCCTCGCCGCCGACCACCGCGTCACCGACGGGCACATCGGGGCGCTCTTCCTCACCGCGCTCGACCGACTGCTGCAACGACCGGAGGATCTGTGATGGACGACGGCCGGCTCCGCGAGACGGTGCTCCGGGTTCTCGGCGAGGTCGCACCCGAGGTCGACGTGTCCGACGTCGACCCTGGCGAGGACCTGCGCGAGCAGTTCGACCTGGACTCGATGGACATCCTCAACCTGGCCATCGGCCTCTTCCAGGCGACCGGGGTCGAGATCCCGGAGAAGGACTACCGTCAGATCGTCACCGTCGACGGCTGCGTGGACTACCTCGCCCGGACCGCCGGCAGCTCGTGACGTCAGCTGCACCAGGCGAACAGCTCGGGACTCGTCGTGTGCAGCGTGACGACCTGGCCGAGGGACAGGAAGGAGCCCTCGGGGAGGTCGGCGAAGATGGGACCGGCGACCGGGTCGGCGAGGGTCGAGTAGTCGATCGACTTCTGCGCGGCCGCCTGCAGGAGGCCGAGGTCCTTGAGCGTGCCGATCCCGGCCTGGACACAAGCGGCACCGGCGTTCTTCGGAGCAGCGGCTGCGGGAGCAGCGGCGAGTCCAGCGGTCAGGGCGACGGCACCGGCGACGACGGCGATCTTCTTGAACATCGGTCCTCCTTGATCGGTGTGGCGACGGCCCAGCGGCAGTGCGTGACCGTCCTGCATCCCTTCTACGGCCGCTGTGCCGTCCGTGGATGCACCCTGGAGCAGCGGGATTCCCGATCGGGCCCCGCTTCAAGGCTGCGCCCGAACCGTCCTGAGCCGGCCCAGGGACGGCGTGCCCGCTCGCCGTCTACCGGACGGTGACCGCCACCTCGTGCCAACCGGTCGCCCCGTCGGGGACCACCGGTCGCTCCTCCTGCGTCTGCACGCCGTTCTCGGCGTCGGCGGCGCGCACGCGCAGCGTGTGGCGACCGGGGGTGGCCTCGGGCCAGCGCCAGGACCACTGCCGCCAGGTGTCGATGGAGATCTCACCGCCGAGGGTCGCCTGCTCCCACGGCCCGTCGTCGACCTGGACCTCCACGCCGACGATCCCGGTGTGCTGGGCCCATGCCGTGCCGCCGACGTCGACGGGACCTGCCGGGACGCTGCTGCCGGCAGCAGGCACCTCGATCCGTGAGGCGGTCTTGATCGGGCCGCGTTCGGACCAGCCCCGGACGGTCCAGTACGCCTGGGCGTCGGCGAAGCGGGTGACCTCGAGGTCCACCACCCACTTCGTCGCCGAGACGTAGCCGTACAGGCCCGGGACGACCATCCGGACGGGGGAGCCGTGCCTGGCGGGGAGCGGCTCGCCGTTCATGCCGACGGCGAGCAGGGCGTCGCGGTCGTCGGTGAGCGCCTCGAGGGGGGTCGAGGCCGTGAATCCGTCGGCGCTGCGGGAGAGCACCATGTCCGCACCGGCCTGGGGGCCCGCCATCGCCAGGACCTCCCGCACCGGGAGCCCCAGCCACTTCGCGTTCCCGGCAAGGCTCCCGCCGATCGGGTTCGACACGCAGGTGAGCGTCACGTAGCTCTCCACGAGGTCGCGTGCGAGCAGGTCGTCGAAGGTGAGCCGGATCTCGCGATCGACGAGTCCGTGCACCCGCAGCTCCCAGCTGTTCGCGTCGATCTGCGGCACGGTGAAGGCCGTGTCGATCCGGTAGAAGTCCTCGGTGGCCGTCACCACGTCGACGACCCCGGCGACGGGTGACTGGGCGTCGAGCGGGACGGGGGGAGCCGGGCGCGCGGCGGTCGGCAGGAGGATCCTGCGGACGGCCGTGGCCGTGCTGCGGGCCCCGGAGACGATGCTGCCCGCCGCAGTGCTGAGGGCGGTACCGACGCCGACGGCCATCGCGGTGCGCAGGAAGGTCCGTCGGCTCGCCCCGGCGGCTGTGGACGGGCGCTCGTCACCGGGACCGACCGCCGTGCGACCCGTGGCGGAGCGCGCCGGCGGCGCGAGGCGGGTGACCAGTGCCTGGAGTGCGAGCATGCCCGCGACGGCTCCGACGACGCTGGGGACGGCGGCGAGGGATCCCGTCTGCGGGCGCGTCACCGCTGCGAGGCCAGCCACCGCACCGAGCAGCACGACGACGAGCTGCCCGGCGGGCAGGCGTCGCTGGGCGACGATCCCGGTCAGAGCCGCGACGGCCAGGATCACCACCGCCATGCCGACTCCGAGTGCCAGCTTGTCGTTGAGACCGAAGGCGGCGATCGCCGCCTCCTTCAGCCACTCCGGGGTGAGGTCGATGAACGCGTCGCCCAGCGCGGGGAGCGGGCTGGCCGGCGGGTCGACGATCGCGGCCACCAGATGCGCGACCCCGAGGGTCAGCCCGGCCGCGAGCACACCGGAGAGGGCCGCCCCGCGGCGCTGCCGGGCCGGGGACGGCGCGTCGTCGAGCGGGTTCATGGTCCTCCAGTGCCTCGTGCTGCATTCCCACGGTCGGGGCGCGGGCCTCAGGGTCGACCGTCACCGCGTCTGGTCGGGACCCGGTGCCGCATGTGCCTGGTGTTCGCGGGCCGACGCCCCGCGGATTGGTCGCTCGTCAAGGGTCTATCGTCGCTGGCACCCGTCGCCCTGTCCGGCCGCCCGCCCGGTCGATCGTGACCGGGCCCGAGTGTCCGGTGCAACTGGTGGCAACCGATTGCATGTCCCGGGTCGTGCTGACGAGCATGGAGAGCGACGGCTTCCCGGAGCCGAGTGTCACTGAAGACCGGGACCGCCCCACCCAGAGCTCAAGGCAGAGCCCAACAGGAAGTCATCCCTCATGCGCAGAACTCCCATCGTCCTCGCGGCGCTCGCCGGTAGTGCCGCCCTCGTGCTCGCCGGCTGCAGCGGCAGCGACTCCGCCGACTCCGGTTCGGGCGAGTCCCGGACCCTCCGTCTGGCGATCAACCAGACCGAGGACTACCCGTCGACCATCGCGCTCAACAGCTTCGGCGAGCGGCTCGACGCCGCGACCGACGGTCGCTGGGCGATCGACGTGTACGCCAACGAGCAGCTCGGCGCGCAGGCAGAGGCCCTGCAGCTGGTCTCCGACGGCGCCGTCGACCTGGCCATCGTCGCCGGGCCGCAGCTCGAGAACCTCAACAAGGACTTCGTCGTCTTCAACCTTCCCGGTGTCTTCGAGAGCGACGAGCACGAGATGGCCGTCGTGAACGACGAGGAGATCACCGGTGACCTCTACTCCTCGCTCGAGGACCAGAACATCACCGTCATCGGTGGATTCACCGCCGGCATGCGTGGTGTGTACACCAAGGAGGGTCCGATCATGACCCCGGCCGACCTCGCCGGGATGAAGATCCGGGTCCAGGAGACCGACACCATGGTTCGGATGATCGAGCTCATGGGTGCCACCGCCACCCCGATGGCGTTCGGCGAGGTCTACACCGCGCTGCAGTCCGGCGTGATCGACGGTGCCGAGAACGCCGAGCCGTCCTACACGACCCAGAAGCACAACGAGGTCGCGAAGTACTACTCCTACACGAACCACCTCATCAACTCCGACTACCTGGTCATCAACACCGACCTGCTGGCGTCGATGTCGGACGAGGACAAGGAGCTCTTCCGCGCCGAGTGGGACGCCACCCTCGTCGAGTACATGGAGCTGTGGGACCAGTCGATCGAGGACGCGATCGCCGCTGCCGAGGCCTCCGGCGTGACCTTCACGATCCCGGACAACGCCGCCTTCGCCGAGGCCCTTGCGCCGCTCGCTGCTGAGACCATCACGAACGACGTCCAGCAGAAGCTCTACGACGACGCGAAGGCACTGGCCAAGTGAGCAACGGCCCCGAGAAGTCCGAGCCAGCCTGGCTCGGATCGGCACGAACGTTCAGCCGGTCCTTGGACAGAGTCATCTCGATCGCGTGCATCGTCCTGTTCGCCGCCCTCGTGCTCACGGTCGTCTGGCAGGTCATCGCCCGCCAGGTGCTCCAGAACCCGAGTGTGTGGTCGGAAGAGCTCGCTCGCTACGTGTTCGTCTGGCTCGGATTTTTCGGGGCCGCCCTCGTCTTCTCGGAGCGAGGACATATCGCCATGGACTTCCTCGTCCGCAAGCTGCCGAACCGGTGGCTGCGGGTGGCGCTGATCCTGGCGCAGCTCGCGATCAGCGGGTTCATCGCGGTCGTCTTCGTCTGGGGCGGGCTCCGGTACGTCGAGCAGGCGTGGACCCAGTCCCTCTCCGCCCTTCCGCTGACCGTCGGCCCGATGTTCCTCGTCATGCCGATCAGCGGCGCCCTGATCATCTGGTACTCGGTGCTGCACCTCGTGGAGGCGCTCACCAGCGCCACTCCCCGGGACCTGCTGGTCGCCGAGGACGTCCCGGTGATCGCTCCGCCCACCACCGACACCCTCGACGAGGGCCCGTCGTCCGACACCAGCAAGGAGGCCTAGTCCATGGACACCGCCAGTCTTGTCGGGCTGATCCTCCTCATCGGCATCTTCGGGTGCATCGCGCTCGGCTTCCCGATCGCCGTGTCGATCGGCCTGCCCTCGCTCGTCGCGATCGTGACCCTTGTCGGCTTCGACAGCGCCCTGATCGCCTCCCCGCAGCGCGTCTTCACCGCCGTCAACAACTTCACCCTGCTCGCGATCCCGTTCTTCGTCCTCGCGGGCGTGCTGATGAACTCCGGCGGTATCGCAGGCAGACTCGTCGACGCCGCCAAGGTCATGGTCGGCAAGATGCCGAGCTCCCTCGCGCAGACGAACGTCGTCGCGAACGCCATGTTCGGGGCGGTCTCCGGTGCAGCCGTGGCGGCAGCGGCCGCCGTCGGCTCGGTGATGACTCCGCGGATGGTCAAGGAGGGCTACAACCGGCCGTTCTCCGCAGCGGTCAACGTCGCGTCCGCACCCGCCGGGATGCTCATCCCGCCGTCGAACACGCTCATCGTGTACTCGCTGGCCTCGAGCACGTCGATCGCGGCGCTGTTCATGGCCGGTGTCGGCCCGGGCCTGCTGTGGACCGTCGTCGTCATGGTCGTGGCATTCATCGGCTCCCGTCGCTTCGGCGGGAACGTGGCGACGGCACACGTCTCGTTCGGCCAGGGTCTGCTCGTCCTGTGGCGTGCGTTCCCCTCGATGCTGATGATCGTCATCGTCATCGGCGGGATCCTCACGGGCCAGTTCACCGCGACGGAGTCCTCGGCGATCGCCGTCGTGTACTGCCTCGTGCTGGGCTTCGCGTACCGCACCGTCAAGGTCGCCGACCTCCCGAAGATCCTCCTCGCGGCGGCACGGACGACGGCGATCGTCATGCTCCTGGTGGGCGTCTCTGGTCTGCTCTCCTGGGTCCTGTCGTTCGCCCGGATCCCGCAGCTGGTGGCCGACGGCCTCCTGGGTCTCTCGGACAACCAGTTCGTCATCACCCTCCTCATGCTGGTGATCCTGCTGGTCGTGGGGATGTTCATGGATCCCGTCCCGGCGATCCTCATCTTCACGCCGATCTTCCTGCCGCTGTGGATCACCTTCGGCCTGAGCCCCATCCACTTCGGAACGGTGATCACCTTCGCCTTCTGCCTGGGCGTGATCACCCCACCGGTCGGCAACGTCCTGTTCGTCGGGTCGATGATCGCCGGACTACGGGTGGAGCCGGTGATCCGCCGACTCCTGCCGTTCTTCTTCGGCCTGGCGGTCGCTCTGCTCATCACCGCGTTCCTTCCGGCGCTCAGCACGTGGCTGCCCATCCAGATGGGACTCATGGCGCCGACCTGACAGGTCCCGACCGGAAGCCCACGGCTCCGCCCTCCAGCGGAGACGTGGGCTTTCGTCGATCATCGGCGTCTGCGGCCGTGCTCCTGCCGACCCTCTCCCCGGCCACGCCCGGGCCTCATGATTGCGAGAACCGATGTCCTCCTTGTCGTCACCTGCCCACACCGCGTGGCTCGAGGCCGAGTCCCTGCGCCTGCTCGACTTCGCGCGTGCGGCCGTCGTCCCCGACGGGGGCTTCGGCTGGCTCGACACGAAGGGGCGCACGACACCCGGCGAGCCCCAGTACCTCTACGTGACCGGTCGCATGACCCATGTCTGGGCGCTCGGGACGCTGCTCGGCGTCCCCGGAGCCGAGGCGCTCGTCGACCACGGCCTCGCCGCCCTGCGCGAGCGCTTCGCCGACCCGGAGCACGGCGGGTGGTTCACCTCGCTGGACGAGCACTCCCGGCCGCTCGACGACCGCAAGGCCTCCTACCCGCAGAGCTTCGTCGTGCTGGCAGGTGCCTCGGCCTCGATCGCCGACAGGCCGGGGGCCGCGGAGCTCCTCGAGGAGGCGCTCGCCTCGATCGACCGGCACTACTGGGACGAGGAGTTCGGCGCGGTCAGCGAGCAGTGGGACCGGGCGTACCGGGAGCCGCTGGCCTACCGCGGGCTCAACGCCAACATGCACATGCTCGAGGCCTACCTCGCCGCGTTCTCGGCGACCGGCGACCCCGTCCTGCTCGAGCGCTGCGTTCGCCTGGCGAGCCGTGCCGTCGAGGCCGCCCGCGCTCAGGACTGGCGGCTGCCGGAGCACTTCGACGTGCAGTGGGCTCCGATCCTGGACTACAACAGCGAGCGCCGGGACGACCCGTTCAAGCCCTACGGTTCGACCATCGGGCACTGGTTCGAGTGGGCGCGGCTGCTGCTCCTGGTCGAGGCCGCCCAGGTGGAGGCGGGACAGCTGCCGGAGCCGTGGTTGCGGGAGGCCGCTGTCAGCCTCTTCGACAAGGCCGTGGTCGAGGGCTGGAGCGTCGACGGGCGGGACGGCTTCGTCTACACCGTCGACTGGGAGGGCCGGCCCGCGGTGCGCAACCGGCTGCACTGGGTGGTCGCCGAGGCGACGGCCGCAGCGGCGACCCTGCACGCGGTGACGGGGGAGAGCCGTTACGCGACGTCCTTCCAGGAGTGGTGGGACTACACGAAGGCCCGTCTGGTCGACGAGGTCGACGGCTCCTGGCACCACGAGCTGGATGCGCAGGACCGTCCCTCGAGCGTGATCAAGAAGGGGAAGGCCGACGTCTACCACGCTCTCCAGGCCACCCTCATCCCGCGGATCCCGGTCGACCCGGGCGTCGCGCGCGGGCTGCGCAGGGCCTCGGAGGGCTGATCGCACGGCCCCGGCGGCAAACGGTGGCAACCGCTTGCCGCCGGGTGGGCCGTACCCGCTAATTGCTGTCATGGAACAGACGTGGAGATGGTTCGGCCCCAACGACTCGATCACGTTGGCTGACGTGAAGCAGACCGGTGCGACGGGAGTCGTCACGGCGCTGCACGAGGTGCCGAACGGCGAGGTGTGGACGGTCGAGGCGATCGCGGATCGCAAGAAGATGATCGAGGACTCCGGCCTCACGTGGTCGATCGTGGAGTCCATCCCGGTGCACGAGGACATCAAGCGGGGCGGCCCGCTGCGGGACACGTGGATCGCGGCGTACCAGCAGTCGGTGCGGAACCTGGCCACCTGCGGGATCGACGTGGTCTGCTACAACTTCATGCCGATCCTGGACTGGACCCGCACCGATCTGCGGCACGTCCTTCCCGACGGGGGTTGGGCACTGCGGTTCGACCACGTCGCGTTCGCGGCGTTCGACCTCTTCCTGCTCGAGCGCCCCGGTGCAGCGGCCGAGTACGACGAGGCCGACACGGCTGCTGCTCGCGCCTACCTCGACGCGCTGAGCGAGGAGGGCCGTGAGCAGCTGGTGCGGAACATCATCGCCGGCCTCCCCGGTTCGGAGGAGGGCTACACGCTCGACACGCTGCGCGAGATGCTCGCGAGCTACGACGGCATCGACGCCGAGGCGCTGCGCGAGAACCTCGCGTACTTCCTGCGGGCCGTCATCCCGGTGGCCGAGGAGGTCGGCGTCCGGATGGCGATCCACCCGGACGACCCGCCCCGGCCGCTGCTGGGCCTGCCCCGGGTCGTCTCGACCCAGGACGACGCCCGGGCGCTGCTCGCTGCCGCGCCGAGCCCGTCGAACGGGCTGACGTTCTGCGTCGGGTCCTACGGCGTGCGTGCCGACAACGACCTCGTCGCGATGGGTACCGAGTTCGCCTCGAGGATCTACTTCACCCACCTGCGGTCGACCGTCCGCGAGGAGGACCCCCGCAGCTTCCACGAGGGCGTCCACGTCAAGGGCGATGTCGACATGGTGGGTGTGGTCTCCACGCTCGTCACCGAGGAGCGCCGCCGGGCCGTCGAGGGCGGGCCCCGCATCTCGATGCGCCCCGACCACGGACACCAGATCCTCGACGACCAGCACCGCACCAGCAACCCGGGCTACTCGCTCATCGGGCGCCTCAAGGGCCTCGCCGAGGCCCGTGGGCTCGAAGTCGCGGTGAACCGCCTCCTTCCCTGAGGCCACATCCCGACGCGGTCACGACGGGCGCGGCAGCCGGTTCTCGAACCGGTTGCCGCGCCCGTCCGCATTCCCGGTGGTGCCTGGCGCGACGACCCGGACCACGCGCCGGGCGGCGCTCCGACGGTGTCCCGACGGCCCCAGCGACAAACCGCGGCAACCGGTTGCAGACCCGTCGACGGATCGAGACGATCGAGTCATGCCGAGCACACCCGCGACCCTCGCCCTGCACCCGGACCGGCTCCTCCCGGTGGACCCGACCGTCCGCAGCATCGCCCGCAGGCTCTACGAGGCGGTGCGCGAGCTCCCGATCATCTCCCCGCACGGTCACGTCGACCCGCGGATCCTGCTCGACGACGTGCCGTTCGCCGATCCGGCCCAGCTGTTCGTCAGCCCTGACCACTACGTGACCCGGCTCCTGCACGCCTCCGGCGTGCCGCTCGAGGCCCTCGGGGTCGGCCAGGGCCTGCTCTCGGAGCCCGCGGCCCGGGAGGCGTGGCGACTGCTCTGCTCGCACTGGTCCGCCTACCGCGGGACGCCGGTGCGGTACTGGCTCGAGTCCGAGCTGGTCGACATCTTCGGTGTCTCCGTCCGTCCCTCGGCAGCCACCGCCGATGCGATCTACGACCAGATCGCCGGCCGGCTGACCCAGAGCGACTACCGGCCGCGCGCGCTCTTCGACCGGTTCAAGATCTCTGTGCTCGCGACGACCGACGACCCGTGCGACGACCTGTCCGTGCACGCGGCACTGGTCGCCGACCCGACCTGGACGGGCCGGGTCGTGCCGACCTTCCGCCCCGACCGCTACCTCGAGCCCTTCGCTGCGGGGTGGATCGAGGCCGTGCAGCGACTGGGCGAGGTCAGCGGGATCGACACCGGCAGCTATACCGGTTGGGTCAGCGCGATGGAGGACCGGCGGCGGTACTTCATCTCCCACGGAGCCACCGCGACGGACCACTCGCACGCCGACGCCGGGACGGCCCCGCTCGAGAGCGAGGAGGCCGAGCGCATCTACCGCTCGGCCCTCGCCGGCACCGTGACGAGCGACGAGGCCACGGCCCTGCGTCGGCACATGGTGCTCGAGATGGCCAGGATGTCCACCGAGGACGGCCTGACGATGGCCATGCACATCGGGGTGCGTCGCGGCCACCACGGCCCGACCTCCGCACGCTTCGGCGCGGACACCGGGCACGACCTGCCGCTGCGCGGTGACTTCACCGACCCGCTGCGACCCCTGCTGGAGCGGTTCGGGACGCACCCGCGACTGAAGCTCGTGCTCTTCAGCCTCGACGAGACCGCGTTCTCTCGCGACATCGCGCCGCTCGCGGGCTTCTACCCCTCCGTGTACGTCGGTGCGCCCTGGTGGTTCTTCGACGCCCCGGACGGGGTGCGCCGCTGGCGTACGGCGGTCACCGAGACCGTCGGCTTCTCGCGCACCTCCGGCTTCATCGACGACACCCGTGCCTTCTGCTCCATCCCGGCACGCCATGACATGTCCCGCCGCCTCGACAGCGGCCATCTCGCCCAGCTCGTCGCAGAACACCGTCTCGACGAGGACGACGCAACGGAAGCGGCCATCGACCTCGTCAGTGGTCGGCCGCAGGAGGTCTTCCAGCTATGAGGGAACTCGCCCGCACCACGCCCGCACCCCCGGTGCGTCATGTCCACCTCGGCCTGGGGAACTTCTTCCGGGCGCACCAGGCGTGGTTCACGACCCACGCCCCCGAGGCGGACGACTGGGGCATCGCGGCGTTCACGGGACGGTCCGACGAGCACTCGGACGCGTTGGCCGTGGCGCTCAACGAGCAGGACGGGCTGTACACGCTCGTCACCCGCAACGCCGACGGCGACCACCACGAGGTGGTCAGCAGCGTGGTCAAGGTGCACTCCGCCGCTGACCACGCGGCCTGGCTCGCCTACTTCGCCGACCCTCAGGTCCACGTCCTGACGACGACGGTCACCGAGGCCGGCTACGTGCGTGGGCCCGACGGGGGGCTCGACGTCGAGCGGCCGGAGATCGTCGCCGACCTCGCGGCCCTGCGCGCCGACCTGACGTCCCCGGTCGCGACCGCGCCGGCGAAGATCGTCGCGGGTCTCGCGGCCCGAAAGGCGGCTGGTGCGGGAGCGCTCACGGTCGTCCCCTGCGACAACCTCCCCAGCAACGGCGCCGCCATCGAGCGCGTCGTCACCGACTTCGCGGCGCTGCTCGACCCGGAGCTCGCAGCGTGGATCGCTGACACCGTCTCGTTCGTCACGACGATGGTGGACCGGATCACTCCCCGTCCGACGGCCGAGGACATCGAGGGTGCCCAGCGCGCGACGGGCGTGAACGATCGCGCCGTCGTCGTCACGGAGCCGTTCTACGAGTGGGTGATCTGTGGCACCTTCGTGGCCGACCGTCCGCGGTGGGAGGACGCAGGTGCGACGTTCACCGACGACGTCGACCCCTTCGAGGACCGCAAGCTCTGGCTGCTCAACGGCGCCCACTCGATCCTCGCCTACGCGGGCTCGATCCGCGGCCACGTGACCGTCGCGGACGCCATGCGCGACGAGACCTGCCGGACCTGGCTGCAGGAGTGGTGGTCCACGGCCATCCCGTACCTGCCCCAGCCGGCCGGTGACAACGCCGCCTACGCTGCCGCCCTGGTCGAGCGCTTCGCGAACCCGCAGATCCACCACCGGCTGGACCAGATCGCCGCCGACGGGTCGCAGAAGCTCCCGATCCGGATCCTGCCGACCCTGCGCCGGGAGATCGCCGCAGGTCGGATGCCCGCCGGTGCCACCCGACCCCTCGCGGCCTGGGTCTGCCACCTGCGCGGGAACGGTGCCGCCGTGACCGACGGGCGGGCGGAGACCTTCGTCCCGCTCGCGGTCGGACCCCTGCGGGAGGCGGTGCACGCCGTCCTCACCGAGCTCGACCCGGAGCTCGCCGCGAACGACGCGCTGGTGGACGCCGTCACCGCCCAGGCGGGCGAGCTCGACCGGAACTGACCGGTTCCGGACGGACGGAGCGCATCGGCCGTGTCGTGCTCGCACGACGCGGCCGATGCTGCGTCCGTCCTCAGGCGCGGGGCGCCGCGTCGCGGGTGCGCGGTGTCCGGCGCGGCCCGGTCGACTCCCGGACGAGCAGCTCGGTCGTGACCATCGCCGGGCGGATCGGGTCCCTGGTGGCTCGTGAGCGGCCGGGCATGAGCCGCGCCTGCCTCGTCGCCTCGAGCACGGTCCTGACCGCGACCTCTCCCAGGAGACGGAGCGGGGAGGCGACGGTCGTCAGCGGTGGGGTGCAGAAGTCGGACCCGAAGATGTTGTCGACCCCGATCACGCTGACATCGCCCGGAACCTCGAAGCCGTGCTGCGTGAGCCCACGCATCAGCCCGATCGCCAGCAGGTCGTTGTAGGTGACGACGGCCGTCGTCGGCTTCTCGGCGAAGTCGACGAGGGCGGCGAGCCCGCCCTCCACCGTCGGCGCGTACGGTCCGATGCGTCGGGCCGTCATGTCGAGCTCGAACGCCGCCTCGCGGATCGACCGCCAGCGCATCCCGTCCGCCCAGGAGGCCTCGGGACCCGCGACGTAGGTCACCACCCGGTGCCCCAGCGTGCCGAGGTGCTCGACGGCGCGGCGCATCCCGCGTGCGTTGTCGACCACGAGGCTGGGCACGTCCGTCATCTGGCGGTTGAGCACGACGGTGGGCCGCTGCTTGGCGATCATCCGGATGGCGTTGTCCGACATCCGCGAGTTCGCCAGCAGGATCGCGTCGACCAACGGGATCGCCCGGTCGATCGCGGTCCGCTCGTCCTTGGACGACTCGTCGGTGTTCACCAGCAGGATCACGTAGCCGGCCTCGGCGGCAGCCGCCTCGACCCCCCGGATGATCTCGAAGAAGAAGGGGTTCGTCACGTCGGAGACGACCAGGGCCAGCAGCGAGGTGCGACCCGTCGGGAGCGCTCGGGCCATGGGGTTGACCCGGTAGCCCATCTCGGCCGCGATCACCTGGATGCGCTCGGCGGTCTCGGCATTGACCCGTCCGGGCCGGGAGAAGGCTCGCGAGACGGTGGAGGGTGCCACCCCTGCGGCCGCCGCGACGTCGTAGATCGTGGGCTGGCGCCGCTCGGGCTGCGCGTCCTCCTCGGCGTGGTCCACGGCCGCGAGTCTACCGCTGCCGAGTCCCGCGACTGCCGGGACGGGACCACCGGACCCGCTCGTGACCTGCGCAGACGCACCTCGTGCCGACGACGGAGCCCCCCACCACCCGTGGGTGGTGGGGGGCTCCGCGGATCAGGGCTTCAGGAACGGATGCTCTCGACCTCAGCAGTCGTAGTAGAGCTCGAACTCGTGCGGGTGCGGGCGCAGCCGGATCGGGTCGATCTCGTGGGTCCGCTTGTACTCGATCCACGTCTCGATGAGGTCGGGCGTGAAGACGCCGCCCTCGGAGAGGTAGTCGTGGTCGGCCTCGAGCGCGTCGAGGGCCTCACCCAGCGAGGCCGGGACCTGCTGGATGGCGGCGTGCTCCTCGGGGGGCAGCTCGTACAGGTCCTTGTCGACCGGCTCCGGCGGCTCGATCTTGTTCTTGATGCCGTCCAGGCCCGCCATCAGCATGGCGGCGAAGGCCAGGTACGGGTTGGACGACGGGTCGGGCACGCGGAACTCGATGCGCTTGGCCTTGGGGTTCGAGCCGGTGACCGGGATGCGCACGCAGGCGGAGCGGTTGCGGGCCGAGTAGACCAGGTTGACCGGTGCCTCGTAGCCGGGGACCAGGCGGTGGTAGCTGTTCACCGTCGGGTTGGTGAAGGCGAGCAGCGAGGGGGCGTGCTTGAGCAGGCCGCCGATGTACCAGCGCGCCATGTCGGACAGGCCGCCGTAGCCCTTCTCGTCGTAGAAGAGCGGCTCGCCGTCCTTCCAGAGCGACTGGTGGCAGTGCATGCCGGAGCCGTTGTCGCCGAACAGGGGCTTCGGCATGAAGGTGACCGTGCGGCCGCTCTCGTGGACGACGTTCTTCACGACGTACTTGAAGAGCATGACCTTGTCCGCCGAGACGGCGAGCGAGTCGAAGCGGTAGTTGATCTCCGCCTGGCCGGCGGTGCCGACCTCGTGGTGCGAGCGCTCGACCTCGAGGCCGAGCTTGTCCAGCTCGACGCAGATCTTGTCGCGCAGGTCGGCGAAGTGGTCGACCGGGGGGACCGGGAAGTAGCCGCCCTTGTAGGGGGTCTTGTGGCCGAGGTTGCCACCGTCCTCCTTGCGGCCCGTGTTCCACGCGGCCTCGATGGAGTCGATGTGGTAGTAGCTCTCCGACTGGCTCGTGAAGAACCGGATGTCGTCGAAGATGTAGAACTCGGCCTCGGGGGCGAAGAAGGCCGTGTCGGCGATCCCGGTCGACTTGAGGTACGCCTCGGCCTTCGCAGCCACCTGGCGGGGGTCGCGGCTGTAGGGCTCGTCGGTGTACGGGTCGACGATCGACATCGTCACGTTCAGCGTCTTCTCGGTGCGGAACGGGTCGAGGTAGGCGGTCTTGATGTCGGCGAGAAGCTTCATGTCCGACTCGTGGATCGCCTGGAAGCCGCGGATCGACGAACCGTCGAACATCTGGCCGTCGGTGAAGAAGGCGGCGTCCACCGTCGAGGCGGGGACGTTGAAGTGCTGCATCACGCCAGGCAGGTCGCAGAAGCGGACATCGACGAACTTGACATCCTCCTCCTTGATGAAGGCGATGACCTCGTCAGCGGAACTGAACATCCGGTGTTCTCCCTTGGCACGGCGATGGGTCGGCGTCGACAGCGACGCTAGGCCCCAGCCGTTTCCCTTCGATGTACCTCGTGTTTCGGCAGGGTTTCGGACCGCAGGAGCGGGGACGGCGGGTCAGCCGTTCCCTGCGTACGCTGGTCCGATGTCACCACGACGGGAGGACTTCGGGGCCTGGCTGGAGGGTACTCCCGGGGGGAGCGCCTCGGGACAGGAGACCGGATACCGGCGCCCCGCCTCCGGACCGGGATCCTCGGCGCCCATGGGCCGTCGCGCGGTCGCGCTCGTCGTCGACTGGGTGCTGAGCATGGCCGTCGCGTCGGTGTTCTGGCCCGATCCGGAGGCGATCGGCCCCCGGTTCCTCGGGGCCGAGCCCACCGCGACCCTGCTCGTCTTCGTCGTCTCGACGATCCTGCTCGTCGGCCTTCTCGGGCACTCGGTGGGGCACCGACTGCTCGGCCTGCGCGTCGCGCGACTCGTCGCGATCCCCGCGGGCCCCGGTGCGGGTGCCCCGCAGCAGGGCGCAGCTCAGCGCGCTGCCGCCGACGGTCCTCCCGGTCCGGTGGCGGCGGCCGTGCGGACGGCACTCCTGGCGCTCGTCATCCCGGCGGTGGTCTGGGACCGGGACGGACGAGGGCTGCACGACGTCGCGGCCCGCACGGTGATCGTGCGGCGCTGACGACTGGCGGGAACCCTCAGCGCATGCCCTTGCGGTCGGGGCGTGCGCGCGTCGGGTCGATGCCCTTCGGGACGGGCAGACGCGGGCCGCCGAGTGCGCGAAGGCGCTTGGAGACCTCGGCGACCTCCTGCTTGGTGAGCGTGTTGCGCAGGCGCTGGACCGAGCGAGGGAGCTTGCGCAGGGCGACCTTGTCGGGCCCGTCGCCCACCTGCATCAACGTGACCGGCACGTTCGGCAGGATGCGGTTGAGCTTCTTGCGCTCCGACTCGAGCAGCCGGTCGACGCGGCCGGAGGTCCCCTCGCCCACCAGGACGATCCCGGCCCTGCCGACGCCACGGAACACGAGGTCCTGGGTGCGCGGGTCGATGGCAGCGGGCTCCTCGGGGAAGTCCCAGCCGCGGCGGATGGTGCGCAACGCCGACAGCGAGGCTCCCGGCTGCCCCTCGATCTGCCGGTAGGCCGCCGTCTCGGCGCGGCGCGCGAGGAGGAACATGGCGGCGAGCGCGGCGAACGGCAGGCCGAGGACGAGCAGGTAGACGACCTGGCCGGTGATCAGGCCGATGACCAGGGCGAGCGCCAGCACGCCGACGAAGCTGGCCAGGAGCCACCAGGTCACGGCCGGATCGGCCCGGCGGGTCATCTGGTACGCCTGCCACACCTGGTGGTACCAGCGGGTCTTGCGCACCTTGGCGGGCTTGCCCCCGGAGGGCGTGGGGGAGGACGAGCGATCACGGGCCATGGGGCAGGAGTCTACTGGGAGACCGTGCCGCCTCTGCCGGACCCGATGTCGCGTCCCGGCAGCGGGGCGATCAGGCCGGGCTCAGGCGGAGTCGCGCCAGACGACCGGGCTCTTGAGCAGGATTCCCGAGCGCTCGACCTGCTCGCCGCGCAGCTGGGCGAGGACCACCTCCGCGGCGCGCCGGCCCAGTCCCTTGGCCGGCTGGTGGACGGTGGAGAGCGCCGGCCGGCTGCGGCGAGCGAAGGAGCTGTCGTCGAAGCCGACGATGCCGACGTCCCGGGGGACCGAGCGGCCGGCCGCCCTGAGCGCCTCCATCGCACCCGCGGCGACGGCGTCCGACGCTGCGAAGACGCCGTCGATCGAGGGTTCGCGACGGAGGAGCTCCTCCATCCCGCTGACCCCGAGCCCGTACTCGTACAGCGGGACCTCGGCCACGAGCCGTTCGTCGAAGCGCTCGCCGAGGGCCAGCTTGAAGCCCTCCAGCCGGTCGGCGCCGGAGTCCCTGTCCAGGGCGGCGGCGATCATCCCGACCTTGCGACGTCCGGTGGCGAGCAGTCGCTCGGTGATGGCGCGGGCAGAGGCGAGGTTGTCGATCCCGACGTAGGGCATGTCCCGCAGCTCAGGAGGGTGCCCGACGAAGGTCGTCGGCAGGCCCAGTCGCGTCACGACCTCGGTGATCGGGTCGTGGGAGCGGGCGGAGACGATGATCGCCCCGTCGACGAAGCCCCCCGCGAGGTACCGGCTGACCCGTTCGGTGTCCCGGGCGGAGTCGATCACCAGGCAGACCATCTGGTAGTCCGCGAGCGAGAGCGCCTCGTTGGCGCCGAGCATCACGTTGCCGATGTTCGGGTCGTTGAGGAACAGGGAGTGGGGCTCGTGCGCGAGGAAGGCGATCGCCTGGGTCCTGCGGCGCACGAGGTTGCGTGCAGCGGTGTTGGGGACGTAGCCGACCTTCTTGATGGCCGACTCGATGGCGGATCTCGACTCGGGGGAGACGTACCCGCCGTTGAGCACGCGGCTGACCGTGCCCCGTGAGACGCCCGCGGCCGCGGCGACGTCGTGCACTGTCGCGCGGGACCGGCGGTCGGGGGGTGGCACGTCGGTCACCATATCGCTGCGGTGGGCTTGACGTCCGGTCGTCGCCCTGCCAGTGTGTGCACGTTCACAGATTACTCGACGAC
>NZ_JBFHHB010000014.1:0-24769 GCF_041597215.1 Actinotalea sp.
CGGTCGCGATCCGAGGTCGGATACGCGACCGGCTCTGGCGCGGTGACTGCGTCGACCGTCAGGAGATGGTGCGTCCCGCGTTCGCGCCGTCGTGCCAGACGTTCCCGGTCATCGTGACGGCAGGCTTGCCGACGGAGGTGAACGGCCCGAAGGCGCCGCCCTGCGGGCTGACCGTCGTCGTGATCCGGTTGTTCGAGACCGTGATGTCGGACACCCGCGACAGGTCGTCCACTCCCGCCTCATACCCGCCGTAGAGGGTGTAGGCGCCGCCGCCGAGCAGGTTGTTGTCGATGACGATGCGTCGCATCGAGTCGGCGGACCCGGTCGAGAGCAGGATCGCGGAGGTCGAGCCCTTCGGCATGATCACCGTGTTGTGGCGGATCAGCACGTCGTCCGAGCCGAGGGACTGCATGCCGTCGTTGTGCGAGTCGGACGTCGTGACCAGGTCATGGATGTACGAGTCCTGCACGGTGACGTCGTCCCCGAGCTTCAGTCCGTCGACGGTGCTGTGGATGTTCACCCGGGTGAGGGTGTAGTTGCGTCCCGCGACGGCCGCGTCGTTGGAGGTGCTGCCCTTGCCGTCCAGCTCGCTGTCGACGATCTGCAGGTTCTTCGCTCCGGCGTCGTTCAGCACCAACCAGAAGCCCTGGGCCGAGATGCGGCTGTTCTTGATGGTCACGTTGCTCGCCGAGGCGGCGATGACCAGTGGCTTGGTGATGAGCTTGCCGTCGATGACGGTGCCGGCTTCGGTGATCGTCGAGGGGCCGGTGTACGGCGTCAGGGCGACTCCGGCCGGGACGCCGGTGCTCGAGGCGTCGGGGTAGCTGCCGCTTGCGACGGACGGGGTCGACGGGGCGGTCGACGTCGGCGTGGCGCTCGGCGTCGGGGTCGGCGTCGGGCTGGGCGTCGAGGTGGCGGTCGGCGTGGGCGTCGCGGTCGGGCTCGGCGTGGCGCTGGGCTCTGCGGCGGGCGTGGCAGCCGGCGTCGGGGTGGCCGACGGCATCGGCGTCGCGGTGTCCTTGTCGGCGGAGGAGCTGCGGTACCACGTCCGCTCCCCGTGCCTGGACGACGACCCGCTCCTGGAGTTCACGTAGGTGCCCGCCGTGCGCTTCGGTGCGCATCGGAACTCTGAAGAGATCCCGGACCAGGCGGTCCGGACGGCAGCGCTGCTCGTGGCGGCCTGGGCCGACGTGGTCCCGGAGCCGAAGCCCGTCACGCCGACTGCTGCCACGACGGTGAGCGCGGCCACCGCCGTCGCTACGAGGGACGTGGCCCGCGGTCGACGCCTGCTCAGGGCGTGTCGCGATCTGGATCCGTGCACGTGGGGTCTCCCGTCGGGACGACGCCGCCAAGGACGTGCTCGCCTGACCCTGAGGCAGGCGGACGCGGGGCATCGAAGGTAACTTTTCGGTAACGGTGCTGAACCATGAGAACACGTCGGCGCCGACGCTCCAAGAGTCACTCGATCGGAGCAGTGGCCCGGGATGGCCGCGTGCACCGTGAACTGCACAAACGGTCGGGGGTCCGCACCGCGGCCGTCTCAGATCGTGAGATCCTCAGTCGTCGAGCCGCCCCGTCCGCCCGAGCGGGGCGATCGCGGGTCCGTGCCCCGATGGCCCGTCGCCGACGTCCAGCGGTCGTCGGTGACACACAGCCGGGGCCGTGGCAGGCTGCTCGGCGTGCCGAGTTCCGTTCGTGTCTGCCCCGTCGACGGCGACAGCCTCGGCGACGTCGCGCTCTTCCTCCACGAGCAGCTGAACGGCCGTCTCTCCGCCGAGCAGTGGGCCCGCGCCATCGTGCCCCCGTGGCGCACCGACGCTGACGGTCACGGCGTGTGCCTGCGCGACGGCGACGCAGTCGTGGGCGTCTACCTCACCTTCACCTCGCGACGCGAGGTCGGCGCGTCGACCAGGCGCATCTGCAACCTCGCCGCGTGGTGCGTCGCCGACGACTACCGTCCCCATGCCCTCCGACTCCTGCGTGCGCTGCTCGCTTCGGGAGCCGACGTCTACACGGACCTGTCACCCAGCGGGTCCGTCGTCTCGATCGACGAGCGGCTGGGGTTCCGGCGGCTCGACACGACCACCTCACTTCGCGTGAACCTGCCGACGGTGCGGCCGCGCAACGGGCCCGAGGTCGTCACCGACGGTGCGCGAATAGCCGAACTGCTCACGGGTCGAGACGCCGAGATCTTCCGAGATCACCGCGACGCCGCTGCCGCGCATCACGTGGTCGTGCTCCTCGACGGGAAGCCGTGCTACGTCGTCTACCGGCGGGTCCGGCGCCGGAACCTGCCCCTCTTCGCCGCGCTCGTGCACGTCGGCGCGCCCCGGCTGTTCCCCCGCGCAGTGGACGCACTCGGCGGGCACCTCCTGCTTCGCGGAATGCCGCTGCTGCTCGCCGAGCACCGCATTTCGGGAGCTCCGCTCAACCGTTCCTTCACCGTGAGCGGCCGCCCGAAGCTCTTCCTGAGCGACCAGGTCGACGCCGCGGACATCGACGATCTCTACAGCGAGATCACCTGCGTCGCATGGTGACGGAGCGCAGGTGATCACCTGGCCCCGGCGACGGGCAGCACTATGCTGACGCCGTGATGACGGTCTGGCACGAGCTCCTCGCGTCGCGGGCAAGCACGGCTCCGGACGCGCCCGCCCTCTCCTACAAGGATGAGACGCTCACCTACGCCGAGCTCTGGCGCTCAGCGGCGATGTGCGGGTCCGGCTTCACGGAATTGGGGCTGCGTCGCGAGGATCGCGTCGCCGTGTTCCTCGAGAAGCGACCCGAGGCCGTGACAGCCTTCCTCGGTGCATCGGTGGCGGGCGGCGCCTTCGTGCCGATCAATCCACTGCTCAAGCCTTCCCAGGTCGCCCACATCGTGGCCGACTGCGGTGCACGAGTTCTCGTCACTTCCGCCGCAAGGCTCGAACTCCTCGGCGAGGTCCTCGCGCAATGCGAGGACCTCGAGCACGTCGTGGTCGTCGACGGGCCCGGAGCGCCGCGCGAAGGGATCGAGATCCACGCCTGGACGGATCTCCTCACGGCGGCGTCGGCGAGCCCTGTCCGGTCCGGCATCGACCTAGACGTGGCCGCGATCCTCTACACCTCCGGCAGCACGGGACTGCCCAAGGGTGTCGTCCTGAGTCACCGGAACCTCCTGGTCGGCGCGCAGAGCGTGAGCACGTACCTCGGGAACGTCGAGAGCGACGTGATCCTGTCCGTGCTCCCTCTGAGCTTCGACGCCGGCCTGTCGCAGGTGACCACTGCCTTCCACGCAGGTGCGCACGTGGTGCTGCTCAACTACCTCGTCCCCGCCGACGTCCCGCGCGCATGCGCCAGGTGGAACGTCACCGGCCTGACGTGCGTCCCGCCGCTCTGGATCCAGATCGCGGGCCTCGAGTGGCCGGACGCGGCCCGTGCTCGCATGCGGTACTTCGCGAACACCGGTGGGCGGATGCCCCGGACCGTGCTCGACCGCCTCCGCGCGGTGTTCGAGACGGCGAGCCCGTTCCTCATGTACGGACTCACCGAGGCGTTCCGGTCGACCTACCTCGACCCGGCGGAGGTCGACCGGCGACCGGACTCGATCGGCAAGGCGATCCCCAACGCCGAGATCGTCGTCGTCCGGCCGGATGGCTCGCGGTGCGAGCCGGGCGAACCCGGCGAGCTCGTTCATCGCGGCGCGCTCGTCGCGCTCGGATACTGGGGTGACCCGGAGCGGACGGCAGAACGGTTCCGGCCCGTTCCTGGACCCACCACCGGGCATCGGTTGCCAGAGATGGCTGTCTGGTCCGGCGACACCGTGGTCGCGGACGAGGAGGGCTTCCTGTATTTCGTGGGTCGCGCTGACGAGATGATCAAGACATCGGGCTACCGCGTCAGTCCGACAGAGGTCGAGGAGGCTGCCCTGCAGACCCGGCTCGTCGTCGACGCCGTCGCCTTCGGCGTGGACGATTCCCGGCTGGGCCAGCGCATCGTCCTCGTCGTGGCTCCGCCCGCGGGGCAGGGGCTCGATCCCGACCTGCTGATCAGAGAGCTGAGAGGCGTGCTGCCCGGCTTCATGGTGCCGGGAGAGGTCGTCGTCAGGGATGCGATCCCTCGGTCGCCCAACGGTAAGTACGATCGCACCCTCGTCCGGGCGGAGTACCCGTCATGACGACGATTTCCGCGTTCGGAGACGCCGACGGTGCGCTGACGGTGGGCGGCGTGCCGATCGACAGGCTTGCCCATCGGGTCGGTTCGACGCCGTTCTTCGCCTACGACCGGCGCCTCATCCTGGAACGCGTCGCCTTGCTGCGCGGGCTGCTGCCCGATCGCCTGAGCATCGGCTACGCGATCAAGGCGAATCCGATGCCTGCCGTCGTCCACCTGCTCGCCTCGTCGGTCGACGCGCTCGACGTGGCCAGTGCGCATGAGATGCGGGTCGCGCTCGACACCGGCGCAGAACCGGCGCGGGTCAGCTTCGCGGGACCCGGCAAGACCGACTCCGAGCTCGAGCAGGCGGTCGCCGCGGGCGTGACGATCGAGGTCGAGTCCTTCGGCGAGACACGGCGCACGGTGCGTGCGGGCGAGGTGGTCGGGGTCCGGCCGCGGGTTGCGATCCGGGTCAACCCCGACTTCGCGGTGCGCGGCTCAGGGATGCGGATGGGGGGTGGTCCTCAGCAGTTCGGCGTCGACGCCGAGCAGGTCCCCGACCTCATGCGGGAGGCCGACGCCGCAGGGGTCGAGCTCCTCGGCTTCCATGTGTTCGCCGGGTCCCAGAACCTGTCCGCCGACCTGCTCGCGCAGGCTCAGGCCCGGACCGTCGACCTGGTGCTCGCACTGAGCGTCGATGCACCGCAGCCCGTGCGGTACGTCAACCTCGGTGGCGGTTTCGGTGTCCCGTACTTCCCCCAGGACAAGGCGCTCGACATCGAGGCGGTGGCGGCGAACCTCACCGACCTGGTCGAGGGGCGGCTGACTCCTGCGCTCCCGGAGTCCTCGTTCGTCGTGGAGCTCGGCAGGTACCTCGTGGCCGAGGCCGGGGTCTACGTCACCCGGGTGGTCGACCGCAAGGTCTCCCGCGGCAGCGTCTACCTCGTCGTCGACGGCGGCATGCACCACCAGCTCGCGGCGTCCGGAAACCTCGGGCAGGTGATCCGCCGCAACTACCCCGTCGCGGTGGCCACGGCCGTCTCGGCGGAGCCCGAGGAGACCGTGACCGTCGTCGGTTGCCTCTGCACCCCGCTCGACCTCCTCGGCGACCGGGTCGAGCTCCCGCGGGCGGACGTCGGCGACCTCGTTGCGATCTTCCATGCGGGGGCGTACGGGCTCACCGCGAGCCCGACCGCCTTCCTGGGGCACCCGGCCCCGATCGAAGTCCTCGTCTGACCGACCGAAGGAGCCCCATGAGCGACGCACTGATCGAGGACGTCAAGGCGGTCCTCGTCTCGACCCTCGGGATCGAGGACCGGGCCGCCGGTATGACGGCGTCGAGCCCGCTCTTCGGTGCGGTTCCTGAGCTCGACTCTCTCGGTGTGCTCGAAGTGGTGACCTCGCTCGAGCGGAGCTTCGGCATCACCATCGACGACGAGGAGTTCAGCGGCGAGATCTTCGAGACCCTCGGCTCGCTGGCACGCTTCGTCGAGGGCAAGCGGGGCCCCGCGAGCGATCACTGAACGCGGCCGGCGGCGCCCTCAGGTGCCGGGCGGTGCGTCGTCCGGATGCAGCCGGACGAGGGCCCCGGCGATTCCGAGGGTGAGGAAGAACGTCCCCATCGTCATCGGGAATGCGAAGCCGTCGAAGAACGCGAGGGCGACCGCGCCGGCGGCGATGCCGGCAGCGAGCGAGAGAGCGAGGTCGGACGACTGGTCGTCCGACCATCGATGGCGGCGCCGGAGGAGCAGGACGATGGCGACCAGCGGGATCGCGACGAAGGCGACGGTGCCGAGGACTCCGCCGCTCACGAGGAGGCCGAGGTAGGTGTTGTCGAAGATCCGGTACTTCGGCAGGAACGTGCCGAGGCCCCGTCCGATCCATGGCGCGTCCTGGACGAACTGCAGGGCCACCGCGTAGCTGTCGGTCCTCGACAGGATGCTCGGGTCGTCCTTCGCCGTGATGAACATGCTCCGAACCGAGCGGAAGAGGTTGGGGACCGAGAGGCTCAGCAGGGCGCCACCACCGACGACGGCAGCCCCGATGCGCCACCGGATCCTCGGTGGCCACCCCACGAGGAGGACCAGCAGCGCAACCGCGAGGCTGAGATACGCCGACCGGGACATCGACAGCGCCAGTGCCAGCGAGATCGTTGCGGCCGGGAACCACCGGCGTACCATCCCTCGTCCTGCGGGGTGCAGCGCGCCGTGCAGGGCGAGCGGGAGCAGGATCGCGAGCAGAGCGCCGAACTCGATCGGGTGTGTCGCCGTCCCCGAGATCCGCACCTGGCCGTTCCGGAAGAACGAGTCGACGCCGTGGACGGCGGTGAGGCCGGGAATGGCGATGGCGTCGATCAGCACCCGCCGGGTGGCGTACTGGACGAGGCCGAGGAGGGCCATGAGCCCGCCGAGGAAGGCGAAGCGCCTCACCAGGGCCTCGACGTCGCTCAACCGTGCGAGACCGTCATGAGCCATGAGAAGGACGCCGGTCCACGAGATCGCGACGATCACCGCGACATCTGCCGGGCTGACCTCGTCCTGGTCGATCGGCCGGACCATGGCGGCGACGTAGCTGATCCCGACGCTCACGAGGAAGAGCACGAGAGCGAGCCGGATCGGTCGGCGCGGTGACGGCGTGCCGGACCGTCTCCAGAGCTGGGCGAGGAACCAGGCCAGGGCGCTGCCGAGGCCGAACAGCATCGAGGGAGCACCTGCGCTTCCCAACGGCGCGAAGACCAGACGCGACGGGATGGCGAAGAGGAGCACGATGTAGACCGTCAGCCAGCCGAACACCCCCGTGCGACGCAGCGTCGAGCGGGTGAAGACATGCGCCATATCAGGCCGCTACGCCCAGGGCACGATGAGGCGCCCGCCGCGCTCGCGCATCCGTTCGTCCTGCGTCGGCCGGGCGTCCGTGCGGCGCCGACCGGAGCGCATCCGCGACTGCCCGCTCGGCGGGGTAGCGCTCGCGGAGGGGCCGTCGTCCGACGTCGACCTCGCGATCGAGAGCTCCTCGTCGTCGGACCCGACCGTCGCATCTCCCTGATCCGACTCGGTGTCCCCTGAGCGCTCGACCTCGGCCGGGGCGGCCGAAGCGTCTGATTCCTCGGCCGGGGCGGCCGAAGCGTCCTCCTCGGCAGGGGCGGCTGCTGAGGCCTCCTCCGGGGTGCCGCTCTCGGTGTCGTCTGCCGCGCCGTTCTCGCTCTCCGGCTCGACGGGGCGCGTCGGTCGGCGGGTCCGGCGTAGCGACAGCAGCCTGTCGAGGCTCACCGTGCCGACGAGGGTGCCGACCATGCCGACGCCTGCGGCGGCGATGATCGCACGAAGGGTCGTGCCCATGACGGTCGTCGGTTCTGGGTCGATCGACAGCGGGGTCGACCTCACGCGTGACTCGGTGGGTGCGCTGACCCTGTCCTGGAGGCTCGTCAGGGCCGTCGGCACCTCGGCGATCGCGGCGTCCAATGCGGTCATGACGGTGGTGGAACTGGGGCCGAGCACGGTCATGATGATCAGCGGCCCGCGGGAGAGCGGGTCTTCGATGACCTCGTAGGTCGTCTCCGGGAACTGGGCCTCGAACGGTGCGCGCACCTCGTCGCCGGCGACGTACGCGACGACGAGGGACGCGGGTTGCTCGAGCCCGCCCAGCTGGAGGAGCGGGTTCGACCCGTCGGCGACCGTCGCATCGGCGGGGAGGAGGACGATGGTCGCTGTCGCGCTGTACGTCGGGGGGACAGCCTGGAAGGCCAGGAACGCGAGGCCGGTCGTCATCACCATCCCGGCGACGACGAGGTACCACCGTCGCAGCAAGGATGCTGCTACCACGTTGAGCTCCATGCACTGCCCCTGACAGTCCGGCCGGCGGGCCGCGCGGGCCGCGGCGTTCCTTCGAGGCTAGTGCCCGCTCCGCGCCTGGACGCCGCGCTCGCCGGATGCTGTCCGGTTTGTCACAGTATCTTCACCCGAGGTCGCGGCCGAGGAGCACATCGGCCGTGCCAGACTCGTGCTGGCCGGAGGAGAGGGGCGTCGGTGACGATCTGGGACACGCTGCAGGCGCTGGTGCGTCGGTGGTACGTCCTGCTGCTCGCCCTCGCGGTCGCCGCCGGGGGAAGCTACCTCGCCAAGCAGGCATCCGGGGTCTACTGGTCCCGCGCCGAGGTCACCTTCCTCGCGCCCAGCAGTGCGATCAACCCGAACACGCTGAAGGTCCGGTCGAGTGATCTCATCATCACGGCGGGCCTCGTCGCGAGGCAGATCAACGGGAACGCGATGTGGAACAAGATGGCGGACCCTGCTGCGACGATCGTCGGTGAGGGTGTCCTCGACGGGTGGGCGGTCCGCCTTCCCGACTACGGGGGCCAGTGGTCGACCGTCTACTCCCGGCAGGTGCTCGACGTGCAGGTGGTGGGCCCGACGATCGAGGACGTCCGTGCCCGGCAGCTCGAGCTCCTGGATCGCATCGACGCGGAACTCGCCGCCTTCCAGGAAGGAGTCGCTGCTTCGGACCTGGTCACGACAGAGGTCGTCCCGGCCGTCCCCCCGGTGTACTACGTCGGTGGGAGCGCGATGCGCGCGATCGCGATGATCTGCCTCTTGTCCGGGTCCGGCGCGCTCGCGCTCACGGTCCTGCTCGAGCACAGGGCCCGTCGACGCGTCCCGATCGCGCCAGGCGCCGACGCGGCAGCGGCCACCTAGCCGCCCGACCCGTCCTCCTCGCGCGACAGCACCCCCCGCAGGAGTGCCGCACGTTGAGCTCCGACGCGGTCGTAGCCGAAGTCAGCGGCCGCCGCCCTGGCCGCGGCCCCGCAGGACGACCGCGTCAGCGGGTCCTCGGCGAGGGTGCGGAGCGCCGCGGCGATCTGGCTCGGTGACGCAGGATCGACGATCATGCCCGTCTTGGCGTGCTCGACGAGGCGAGCGGCGCCCATCGGCGTGGTGATCACGGGAAGCCCGCAACCGGCCGCTTCGTAGGTCACCTGCGGTCCGCCCTCTTCGAGGGTGGGGAAGACGAACACGTCCGAGCCTGCGTAGATCGACCCTGGGTTGTCGGCGTAGCCCCACAGCCGGACGGTGCCCGTCCTCACGTGCTCCGCCACGAGGTCGGCGATCTCGGAGTCGACGGAACCGACGAGGACGAGCTCTCCGTCCAGATCGAGCGAGGACCAGGCCTCGAGCAGCTCCGGTACCCCCTTGCGGACCCCGATCCGCCCGACGAACACAGCGCGGAAGGGCACGGTCCGCTCGATCGGCTCGCCGCCGACGAAGCGTTCGGGGCGCCAGCCGAACGTGGTGGACAAGATCTGCTCGGGACGGATGCCGACGTCGAGGAGGGAGCGTTCGACCTCTGGATTCGACGCGAAGAGGTAGTCGTAGAGCGGCAGCTCAGCCGTCTCGCCGGCGATCGCCTCCGCGGTGACTCCGTGACTCGGCTCCAGGCCGAGCCGGGAGTAGGCCCGATCAAGGATCGGCCCCGAGGTCGCGAGGGCGGAGTTGATCATCTCTCGGACGGTGAGGATCCCGCGATCGCGCGCCTCGAGAACGAGCCGGGACGGGGTGCCGGGCCAGAAGTAGGCGATGGTCGATCGCGGGTCGGCCGTCGACAGGGCGCGGCGGAACTGCTCCTCCGCGCGACGGAGCGCCACGGTCTCGACGTACCGCCACGGCACCCGCCGCGCGAGCCCAGGAAACGGCTCGCGCACCCGCACGCCGTCGGGGAGCATGACGCGGCGTCGACCGGCGAAGACCTCGACGACCTCACCGGTACCGGCGATCCCCCCGGCGATCTGGGCGCAGCTCTCGGCTGGTCCGCGACCGCTGAAGGAGTAGGGCGCGTACACCAGGCATCGCATGCGCTCCGGCCCGCCCGCCCCTTCGCGGGCCCCCGCCGTGCTCATCCGCCCACCACCTGCGGCGACCACGCCTGCGGGACCAGCAGCACGGGGCTCGCGTCCTCTGCGAGGTCGATCGACCACACGTCGGTCACCCCCGGCTCGTCCGCGCGAGGAAGGCCGTACATGACCGTGTCGTCGTCGAGCCAGGCGATCTGGTCGTCGAAGCTGCGGGTCTCGCCCGTCAGGACCCGCTGGGAGCCGTCCCTCAGGTCGAGGATGCCGATCTCCCAGTGCACCGGATCGTTCGACGTCTGGACCTTGAAGCCGATCCGGGTGCCGTCCGGGGAGATCGACGGGCAGGCGCCGCCGTCCTGGATCGTCTCGACGGTCCGCTCGGAGAGGCTGCCCCGCACCAGCCAGGTGTGCCCGAGGGACTGCGACTGCGCGGTGGCGTAGAACGTGTCGTCGTCGGCGAAGGTGACGCCCCAGAGGTTGCGGTCGACCGGAGCGACCTCCTCGCCGTCGACGACGAGGGTGAACTCCTCGATGTCGAAGGAGTCGCCGCTCGTCAGGTCGTGCACGATCGTCTGGGTCGTGAAGCCGGTCGTGGTGTACGAGTGCCCGGTGACGAACGACGTCGTCGCGAGGAGTGTCTGGTCCGACGAGAGACGCGTCCGGCTCGGCACGCCGGGGAGGGGCCACGTCTCGGTCGTCTGCCACTGCGCGTCGAGCAGCTCTGCCTCGAAGCGCGTGGCGACGCCCCGGATCGTGCGCAGGCAGGCAGTCGCGGTGGCCCCTGCGGCGACGCGGTCGCACTCGACGTCGGTGAACGCCCGCGGGCCGCTCGGGTCGTCCAGGGGCACGAGGGCGACGAGCCCGTACTGGTCACCGGGGGCCGTCGAGCGGAACACGAGATGCGGGACCCCGGAGACCGAGGCGAGATCGGTGGCAGCCACCGGATCCGCCGCTGCGTCCTGCGCGGCGGCTCGGCGGTACTCCGTCACGCCGACGGCGGTGCCGACCCCGATCGCGACGGTGACGACCGCGAGCAGCGCCCAGACGCGTGGGGTGGGGCGGCTCATGAGCGGTCCTCCGGGCTCCTGGGCGCGCCGTCCGCGCCGGCATCGGACGGTACCGCGGTCTCGTCCTCCTCGCCCTGGTCGTCCGGAGGGGGCGCGGTGTCCAGGCCGCGCACGGCTCGGTAGGCGAAGGGAAGGGCGATGGCGAGGGCGCCCGCGACCACGAGCATCGCGGGCGCACGGCCCAGGCCGTACCAGAGGAAGCCGAAGCCGGCCGCGGAGACCATCCGGGCGACCGCGACGACGGTCTGCGCCGTGCCGATCGCCGTCCCGCGCACCGAGGCGTCGGCATGCTCACCGACCACCGCGGCGAGCACACCGTCGGTCGCGGCGTAGAACACGCCGAGGAGCGCGAGCGTGACGAGGGTCGTCCAGGCGCCGCCGAGGACCACCGCTGCGCTGAGGTACGCGGCCAGCAGGGCCACGTGCCCGACGATGAGCACCCGGGCGCGCCCCCACCGGTCGGCGAGCCGACCGATCGGCAGCGCGAGGCTCATGTAGGCGAGGTTGGTCCCGACGTAGAGCAGCGGGAACCACTGGGTGGCGAAGCCGTCGCGGGCCTGGAGCGAGAGGTAGACGAAACCGTCGCCCACGGTGAGCAGCGCGAGGCCGCCGACCGCGAGCAGCACCTTGCGGACGGCGGGGTTCGCGGCGGACCGCCAGGAGAACGGCCGACCGGCCGGGACGAGGCCCGGTACCCCGCAGGAGCATCCCTTGCACGAGGGCAGGCCGCGGGTCTCCCGGGTGCGGTGCTTCTCGAGCCACGCCGCGCGGCGGGGGCGCAGGTCCGGCGCGAAGAGGCCGAGCACGGCGAGCCCGACGACGGCGAAGCCGAGGGAGACGACGAACACCGTGTGGTAGCCGTTGGGGATGACGAGCAGGATCGCGAAGGCGATGAGCGGGCCGAGGGTGGCACCGACGGTGTCGAGCGTCCTGTGCACCCCGAACGACCGCGCAAGGGTCCGCGGCTCGCTGGCGGCGGTGATCATCGCGTCGCGGGGCGCTGTGCGGATCCCCTTGCCGAGCCGGTCGACGGTGATCATCGCGGCGACCCCGGCGAATCCCGAGGCGAGCAGGAGCCCCGCTCGAGACACTGCGGAGAGCCCGTAGCCGACGAAGGCCACCCACTTGGGGTGGTCACCGCGGTCCGCGGCCCAGCCGCCGGCGATGCGCACCAGGGCGCTGGCTCCCTGCAGGATCCCGTCGATGAAGCCGTAGGCGATCGTCGACAGGCCGAGGGCGGCGGTGATGTACAGGGGCAGGATCGCCGCCACCGACTCCGAGGAGATGTCGGTGAGCAGGCTGACGATCCCGAGGGTGACGACGGCGGAGGACACCCGCGTCGACCGGGCAGCGCGGGGCGGTCGCGTCCCGCCAGGTGCCGGCTCGGCGGGCAGGGAACCGGAGCGCGTCGATGCCGTCACCTCAGCCGCCCCTCACGAGGGTGCCGGCGAGCGTGAGCTCGGTCCCCCCTCCGGTGCGCGAGCGCACCGTGAGGACGACGCCGTCGGAGCCCCGGGAGAACTGGGTCGCCGTCGAGCCCTCGATCGCGACGCCCGGAGCAGAGGAGAACGACTGGGCGGCCAGCGCGGCGACGTATGCCGCCGTGACCTCGTCGGGGGACAGGTCGCTCGACCCCTGGAGGCCGAGCTGAAGGCGGTCGCCCTGGGAGCTCACCGACGAGCTCACCACGGTGATCTCGTCCAGCACCGGGACGATCGAGCTCGGGTAGCCGTCGACCAGTCGTCCCGTCGCGGAGGCCGTGGCGGGCATCGGGCCGGTGAGCACGACGATGTCGCCCGGGGGCACGAGGGCGGTCGCCGTCGGGGTCGGGTCCGGCAGGGTCTCGCTCGCTGAGCCGTCCGCACCGCTGCTTCCGCTCCCCTCGGTGGACCCGGCACCCTCGGTCCCGCCGCCGGACGGCTCCGTCCCACCGGAGCCGCCCTCCGAGGCCCCGGAGGAGACGGACGTGGACGAGGAGTCGGTGGGCTCGTCGCTCGAGGAGGTGCAGGCGGTGGCGCCGAGCATCGCCAGTGCGACGAGGAGCGCACCTGCGGGCCGGTCGACGCGGCGTGCCGCGGCCGTACGCGCGGTTCTCGGCATACGGGCTCCTCGGATCGGACAGATCGGACACCCGCAGGCTACTGGCGTCCACGTCGTCGTGAAACGCCGCCCGGCCGTTTCACCCGCTCGGCACCTCAGCCCGCGAGCGCCTCGTCGACCTCGCGCTCCAGGTGGGCGGCGATCTCCAGTGCGGCCGTCGCCGCGGGCGACGGGGCGTTGATCACGTGCACCTGGCGTGGGGCGGACCGGACGAGGAAGTCGTCGACGAGCCCCCCGTCACGGCGCAGCGCCTGAGCCCGGACGCCGGACGCGGTCGGTTCGAGGTGCTCGGCGGTGATGGAGGGGACGAGGCGCGCCAGGGACCGGGCGAAGAGGGCCCGGGAGAGGGAGCGTGCGACCTCGTGCGCCCCGGGGATCCAGTTCTGCGCACCGAGCCGCCACAGTCCCGGCCACGAGAACGCGTCGGCGATGTCGGCAGGTGAGACGTCCGACCAGCGGTAGCCCTCGCGGGCCAGCGCCAGGACGGCGTTCGGGCCGGCGTGGACGCCCCCCGTGACCATCCTGGTCAGGTGCACGCCGAGGAACGGGAAGCGCGGGTCGGGGACGGGGTAGATCAACCCCTGGACGAGATCGACGGCGTCGGCCCTCAGCTCGAAGTACTCGCCGCGGAAGGGCACGATCCGCGCGCCCGGATCGACCCCGCAGGCGAGCGCGACGCGGTCGGCCTGAAGACCGGCGCAGGCGATCAGGGCGTCGACAGCGCGGTCCTCGCGGGCTCCGGTGGCGTCGGTCAGGCGCACCTCCAGGCGACCGGGGCCCGGCCGCGCTGCGACGAAGGAGGTCCCCAGCCGCACGGTGCCGCCTGCGGACCGCACCTGGTCGGCCAGGACCGAGCAGACCGCGCGGTAGTCGACGATCCCGGTCGTCTCGACCCGCAGCGCACCCACGCAGGAGACGTGCGGCTCGTACTCGGCCGCCTCCTGCGGGTCGAGGAGGCGGGCCGGCACGCCGTTCGCCACGGCGCGCTCGGCGAGCCGGGAAAGGCCGGGGAGCTCCGAGCGGTCCACGGCCACCACGAGCTTGCCGGTCCGGCGGACCGCCACGCCGTGCTCCTGGGCGAAGGCGGTCATGCTCGCGGCGCCTGCCATGCCCATCCTGGCCTTGAGGCTCCCCGGCGCGTAGTAGAGGCCCGAGTGGATCACTCCGGAGTTGCGGCCGGTCTGGTGCTCCGCGAGCCCGTCCTCCTTGTCGACCACCGTCACCTCGTCGCCTCGGCGAGCGAGCCGTGCTGCCGTCGCCAGGCCGACGATCCCGCCGCCGACGACGAGGACCTTGGCCATGGGCTGCTCCGATCGACGGGCGGGGCGCGGAGCGGTCGCCCGCACGCCCAGCGGCCGCTCGCGCTGCCGCAGGTGCAGTCTTCCACCGCGGGGCGGCCGGCAGGTGGCGATCCCGTCGGTCGAGGGCGAACGGTGCGGCGCGGCGAGAACTCCTACACTCGTCTCGCCGCACGACCGACGGGCGGGTGCGTGACCGGGCTTCCGGTGGCCACCCGCGGACCGTCGACATCGGCGGGGCGTCGAGCGCGCCGCGCCCCCGAATCGCACCCGAAGGACCCATGGATCTCACCGGACTCCTGCCCGTTCTCGGCGCGGACCCCGCTGTCGCACGCTGGACCGACGCCTCCCGCGCACCGAGTCCTGCCGCGCGGACCGAGGAGCTCGACGTCGTCGCCCCATCGGGCGTGCGCCCTGCGCTGCTCGCCTCCCTGCTGGGGACCGCCGACGCGGGGAGGGGCGGCGACCGGCCGCCCGCCTGTCTCGTGGCCGTCGTCGCCACCGGCCGTGAGGCCGACGAGCTCGCCACCTCGCTGCGCTGCTACCTGCACGACGAGGACCCGAACGCGGTCGCCGTGCTGCCGTCCTGGGAGACGCTCCCGCACGAGCGGCTCTCGCCGCGCTCGGACACCGTCGCGCGTCGACTCGCCGTCTTCCGTCGGCTCGCGCACCCCGAGCAGGACGGCGGACTCGGTGGGCCGATCCGTGCGCTGGTGGTGCCCATCCGAGCCCTGCTCCAGCCCGTCGTCGAGGGCCTCGGCGAGCTCGTGCCCGTCGCGCTCCAGGCGGGGCAGACGGCGGACCTCTCCGCCGTGTCCGAGGCGCTCGCCGATGCCGCCTACTCGCGCGTCGACATGGTCGAGCGACGCGGGGAGTTCGCGGTCCGCGGCGGGCTGCTGGACGTCTTCCCGCCGACGGAGGATCACCCGCTGAGGATCGAGTTCTGGGGCGACCAGGTCGAGGAGATCCGCTGGTTCGCGGTCGCGGACCAGCGCAGCCTCGAGGTCGCACCCGGCGGGCTGTGGGCGCCGCCCTGCCGCGAGATCCTGCTCACGCCGGCGGTGCGCGAGCGCGCGCGGGCGCTCGCCGAGCAGCTGCCGGGCGCCGCGGACATGCTCGGGCGCCTGGCCGAGGGCATCGCGGTGGAGGGGATGGAGTCCCTCGCTCCCGTCCTGGTGGACCGGATGGTCCCGGTGGTCGAGCTGCTCGGCTCCGACTCCCTGGTCGTGGTGGTCGACCCGGAGCGGGTGCGGCGGCGTGCGCACGACCTGATGGCCACGACCCAGGAGTTCCTCGACGCCGCGTGGACGGCAGCGGCTGCGGGGGGCAGCACGCCGATCGACCTCCGTGCGGCCTCGTTCTCCTCGTTCGCCGAGACCCGGGAGCGGGCGCTGGACGCGCACCTCGGCTGGTGGTCGCTCTCGGGGTTCACCCTGTCCGCAGAGGCGGACGAGTCGGTCGCGGACGCCGACGCCGGGTCGCTCGTGGTCGCCGCACGCGATGTCCGCAGCTATCGCGGTGACGTCGCCGCGGCCCTGACGGACCTGCACGGGCTCCAGCGCGAGGGCTGGCGGATCGTGCTCACCACCGAGGGGCACGGTCCCGCGAACCGCATGGTCGAGCAGCTCCTGGCGGCGGAGGTCCCCGCCAGGCTCGTGTCGGGGGTCGGCGAGGCGCCCGAGCCGGGGGTGGTGCTGGTCACGCCGGCCCCCGCCGCTCGAGGGTTCGTCGCCCCGGATCTGCGGGTGGCCGTCCTCACCGAGGCCGATCTCACCGGTCGGGCGGGGACCTCGACGCGCGACATGCGGACGATGCCCTCCCGTCGCCGCAGCATGGTCGACCCCCTCGCGCTGCGACCGGGCGACTACGTCGTCCACGAGCAGCACGGCGTCGGCAAGTTCGTCGAGCTCACGGCCAGGACGATCGGTTCCGGGCCGAACGCCGGCACGCGCGAGTACCTGGTCATCGAGTACGCCTCGTCGAAGCGGGGTCAGCCGGGGGACCGTCTCTACGTCCCGACGGACCAGCTCGACCAGGTCACCAAGTACGTGGGCGGAGAGGCGCCGAGCCTCAACCGGATGGGTGGCTCGGACTGGGCCAAGACCAAGGGCAAGGCGCACAAGGCGGTCAAGGAGATCGCCGGCGAGCTCATCCGGCTGTACTCCGCGCGGATGGCGACGCCGGGTCACGCCTTCGGCCCCGACACCCCGTGGCAGGCCGAGCTCGAGGACGCCTTCGCCTACGTGGAGACCCCTGACCAGCTCGTCACGATCGACGAGGTCAAGGCGGACATGGAGAAGCCGTACCCGATGGACCGGCTGGTCTGCGGGGACGTCGGCTACGGAAAGACGGAGATCGCGGTGCGGGCCGCCTTCAAGGCCGTGCAGGACGGCAAGCAGGTCGCCGTGCTGGTCCCCACGACCCTCCTGGTCCAGCAGCACCTCGACACGTTCAGCGAGCGCTACGCGCAGTTCCCGGTGACCGTCAAGGCCCTGTCCCGCTTCCAGACGGATTCCGAGTCGACGGAGGTCGTCGAGGGGCTCGCCGACGGCAGCATCGACGTCGTCATCGGCACGCACCGGCTCATCACGGGACAGGTGCGCTTCAAGGACCTGGGGCTGGTGGTCATCGACGAGGAGCAGCGCTTCGGCGTCGAGCACAAGGAGACGCTCAAGGCGCTGCGCACGGACGTGGACGTCCTCGCGATGAGTGCGACGCCGATCCCGCGCACCCTCGAGATGGCCGTCACGGGCATCCGTGAGATGTCGACCCTCGCGACCCCGCCAGAGGAGCGGCACCCGGTGCTCTCCTACGTCGGGGCGTACGACCAGAAGCAGGTCACCGCCGCCATCCGCCGCGAGCTGCTGCGCGAGGGGCAGGTCTTCTACGTGCACAACCGCGTGGAGTCGATCGACCGTGCGGCCGCGCGGCTGGCCGAGCTGGTCCCGGAGGCCAGGATCGCCGTCGCCCACGGGAAGATGGGCGAGCACCAGCTCGAGCAGGTCATCGTCGACTTCTGGGAGAAGAGGTTCGACGTCCTCGTCAGCACGACGATCGTCGAGACCGGTCTGGACATCTCGAACGCGAACACGTTGATCCTGGAGCGGGCGGACCTGCTGGGCCTGTCCCAGCTGCACCAGCTCCGCGGGCGCGTGGGCCGTGGGCGTGAGCGCGCCTACGCCTACTTCATGTACCCGCCGGAGAAGCCGCTCACCGAGACGGCGCACGACCGCCTCCAGACGATCGCCGCGAACACCGACCTCGGCTCGGGCATGGCCGTGGCGATGAAGGACCTGGAGATCCGTGGGGCGGGCAACCTGCTCGGCGGCGAGCAGTCGGGCCATATCGCCGGGGTCGGCTTCGACCTGTACATCCGGATGGTCGGCGAGGCCGTCGCCGCCTTCCGCGGCGAACCCGACCCGACCCCGGCCGAGGTCACCCTCGAGCTCCCGGTCGACGCCCACGTGCCCACCGACTACATCGGGCACGAGCGGCTGCGCCTCGAGGCCTACCGGAAGATCGCCGACGCCACGACGGACGAGGCGCTCGCCGCCGTGCGCGAGGAGCTGGTCGACCGGTACGGGCTCCTGCCGGCTCCTGTCGAGTCGCTCCTGGAGGTCGCGACGTTCCGCAACCTCGCCCGGTCCGTCGGGCTGACCGACGTCACGGCCCAGGGGACGATGGTGCGCTTCGCCCCGGTCGAGCTGCCGGAGTCGGCGGAGCTGCGCCTGCGCCGCGTCTACCCGGGCACGGTCCTCAAGCCCGCCCTGCGCACGATCCTCGTGCCGTTCCCGCGTACGGCGAAGGTCGGCGGGAAGCCGCTGGGCGGAGCGGCGATCCTCGCCTGGGCCCGCGAGCTCGTCGAGCAGGTGCTCGTACGCGCCTGAGCGCACCCGGCCGGCTGCCTGCTCCCTGCGGGCCGCTCCGTCCCGTCGGGCGGCCCCTGTCCTCGCGCCGGCGCGACGCCGCCTACGATGGTCCCCGCACGGGCGCCGCGGGGTGCCCGTCGTCGGAGGAGGTCGTTCTGGTGAGGATCCTCAGGCCCGTGGTCGGTGCCGTCGTCGTCGCTGCGTCCCTTGCGGCGTGCTCGGTCCATCCGGGCGCCGCTGCAGTCGTCGACGGGCGAGTCATCTCGCAGGACGAGCTCCAGGTCGCCCAGAAGGAGCTGGCGCCGATCCTCGTGGGCGCCACGGCCTCCGACATCCTCGCTGTGCTCATCGCGGCCCCCGAGTACGCGGCCGCCGCCTCGGAGAACGGCGTGGGCGTCTCGACCGCCGATGCGGAGCAGCTCCTTGCCGAGGCGACCGCCTCTGCCGGGATCACCGAGGTCGTGGACTACGGTCCCGGGGCGCTCGACGTCGCGCTCTTCTCGCTGGCGAACGCGAACCTCTCCGACCTCGCCGACGGGGAGGACGTCCTCGCCGAGGTCCAGGCTGAGGTGCTCGCCCAGGACGTCACCGTGAACCCCCGCTACGGGACCTTCGACGAGACGACCGGTCGGGTCGAGCTGACCGACCCTGTGTGGATCGCCGCAGACCCCACCTCGTGACGCCCGACCAGCGTCCTCGCCGGCCGGGGGAGGCCGTGGCCGACCTCGTCCAGGTGATGGACCGGCTCCGCTCGCCCGGGGGCTGCCCGTGGGACGCCGAGCAGACCCATGAGTCGCTCGTCCCGTACGCGATCGAGGAGGTCTTCGAGGTCGCCGAGGCGATCGAGACCGGCGACCGCGTCAACCTGCGCGAGGAGCTCGGTGACCTGCTCCTGCAGGTCGTCTTCCATGCGAGGGTCGCGGCCGAGGACCCCGAGGACCCCTTCGACCTGGACGAGGTGGCCGCCGGCATCTCCGCGAAGCTGCGCAGGAGGCACCCCCATGTCTTCGTCGACGGGGCGCAGGTCGACGACGCCGAGGAGGTGCACCGGCGCTGGGAGACGATCAAGCAGGAGGAGAAGGCGCGCGACTCGGTCTTCGACGGCATCCCGCTGGGCATGCCCGCGCTGTCCCGAGCGCAGAAGGTGCTCGGCCGGGCGCGACGAGCAGGCCTGCCCCTGCCCGCTCCGGCCGCGATCACGGACGAGGACTCCCTCGGCGACGCGCTGCTGGCCCTCGTGGCGGCGGCCCAGTCCTCCGGGTGGGAGGCGGAGGGCGCGCTGCGCTCGGCCGTGCGGCGCTACGAGGCGAGCAGTCGCGCCGCCGAGCCGAACCGCGCGGAGGGAACCGAGCGGTCGGACGGCGGGGCCTGAGTCGTCTCAGCCCTCGATGGACCCACCGCGGAGGGCCCCGGGCCCGCGGCCCCGCACGAAGGCCCGCAGCTCCCCGTCCCGGTCGAGGTCGACGTACGGCCGTCCCTCGGCGTCCGTCGTCGCGTCGGCAGGCGGGGGGACGACGACCTCGGGGTCCGTCGTCCTGCCGAGCATGCGGTCGAAAACGCCGACATAGGCGACGGCCTGGGGCCGCCAGTCCATCAGGGCGACGGCACGCTCGCGGGCGTCGACGGACATCTCGACCCGCAGCTCCGGGTCGTCGAGCAGGCGCTCCACGGCGTCGGCGAAGGCAGGGACGTCCCCCGAGGTCACGTAGAGCCCGCAGGGGCCGCCCGAGATCTGGGTCTCGGCGAGGTCGAAGGAGACCGACGGCACCGCGTAGGCCATGTACTCCATCGTCTTGTTCATCGTCGAGAGGTCGTTCAGCGGGGTCTTGCGGTCGGGTCCGAGCCCGACGCTCGCCGCGGAGAGGTAGTCGGCGATCGGCCCCGGCCCGACCCGGCCGGTGAACTCCACGACGTCGTCGAGCCCGAGCCCGGTGCAGGTGCGGCGCAGGTCCTCCAGGCAGTCGCCGAAGCCGAGCAGGGCCGCGCGGACGTCGGTGCGCCCGCGGCGGTGGACCAGCTCGTCCATGACCTCCAGGACGACGTGCACGTCGTCCTGCGGGCCCATGATGCCGAGGTACGCGAGCAGGTGCTTGCCCTCGCTGTGGTCCTGCGCCGGCACCACGGGACGCATGACGGAGGTGTCGGGGCCCGAGCGCACGACGGTCACGTCCTGCGGGGCGAGCCCGCCGCGCCGCACCGCGACGGCCTTGTAGGACTCGTTGGTGGAGATGACCTGGTGGGCCGCGGCGAAGGTCTGCCGCTCGAGCCACTCCAGTCCGCGGAGCTGGGCCCGCCGTGCGGCGGTGCCGGGCCGCCCGAAGCGCGAGAGGAAGAGCTCGGGGTTGAGGTCGTGGTGGTCGAAGACGAACCGCACCCCCCACGGGCGCCAGAGCCGGGCGAGCAGCCAGTAGGTGTCCGGGGGGTTGCACGCCTGGATGACGTCGAATCCGCGTTCGCGGCGGACGACGAGGGACAGGGCCGTCGTGCGCAGCCAGCTGTAGGCGAACTCGATCACGAAGCCCAGCAGGTTCTGGGCCTCGGGTGCGGGCCGGTACTTGTAGAGCGCCACACCGTCGACGACCTCGCGAGCGGGGTCACCCGGCCCCTTCGGGCAGATGACGCTCACCTGGTAGCCGGCCCTGCGCAGCGCCTGGCACTCGAGCCAGACGCGCCTGTCGAGGGGAACGGGCAGGTTCTGCACGATGATCAGGACCCGCGGTGGAGACGAGTCGTCCCGGCGGGCTCGGGGGAAGGTGCGCATCGGACCTCCTGGAGTCGTGCATCGCGCGGGCGTCGACTGCTGTGCGGCCCGGTGCCGTCGTCCCGTGCTGCGGGCTCTCGAACCCTAGCGTCCCGTGGCCCGGCGGCCACGGCGGGCCCGCCCGCCCCCGCCTCGCGGGCACCCAGCGCCCCGTCGGCCTCGTCCGGGACGGTGATCCGCGCCCCGTCGGTGCAGGGGTAGTACCCCCAGGGGTACGGCGCGAGGGTCGTTGGTCACCCTCCGCCCCTCCCGAGGCGGGGATCATTGACAGGGTATGGGTGTGCTCGTGGCACACCCTGCCTGCGGCGTGGGCGACCCCGACGCCGCCGTCGGGTACGCGATAGCGTGCCGTCGCCATCCGGTCGCGCTGCAGGGCAGGTCCGAGAGGTCGATCCGGGTGGCTCGGCGAAGGCGAGCGGATCGGTCGCGCGGTGCCCGGCACCGGGAACCCGCACGGGACACGAGGGACAGGAGCAGCAGATGAGGATCGGGGTGCCGCGCGAGGCGCGGCCAGGCGAGCGGTTGGTGGCGGCCACACCGACCACCGTCGGCCAGCTCACCGCGCTCGGGTACGAGGTGACCGTCGAGAGCGGGGCCGGCGCGGCAGCGACCATGTCCGACGACGCCTACCGCGAGGCGGGTGCGACGATCGTCGACGCCGGGACGGTCTGGACGGCGGACATCGTCACGGCGGTGAACACGCCGGACGAGGCGCAGCTCGACGCGATGACCCCCGGCTCGACGCTCGTCTCGATGATGACCCCCGGCGCCCGTCCCGACCTCGTCTCGGGGCTCGCCGAGCGCAAGATCACCGGGATGGCGCTGGACGCCGTCCCGCGCATCTCCCGGGCGCAGGCCCTCGACGTGCTCAGCACCCTCAGCAACGTCGCCGGCTACCGCGCGGTGATCGAGGCGGCGGAGTCCTACGGCGGGATGTTCACCGGTCAGGTGACCGCAGCGGGCAAGACGGCCCCCGCCCACGTCTTCGTGATCGGCGCCGGCGTCGCCGGGCTGGCCGCGATCGGCACCGCAGCGAGCCTCGGCGCGCAGGTCCGCGCCTTCGACGTCCGGCCGGAGGTCGGCGAGCAGATCGAGTCGATGGGCGCGCAGTTCGTCCAGGCGGAGGCAGCCCAGCAGCAGGTCAGCTCCGACGGTTACGCGGCGGCGCTGACAGACGAGCAGGAGAAGCTCACCGCGAAGATGTACGCGGCGGAGTCGGCCAAGGCCGACGTCGTCATCACGACGGCGCTGGTGAGGGGCTCGGCCCCGCGCACCATCAGCGCCGAGATGGTCGCGGCCATGCGGCCGGGAAGCGTCATCGTCGACCTCGCGGCCTCCGGCGGCGGCAACTGCGAGCTCACCGTCCCCGGCGAGAAGATCGTCACCGAGAACGGCGTGACGATCATCGGCTGGACGGACCTGACGAGCCGGCTGCCCAAGCACACCTCCCAGCTCTTCGGCACCAACATCGTCAACCTCATGAAGCTCCTGACCCCCGGCAAGGACGGCACCCTCGTGCTGGACCTCGAGGACCAGGTGCAGCGGGGGATGACGGTCTCCCACTCCGGTGAGGTGCTGTGGCCGCCGCCGCCCGTGCAGGTCTCGGCCGCACCCGCCGCGGCCGTCGCCCCGGTGGCCGTCGAGGACCCGGCAGTGGTCGCGGCCCGCGAGGCCGCCGCCCAGTCGGCCCGACTGCGTCGGCGACTGGTCTCCTCGGGGATCGCCGCAGCCCTGGTGATCCTCGCGGTGACGTTCTCCCCGGCGAGCCTCGCGGGCTACTTCACCGTCTTCGCCCTGGCGGTCGTCGTCGGCTACTACGTGATCAGCGGCGTCTCGCACTCGCTGCACACCCCGCTGATGGCCCAGACCAACGCGATCTCGGGGATCATCCTGGTCGGCGCGCTGCTCCAGCTCGGGTCGACGGACCTGGCGGTCGCCGTCATGTCCTTCGTCGCGGCGACCATCGCCTCGATCAACATCTTCGGCGGGTTCCTGGTGTCCTACCGGATGCTCGGCATGTTCCGTAAGGAGGCATGAGGATGCTGCTCCAGTTCATCCAGGCGCTCTACATCGTCGCCGCGATCCTGTTCATCCTGTCGCTCGCCGGGCTGTCCAAGCAGTCCACCGCGCGCATGGGCAACATGCTCGGCATGGTCGGCATGGTGCTGGCCCTCGGCGCGACCATCGCCCACTCGCTCCACCTCTCGGACACCGAGCCGCACCGCCGTTCCGTCGGCGTCACCCTGCTGCTCATCCTCGTGGTGCTCGCGCTCGGTGCCGTGATCGGCACCCCGATCGCGCGCAAGGTCGAGATGACCCAGATGCCGGAGCTCATCGCGATGCTGCACTCCTTCGTGGGGATGGCAGCGGTGCTGGTCGGCTTCAACTCCTTCCTCGCCCCCGAGGGGCAGGCCGGTGCCGTGCACCTCGTCGAGGTCGGGCTCGGGGTCTTCATCGGCGCCTACACCTTCACCGGGTCCGTGGTCGCCTACCTCAAGCTCTCGGCCAAGATGTCGAGCAAGCCGCTCGTGCTGCCGGGGCGCAACATGCTCAACCTCGGTGCCTTCGTCGTCTTCCTCGCGCTGCTGATCGGGCTCGTCTCGATCCCCTCCGCGAGCGTCGGGCTCGGGGTCGTGGTGGTCGCGGCGATCGCGCTGATCGGCTTCGCGCTCGGCTACCACATGGTGGCTGCCATCGGCGGCGGTGACATGCCCGTCGTGGTGTCGATGCTCAACAGCTACTCCGGCTGGGCGGCCGCGGCCGCCGGGTTCATGCTCGGCAACAACCTGCTCATCATCACCGGGGCGCTCGTGGGCTCCTCCGGTGCGATCCTCTCCTACATCATGTGCCGGGCGATGAACCGCTCGTTCATCTCGGTCATCCTCGGTGGCTTCGGCGTCGAGGGCGGGACCGTCGCGGCGAGCAGCGAGGACCACGGCGAGCACCGCGAGATCCTCGCGCCGGCCGTGGCCGAGCTCCTCACCGAGGCGCGTCGCGTCATCATCACCCCGGGCTACGGCATGGCCGTCGCCAAGGCGCAGTACCCCGTCGCCGACCTCGTGCACCGACTGCGGGCGTCCGGCGTGCAGGTGACGTTCGGTGTGCACCCGGTCGCGGGTCGCCTGCCCGGGCACATGAACGTGCTCCTCGCCGAGGCCAAGGTGCCGTACGACATCGTCCTGGAGATGGACGAGATCAACGCGGACTTCGCCGGCACGGACGTCGTCCTGGTCATCGGGGCGAACGACACCGTCAACCCGGCGGCCCTGGAGGACCCGTCCTCGCCGATCGCCGGGATGCCGGTGCTCGAGGTGTGGAACGCCAAGCAGGTCATCGTCTTCAAGCGCTCGATGGCCACCGGCTACGCGGGCGTGCAGAACCCGCTCTTCTTCCGGGAGAACACCGCGATGCTCTTCGGCGACGCGAAGGACCAGGTGGAGAAGATCATCGCGGCCCTGCCCGCGAAGGTGCCCGCCTGACGCTCGGGTCCCTGCTCGTCCCGGTCGCCGGGTCCGCTCATGCGGGCCCGGCGATCGTCGTCCCAGCCCGTGGATGCCTTGTTCGAACGTCCCGACCCATCGGCGCGGAACGGCACTACGCTGGACGGTGGCCGGTTGACGAAGACCGGCGGCCGGAACCGGCCGCCGACCGTTCGCACCAGCGAGCGGGTGGCGCCGGAGCACTGTCCAGCAGATCCACGA
>NZ_JBFHHB010000015.1:0-24722 GCF_041597215.1 Actinotalea sp.
CGGCCGGAGCCCCGGCGAGTGGAGACGATGCCGCCCGGGGCAGCTACCCGCCGGCGGGTGGTAGCGGTGGCCCGGGCCAGGTCGGGGAGGAGCGGGCGTGCCGTGCGCACGAGGCCCGGTACGCGACCGCGCACGAGGGCCGGCACGGGCCCGGGCGCACGAGAACGGGGGTACCACCCGTCGGTGGTACCCCCGTCCGCGTCGAGCGGCTCAGTCCTCCTTCGAGGCCGCGTCCTTCTCGGCGGCTTCGACGTCGGTGGCGAGCGTGCCCAGGTAGAGCTCGATCACCTTCGGGTCGTTCATCAGCTCGCGGCCCGGCCCGGAGTAGGCGTTGGTGCCCTGGTCGAGGACGTAGCCGCGGTCGCAGATCTGCAGGGCCCTTCGCGCGTTCTGCTCGACGATGATGATCGAGACGCCGGCCTTGTTGATCCGGCGCGTGCGCAGGAAGGCCTCGTCCTGGCGGACGGGGGACAGGCCGGCCGAGGGCTCGTCGAGCAGCAGCACCGACGGGCGCATCATCAGCGCCCTGGCCATCGCGACCATCTGGCGTTCACCGCCCGAGAGCGAGCCCGCACGCTGCTTGCGGCGGTCCCCGAGCGTCGGGAAGATCTCCACGACCTCGTCGAAGCGCTCGGAGAACGTCTTGTGGGCCTGGAACGAGCCCATCTGGAGGTTCTCCTCGATGGTCAACGACGGGAAGACGTTGTTGTTCTGCGGCACGAAGCCCACGCCTCGACGCACCAGGCTGTCGGCCCGGTGGTTCGTGACGTCCTCGCCGTGCAGCGTGACCGAGCCTGAGCGGATGTCGACGAGGCCGAACAGGGCCTTGAGCAGCGTCGACTTCCCGGCACCGTTGGGCCCGATGATGCCGATCAGCTCGCCCTCGTAGAGGTCGAGGTCGCAGCCGTTGAGGATGTTGACCCCCGGGAGGTACCCCGCGACGAGGGTGTCGGCGCGCAGGAGCGGCTCCCCGGTGGGTGCGGGGCGCGTGGCGTGAGCGGGAGCGGTCATCGGTCCTCCTCGGTGCCGGCGGTGCCGGTCGTCGTGGCATCGGCCGAGCTCTCGACGGCGTCGGGCATGTCGAGGAGGGAGTCGTCCCCGAGATCGGTGTCGTGATGGGCGCCCAGGTAGGCGTCGATCACGGCCGGGTCGTTCATGACGGTGCTCGGCGGCCCCTCGGCCACGTTGCGGCCCTCGGCCATGACGACCACCCAGTCCGAGATGTGACGGACCATGTGCATGTCGTGCTCGACGAACAGCACCGTCATGCCCTCGTCGCGGAGCGCCTGGATGTGCCCGAGCAGCGACTGCGTCAGCGCGGGGTTCACCCCGGCCATCGGCTCGTCGAGCATGATCATCGTCGGTCGGGTCATCAGTGCGCGCGCCATCTCGAGCAGCTTGCGCTGACCACCGGACAGGCTCCCGGCGAAGTCGTCCTTCTTCTCCAGCAGCTTGAAGCGCGCGAGGAGCTCCTCCGCCTGCGCGGTGATCTCCTTCTCGCGGCGGCTCCACATCGCGGGGACCAGGGCCCGCAGGATGTTCTCCCCGGGCTGGTCCACCGCCCCCAGTCGCATGTTCTCGATCACCGTCATGCGGTTGAGGGCCTTGGTCAGCTGGAAGGTGCGGACCATCCCGGACCGGGCCACGCGGGCAGCGGAGACGCCCGAGAGCGACTTCTTCTCGAAGGACCACGTCCCTGCGCTCGGCTGGTCGAAACCGGTGAGCAGGTTGAAGAGCGTGGTCTTCCCCGCACCGTTGGGGCCGATGAGCGCGGTGATGACACCGCGCTGGATCTCCAGGTGCTCGACGTCGACCGCCGTCATGCCCCCGAAACGACGGACGACGCCGTCGGCGATGACGATCGGGTCGGGCTTGGGCGCGCCCGGGCGGTGCGGGACGTCCTTGAGGGCGTCGGCGGGGGAGAGCGTGATCGGGTCAGTGGGCATTGATCGACAGCTCCTTCTTGTCGCCGAGGATGCCTTGTGGTCGGAAGATCACCAGGAGCATGAGCGTCAGGCCGACCAGGACCCAGCCCAGCATGGCGATCTGCTCGGTGCGCAGGACCGTGTCGGGGACGATCTCCCGCAGGAAGCTCGTGACGAACATGAGGATCGTCCACAGCAGGATCGAGCCGAGCACGGGCCCGAAGACGGTCGCCGCGCCACCGAGCAGCAGGATCGTCCAGACGTAGAACGTCATCGGGCGGCCCATGGAGTCGGGTTGGACGGCACGTGGGAGTGCGTAGATGATCCCGGCGAGGGCGCCGAAGAGGCCACCGAGCACGAGGGCCTGCATCTTGTACGAGTACACGTTCTTGCCGAGGGAACGCAGGGCGTCCTCGTCCTCACGCACGCCCTTGAGCACGCGGCCCCAGGGGCTGCGGGTCCAGCGCCACACGAGGTAGAGGGCGAGTGCCACCAGGACCCAGGCGACGATCCGGACCCACCAGCTGTTCGACAGGGAGTTCGAGTACTCGAACGGGCCGATCTGCGTGCGACCGTCCCCGAGCGGCGAGGTCGCCTGGAAGGACTCCTTGAAGCCGTCACCGGCGATCCCCGCGTTCCCACCGGTGAGCCAGGTGAGGGAGGTGGATCGGCCGACGAGGCGGACGATCTCCGCAGCGGCGATGGTCACGATCGCGAGGTAGTCCCCGCGCAGCTTCAGGGTGGGCACACCCAGGATCAGCCCGAACAGGGCTGCCGCGGCCAGGGCCGTCAGCAGCGAGGCCCACAGCGGCCAGCCTGCCGTCGCCGTGATCGCGAAGCCGTAGGCGCCGAGGAGCATGAAGCCCGCCTGGCCCATGTTGAGCAGGCCGGTGAGGCCGAAGTGGATGTTCAGGCCGATCGCCGCCAGGGCGTAGGCGGCCGTGGTGGGCGCGAAGGCCTCTCCGACGACATTGGTGAGAATGCGTGACCAGTCCATGGGGGGCTCCTTCAGCCGATCCGCTCCGCGCGGCCCAGGATCCCCTGGGGCCGCACGAGCAGGACGAAGATGAGGATGAGCAGCGCGCCGGCGTAGCGCATGTCGGAGGGGATGACCAGGCTCGACATCTCGGCGACGAGGCCGATGATGATCGATCCCGCGAGCGCCCCGTAGGCGGTGCCGAGACCGCCGAGGGTCACCGCGGCGAACATGAGGAGCAGGATCGTTCCGCCCATGTTCCAGCTGGTCGAGTTGAAGTAGAGCGCGATGAGCACACCACCGAGGGCAGCGAGGCCGGCACCGAGGGTCCACACCAACCGGATGATCCGTTCGACGCCGATACCGCTCGCCGAGGCGAGGGCGGCGTTGTCGGACACGGCTCGCGTGGCGCGGCCGGTGCGCGTCGCGGTGAGGAAGTAGGCCACCCCGATCAGCGTGATGACGGCGATCACCCCGGAGATGAGCGACTGCTCGGAGACGATCACCGGCCCGATCTGGACGGGGACGGGGTTGGCGATGACGATGCGGAGTCGACCACCGCCGAAGAAGAACTGGTAGCTGTACTGCAGCACCATCGACAGGCCGATCGTCACGATCATCTGCTGCGTGTTGCCGATGCGCCTGCGGCGCAGGTGGTGCCAGATCCCGGCGTCCTGGACCCACCCTGACGCGGCTCCGGCGAGGATCGCCAGGATCGCGGCGGGGATCAGCGGCAGGCCGATGATCTGGGTCCCGACGTAGGCGAGGATCGCGCCGAGGGTCACCTGCTCACCGTGGGCGAAGTTCGACAGCCCGGTCGTCCCGTACAGGAGGGACAGGCCGACGGAGGCGAGGGCGAGGAGGAGGCCGAAGATCAGCCCGTTCACCGCCTGCTGGGCGACCTTCGACGTGCTCCCGGCGGGTGTGGCCGGCGCCTCCAGCTCGCTGTCGGTCGGCGAGGGCGACGCGGAGCCGTCGGTCCCCGTCCCGCCGGACGGCGTGCCGAGCGGGAAGAGTGCCGCCCTGGTCGATCCGAGGGCCACGCTCACCGTGCGCGGGTTCGCGTCCGGGTCGCGCAGCGTCTCGCCCTCCGGGAGCGTCTCCGGGTCGACGGTGACGGCGAAGTCCCCCGACTGCGAGACGGAGACCGACCAGGTCCCGTCGTCGCCGGTGACCGTGGTCAGGACCTCGCCCTCACCCTCGATGGTGAGGCTGACGCCCACCGCTGGGTCGCCGGCGGCGGTACGGATGGTGCCGGTGATGCAGCCGTTCGAGGGGCTCGCCACGCACGGACCCTCCGCTGCGCCGGCAGGCAGGCTGCCGACCAGGATCGCGGCGAGGGCGACCAGGCCCGCGACGAGCGTCCGGCGCAGGTGCGTCAGGAGGGATGGGGTCCGGACAGGGGGAGCCGTGCGCTGCACTGGGGCCTCCGTCGTGATGAGCGCTCTCGCGCGGTACGTCGGCCACGCGACGCTGCGCGGCCGTCCCGGAGTACCTGTCCACCGGGTTGTCGAGACCCTAGGCATTCCGTGTGTCGAACGGGTTTCGTCCATCTACCGGACAGGAGTCGGTCGGGGGCCTACCTTCCCAGAACGGCAGCCCTCTGCCAACAGGTGACGGCGCCGACACGCCGCGGCGACCTGGGCCTGCCCGATGATCGAGTGATCGTCCCGGTGACTTCCACGACGGCCCGGTGACCGTTATGTTTTCGTCACACGGTCGCTGTCGCCCCCCACGACAGAGTGCACCGTCCTGGTCGGAAGGAGTCGGCCGTGCGTCCAGTAGAGGTGGCGGCCGCGTGCCCGGCCGATCTCGACGAGCTCGCGCAGCTGTGTCTGACGGCACGCGAGGAGTCGTCCGTCGGCCCCCAGGTCTGCTCGCCGCACCGTGACGTCCTCGCTCAGCAGCTCGGTGCCCTCGCCTCCGTCCCCGGCGGGATCGTGCTCGTCGCCAGGGCAGACGGGCAGGCCGTCGGCCTCCTCCTGGGGCGACTCGTCGGACCCAATCCGTTCACGGACGAGATGCACCTCGCCGTCGAGGCCGTGTACGTCGTTCCGTCGCAGCGCCGGCGCGGTGTCGGTCACGCGCTCATGGTGGGAGCGACCCAGACGGCCGCCGAGGCGGGAGCCGTCCACGTCTACGCGGCACCCATCCCCGGGGCCAGGGGGATGCAGCGCTTCTTCGTACGGCTGGGCTTCCAGGCCGCCGCCGCGCACCGGGTGTCCACCCTCACGGCCCTGCAACGCCGGCTGACGCAGGACACCTCGCGCGCGCCGCGTCGGGTCGGGCCCCGTCACCTGGACGACCTCATCGCGTGGCGCCGCCAGACGCGCGGCACGACGGGCGAGGTCCCGGTCATCGTGCCGACGCTCGGCGAGGCTCAGCCCGATGCGCGGTCCGCCATGAGCACGCAGGTCAACCGTGCGGTGCAGATCCGGGCTCCGCGGGAGTCGACGACGACGACCTCGTAGGCCGCCGTCGTCGCGCCCCGGTGCAGAGCGGTCGCGGTACCGGTGACCACACCCTCGCGCGCGGCCCGGTGGTGCGAGGCGTTGATCTCCAGCCCGACGGCGATCCGCCCTTCGCCGGCGTGCAGCATCGCGCCGAACGAGCCGAGCGTCTCGGCCAGCACGACGCTCGCCCCTCCGTGCAGCAGCCCGTAGGGCTGAGTGTTGCCCGCCACGGGCATCGTCCCGACGACGCGCTCGGCGGAGGCCTCGACGATCTCGATCCCCATGCGTTCCATCAAGGTCCCCGGGAGCGAGTCCGTGACGGAGGCCGGGACGGCAGGGGCCGGCGACGGGTCGGGTGCGGTGGCCGGGGGCAGGTGGGGCGTCATGTCGGGCATGGCCGCTAGGTTGGCACCCGTGACGGACCTGGCGCGACCCCGGCCCCTGCTGCTGCTCGTGGACGGCCACTCGATGGCCTACCGAGCCTTCTTCGCCCTGCCCGTGGCGAACTTCTCGACGTCGACCGGCGCGGCGACCAACGCGGTCTACGGGTTCACCTCGATGCTCGCGAACCTGCTGCGGGACGAGAGGCCGACGCATGTCGCCGTCGCCTTCGATGCCGGACGGACGACCTTCCGCACCGAGCGCTTCCCCGCGTACAAGGCCACCAGGGACGCCTCGCCCGCGGAGTTCTCCGGGCAGGTGCCGTTGATCCGCGAGGTCCTGGAGACCTTGCGCATCACGGCCCTCGACAAGCAGGGCATCGAGGCGGACGACATCATCGCCACGCTCACCGCGGAGGCGGTGCGTGAGGGCATGGAGGTCCTCGTGTGCTCGGGGGACCGGGACGCGATCCAGCTCGTCAGCGAGGACGTCACGTTGCTCTACCCGCGCAAGGGCGTCTCCGAGCTCACGCGCTACACCCCCGAGGCCGTGCAGGAGAAGTACGGAGTGACACCGGCGCAGTACCCCGACGTCGCGGCGCTCGTCGGGGAGACGAGCGACAACCTGCCGGGGGTACCGGGGGTCGGCCCGAAGACCGCAGCGAAGTGGATCGGGCAGTACGGCGGACTCGAGGGCATCCTCAGCTCGGCGGCCTCCGTCCCGGGCAAGGCGGGGGAGAGCCTGCGCGAGCACCTCGACCAGGTGCGCCTGAACCGGGAGCTCAACGCTCCGCTGCTCGACGTCGAGCTGCCCGTCGAGGTGGGTGACCTCGCAGTGCGGGCCTGGGACCGCGAGGCGATGCACCGCGTCTTCGACGCGCTGGAGTTCCGGGTCCTGCGCGAACGGCTCTTCGCGATGGTCGGCGAGGAGCCGGGCGAACAGCCGGGCTTCGAGCTCGAGGTGGCAGCGCTCGTGCCCGGCACGCTCGCCGGCTGGCTCTCCGCACACGCCGGCGTGCCTGTCGCTCTGGACGTCGAGGGTCGCGGCGCACCCGCCGGTGGCGACGCGTGGGGGCTCGCCCTCGCGGCCGACGGGGCCCGGGCGCTGACGCTCGACCTCACAGAGGTCGACCCCGCCGACGAGTCCGCGCTGGCCTCCTGGCTCGCCGACCCCACGGCGCCCAAGCTCGTGCACGGGTCCAAGGCGGCGCGGCACGCCCTCGCCGGACGTGGCCTGGAGCTCGACGGTGTCGTCTTCGACACCGAGCTGGCCGCCTACCTGTGCCATCCCGACCAGCGTGGCTTCGACCTGGGGGACCTGGCGATCCGCCACCTGCACCGCGAGCTCCGGGTCGACGACGGAGCCGACGACGGCGCTCAGGGCGCCCTCGACCTCGATCTCGAGGCCGGTGGCGCGAACCGTCGCGCCGGGATGCGTGCCGCCGCTGTTCTCGAGCTGCAGGAGGCTCTCTCCGCTGAGCTCGACGACAGGGAGGCCCGGCCGCTGCTCGACGACGTCGAGCTCCCGCTCGTCGCCGTGCTCGCGGCGATGGAGCGGGCCGGGATCGCTGCGGACGTCGAGGAGCTCACCGCGCTCGAGCGGTCCTTCGGGTCCGCGATGTCCACTGCGGCGAGCGAGGCGTACGCGGTCATCGGCCGTGAGGTGAACCTCGGCTCGCCCAAGCAGCTCCAGGAGGTGCTGTTCGACCAGCTGGGGATGCCGCACACGAAGAAGATCAAGACGGGGTGGACGACGGACGCCGCGGCGCTGGCGGACCTCTTCGAGCGGACCGAGCACCCCTTCCTCTCCCACCTGCTCGCGCACCGGGACGCCGTGCGGCTCAAGCAGACGGTCGAGGGGCTGCTGCGTGCGGTCGCGGCCGACGGCCGGATCCACACGACCTTCCAGCAGACGATCGCCGCCACGGGACGGCTCTCGTCCACCGACCCGAACCTGCAGAACATCCCGATCCGCACGGAGGAGGGCCGGCGGATCCGCAGGGCCTTCGTGGTGGGGGACGGGTACGAGACCCTGCTCACGGCCGATTACAGCCAGATCGAGATGCGGATCATGGCCCACCTCTCCGGCGACGAGGGCCTGATCGAGGCCTTCCGCTCGGGTGAGGACCTGCATGCCTACGTCGGGTCCCGGGTGTTCTCCGTCCCGACCGACGAGGTCAGCCCCGCCATGCGCGCCAAGGTGAAGGCGATGTCCTACGGACTCGCCTACGGCTTGTCCTCCTTCGGGCTCTCCAAGCAGCTCTCGATCCCGGTGGGTGAGGCGGCAGCCCTCATGGAGGACTACTTCGCCCGCTTCGGCGGCGTGCGCGACTACCTCGCCGGTGTCGTCGACGAGGCCCGGCGGACGGGGTACACCGCCACGATCCTCGGTCGTCGCCGCTACCTGCCGGACCTGACCTCCGACAACCGGCAGCGACGGGAGATCGCCGAGCGGATGGCACTCAACGCGCCCATCCAGGGCAGCGCCGCCGACCTGGTGAAGGTCGCGATGCTCGGGGTCGAGACGCGCCTGCGCGAGGCAGGACTCGCCTCACGGATGCTGCTCCAGGTGCACGACGAGCTCGTCCTGGAGGTGGCCCCCGGCGAGCGCGAGCAGGTCGAGGCCCTCGTCCGGACGGAGATGGGCGGTGCCGCCGAGCTCGCCGTCCCGCTCGACGTGCAGGTCGGGACCGGGGCGTCCTGGCACGAGGCAGGTCACTGACCGCGGACGCCCGCGCCGAGCCGGCAGACGAAGATCGCCGTCCCGGGCAGGATCGCGCCGCGGACCGGTCCCCAGCCGCCCCAGGTGCGCTCGTGGGAGGCCGGCCACTCCGGCTCGACGAGGCGCTCCAGGACGAAGCCCGCACCGCTCAGCTCGGCGACGTGATCGCCGAGGGTCCGGTGGTACTCGGCGTAGAGCACGGAGCCGTCCTCGGCCGTCTCCACATAGGGCGTCCGGTCGAAGTACGAGCGGATCGCGGTCAGCCCGTGGCTGCTCGGATCGTCAGGGAAGGCCCAGCGCAAGGGATGGGTGACGGCGAAGACCCACCGGCCGCCGCGACGCAGCACCCGGGCGACCTCGCGGTGGACGGCCGCGGCATCCGGGAGGAACGGCAGCGCGCCGAACGCCGTGAACGCCGTGTCGAACGAGCCGTCAGCGAAGGGGAGCGCGCGCGCATCGGCCTGCACCTTCGGAACGGACACCTGCGCGCGCTCGTCCATGACGTCGCCCGCAGCCAGCATCCCGGCGGAGACATCGGTCGCGACGGCCCGCGCGCCCTGGGTGACGAGCCACCTGCTGCACTGAGCGGCGCCGGCGCCCACCTCGAGGACGTCGCGCCCCTCGACGGGGCCGAGCAGTCGCGCGTCCGCCTCGCGCAGGTCCTCCGGGCACCAGCAGAAGTCGGCCGGGCCGAGGAACTCCCCGTGCTCGGCGAGGTACTCGGCCGCGTTCTCGTCCCACCAGGCCCGCGCGGCGCCTCCGCCCGCGGCGTCGTCGACCGGGTGGAATCCCGCAGCGGCAGGCGATGTGGTCATGGGTCCTCCCTGGTCGGCACGACTGCGCCATGGTTGCAGGAGACCGGCCGGAGGGTGGTCTTTGACCGGGGCTGAGCCGCACGCATAGGATGGTCGGCGGTGTGCTTCGGCCCTTGTGGCCTGCCCGCCACTCCCTGTCCGAACTATTCCCTGTCCGCATCGGAGCTCGAAACTCAATGACCATCACCACCCCGGCAAAGACGGCTGCGCCCCAGGTCGCCATCAACGACATCGGCTCGAGTGAGGACTTCCTCGCCGCGATCGACGCGACCATCAAGTACTTCAACGACGGCGACATCGTCGAAGGCACCATCGTCAAGGTCGACCGCGACGAGGTCCTGCTGGACATCGGCTACAAGACCGAGGGTGTCATCCCCTCGCGCGAGCTCTCGATCAAGCACGACGTCGACCCCGATGAGGTCGTGACCGTCGGCGACGTCGTCGAGGCCCTCGTCCTCCAGAAGGAGGACAAGGAAGGCCGTCTGATCCTGTCGAAGAAGCGCGCCCAGTACGAGCGCGCCTGGGGCACGATCGAGAAGATCAAGGAAGAGGACGGCGTCGTCACCGGCACCGTCATCGAGGTCGTCAAGGGTGGACTCATCCTCGACATCGGCCTCCGCGGCTTCCTCCCCGCCTCGCTCGTCGAGATGCGTCGCGTGCGCGACCTCCAGCCGTACGTCGGCAAGGAGATCGAGGCGAAGATCATCGAGCTCGACAAGAACCGCAACAACGTGGTGCTGTCGCGTCGTGCCTGGCTCGAGCAGACGCAGTCCGAGGTCCGCTCCACCTTCCTGCAGACCCTGCAGAAGGGCCAGGTGCGCCCCGGTGTGGTCTCCTCGATCGTCAACTTCGGTGCGTTCGTCGACCTGGGTGGCGTGGACGGCCTCGTGCACGTCTCCGAGCTGTCCTGGAAGCACATCGACCACCCGAACGAGGTCGTCGAGGTCGGACAGGAGGTCACCGTCGAGGTCCTCGACGTGGACTTCGACCGCGAGCGCGTCTCCCTGTCGCTCAAGGCGACGCAGGAGGACCCGTGGCAGGCCTTCGCCCGGACGCACGCCATCGGTCAGGTCGTGCCCGGCAAGGTCACCAAGCTCGTCCCGTTCGGCGCGTTCGTCCGCGTCGAGGACGGCATCGAGGGCCTCGTGCACATCTCCGAGCTGGCGGTCCGCCACGTCGAGCTGCCCGAGCAGGTCGTCAACGTCGGTGACGACACCTTCGTCAAGGTCATCGACATCGACCTCGAGCGTCGTCGGATCTCGCTCTCGCTGAAGCAGGCGAACGAGGGCCTCGACCCGCACAGCGAGGACTTCGACCCGGCGCTGTACGGCATGGCTGCCGAGTACGACGAGAAGGGGAACTACAAGTACCCCGAGGGCTTCGACCCGGAGACCAACGAGTGGCTCGAGGGCTTCGAGTCGCAGCGCGAGACGTGGGAGACCCAGTACGCGGCCGCCCACGAGCGCTGGGAGGCGCACAAGAAGCAGGTGCTCGAGGCCGCTGCTGCGGACCTCGAGGCGGCGAACGCGCCGGAGGCGAGCTCCTCGTCCTCCAGCACGGCCCCGTCGGCCGGCTCCTCGGCGAGCAGCTACTCCTCGACCCCGACGGAGGAGGCCACCGGCACCCTCGCGTCGGACGAGGCCCTCGCCGCACTGCGCGAGAAGCTCACCGGGAACTGATCCCACGCGCCTCGGCGCACCGCATGTCCCGAAGGGCCGGTCAGCTGCTGACCGGCCCTTCGGCGTGCCGGCGCTAGGGTCGTACCGTGCCGACGACCTCGCGAGCGACTGCTGTGCTCCGCATCGGTCTCACCGGCGGTATCGCGGCCGGGAAGTCGGTCGTCTCGCGGCGGCTGGACGCCCTCGGCGTGAGGGTGATCGACCACGACCTGCTGGCCCGTGAGGTGGTCCGTCCGGGCACGGAGGGACTGGCCGAGATCGTGGAGGCATTCGGGAGCCAGGTGCTCGCCGAGGACGGCTCGCTGGACCGCTCCGCCCTCGCCGCGCGGGTCTTCGCCGATCAGGAGGCCCGGGCCCGTCTCAACGGGATCGTCCACCCCAGGGTCGAGGCGGCCTCCCGTGCGCTGGAGGCGCAGGCGGTCCGCGACGGCGCCCGCGTCGTCGTCCACGACATCCCCCTGCTGGTGGAGACCGGGCAGGCCGGGCACTTCGACGAGGTCCTCGTGGTCGACGCCCCGGCGGCGCTGCGCGTCGAGCGGTTGGTGCACGGGCGCGGGATGAGCCAGGAAGAGGCCTGGGCCCGTCTCGCGGCTCAGGCGGACGATGAGGAGAGGCTCGCGGCCGCGGACCGGGTGCTGGACGGTTCGGGAACGGTGGAGGGGCTCGCCGATCAGGTGGACGAGGTGGTGGCGGCCTGGCGTGCTGCCGGGGACGAGGGCCGATGACCAGGACCGTGCTGCTGACCGGGTTCGGCGCGTTCGACGGGCAGGCGCTCAACGCCTCCTGGCTCGGAGTCCGTCGGGCGGCAGAGATCTGGGACGGACCGGACGTCCTCGCGACCGCCCAGCTCCCGGTCTCCTTCTCCGAGGTCGGCCCGGCCCTGGAGCGTGCGGTCGCGGAGCATCGCCCGGACGTCATCGTCTGCGCGGGGCTCGCCGAGGGGCGCAGCCGGATCGGTGTGGAGCGCGCGGCGTTGAACGTGCTCGACGCGCGCATCCCCGACGCGAGCGGCTGGGCCCCGGTCGACGAGCCCGTGGTCGCGGGTGGTCCGATGGCGTACCTCTCCCGGCTGCCCATCAAGGCCTGCGTGGCGGCGCTCGACGCCCACGACATCCCCGCCGAGGTGTCGAACACCGCCGGGACCTACGTGTGCAACGCGGTCTTCTACCGGCTGCTGCACGCCCTCCGGCACGACGCCGTCGTGCGCGGTGGCTTCGTGCACGTCCCGCAGGCCGTCGAGACGGCGCGGTCGGCCGTCCCGACCCTGCCTCTGGAGACCATCGCCGCGGGGCTGGTGATCATCGCGCGGACCTCCCTCGCCGTCCGCGAGGACCTGCGCGTCACCGGTGGTGCCGTGCACTGAGCCGGGTCGGCGGGTGTCGGTGGTGGGCCGTACCGTGGACGCCATGCGTCCAGTCACCGACCTTCAGCGCCGGGTCGCGCCGTTCGAGGTCATCTCGGAGTACACGCCCTCGGGTGACCAGCCGACAGCCATCGCCGAGCTCTCCGGCCGCATCCAGGCGGGGGAGAAGGACGTCGTCCTGCTCGGTGCGACGGGCACCGGGAAGTCGGCGACCACGGCGTGGCTCATCGAGAAGCTGCAGCGGCCGACCCTCGTGATGGCGCCCAACAAGACCCTCGCCGCCCAGCTCGCCACGGAGTTCCGCGAGCTGCTGCCGAACAACGCCGTCGAGTACTTCGTCTCGTACTACGACTACTACCAGCCGGAGGCGTACATCGCGCAGTCGGACACCTACATCGAGAAGGACTCCTCGATCAACGAGGAGGTCGAGCGGCTGCGGCACTCGGCGACCAACTCGCTGCTGACCAGGCGCGACGTCGTCGTGGTCGCCTCCGTCTCGTGCATCTACGGCCTGGGTACCCCGCAGGAGTACGTGGATCGGATGGTCCGGCTCTCGGTGGGGGACCAGGTCGATCGGGACGACCTGCTGCGCAAGTTCGTCACGATGCAGTACACGCGCAACGACATGGCGTTCAGCCGGGGGACCTTCCGGGTCCGCGGTGACACCGTCGAGATCATCCCCGTGTACGAGGAGCTCGCGATCCGGATCGAGTTCTTCGGCGACGAGATCGAGGCCATCACCACGCTGCACCCGCTGACCGGCGACACCGTCCGTGCGGAGCAGGACATGTTCCTCTTCCCCGCCACGCACTACGTCGCCGGACCGGAGCGGATGGAGAAGGCGATCTCCACGATCGAGGCCGAGCTCGCCGAGCGCCTGGACGTGCTCGAGCGGCAGGGGAAGCTCCTGGAGGCGCAGCGGCTGCGCATGCGGACGACCTACGACATCGAGATGATGCGCCAGGTCGGCAGCTGCGCGGGGATCGAGAACTACTCGCGGCACATCGACGGGCGCGAGGCCGGCAGCCCGCCCCACACCTTGCTCGACTACTTCCCTGAGGACTTCCTGCTCGTCATCGACGAGTCCCATGTCACGGTCCCGCAGATCGGGGCGATGTTCGAGGGCGACATGTCCCGCAAGAGGTCCCTGGTGGACCACGGCTTCCGGCTGCCGAGCGCGATGGACAACCGTCCGCTGCGCTGGGAGGAGTTCGTCGAGCGGATCGGGCAGACGGTCTACCTCTCGGCCACGCCCGGCAGCTACGAGCTCGCGCAGTCCGACGGTGTCGTCGAGCAGATCATCCGGCCGACCGGACTCGTGGACCCGCAGGTCGTCGTCAAGCCGACGACCGGCCAGATCGACGACCTGCTGGCCGAGATCCGCGCGCGGGCGGACCGCAACGAGCGCGTCCTCGTGACCACCCTGACCAAGAAGATGTCCGAGGACCTCACCGACTACCTCGTCGAGCGCGGGGTGCGGGTGCAGTACCTGCACTCCGAGGTCGACACCCTCCGGCGCATCGAGCTGCTGCGCGAGCTCCGAATGGGGCAGTTCGACGTGCTGGTGGGGATCAACCTCCTGCGCGAGGGCCTCGACCTTCCCGAGGTGTCCCTGGTGAGCATCCTCGACGCGGACAAGCAGGGCTTCCTGCGTTCGGGCACCTCGTTGATCCAGACCATCGGCCGCGCCGCCCGCAACGTCTCGGGCGAGGTGCACATGTACGCGGACACGGTGACGCCAGCGATGGCCATGGCGATCGACGAGACGAGCCGCCGGCGTGAGAAGCAGGTGGCCTACAACCTCGAGCACGGCATCGACCCGACGCCCCTGCGCAAGCGGATCAGTGATGTCACCGACATGCTCGCCCGGGAGGACATCGACACCGCCGAGCTCTTGGAGGGCGGCTACCGCAAGCCGGGACGGGGCGGGGCGCCGGTCCCGGGCCGGGCCGCCGAGCCCAGCCGCCCGAGCCGACTCTCCGGGGCTCCCGCTGCTGAGCTCGCCCAGCTCATCCAGGAGCTCAGCGACCAGATGCACGGGGCAGCCGCCGAGCTGCAGTTCGAGCTCGCGGCACGGCTGAGGGACGAGATCGGTGGTCTGAAGAAGGAGTTGCGCGACATGCAGGCGGCGACCGCCTGACCCGCTCGGCCGCGCCTGATCAGCGGCCGCTGCCGACAACCGACGTGGGGTGCCGCTCGAGGTACCTCGGGGATGGCTCGGGGACGAGCCTCGAGGAAGGGGATGCCCGGATGGACCGCCGAGTCTCGTTGACCTTCGACGCCGCCGAGCCGCGGACGCTCGGTCAGTTCTGGATCGTCGCCCTCGGGTACGTCGAGGAGGCGCCGCCGCCGCCGCACACCAGCTGGCCGGAGGCGCTCGAGGCCTGGGGAGTGCCCCCCGAGCAACGGGAGGACTTCTACGCGATCGTCGACCCCGACGGGATCGGCCCCCGGGTGTTCTTCCAGCGTGTCCCCGAGCCGAAGACCGCCAAGAACCGCCTGCACCTCGACGTCGCCGTGCCCGGGTGGGACGGCACCGGAGAGCGCCCGGGTCATGACGCCGTCCTGGCCCACGCCGAGCGCCTGCGGGAGGCCGGGGCGACCCGTGTCCGGGTCGTCGACGAGCCCGTGGAGGGCTACTGGGTCGTCATGGAGGACCCCGAGGGCAACGTCTTCTGCGTGATCTGAGCCGGTACGGGCAGGGCCGCCTCCTGAGGCGAGTACGCTGTCCCGTCGGAGGGGAGTACTCCCATCGCAGTGGTGCCGTCATCACGGACGCCGTCGTCGCCGTCCCGGTGCCACTGACCTGCCCAGCGTCTCGGGTCGGGTGGAGGAGACCTCCGGTACATCACCGTCCGTACCGGAGGTACAGCAATGCCCGTCGAAACCTGGGTCTGGGCCGTCACGATCGCGGCCACCGCAGGCCTGATCGTCTTCGACTTCTACGCCCACGTGCGCACCCCGCACGAGCCCACGTTCCGTGAGTCGGCGATCTGGTCGGGGGTGTACATCGCCCTGGCGATCATCTTCGGCATCGGCCTGACGGCGGTCTGGGGAACGAGCCACGGCGGCGAGTACTTCGCGGGCTACATCACCGAGAAGAGCCTCTCGGTGGACAACCTCTTCGTCTTCCTCATCATCATGACCCGCTTCGCCGTGCCGCGGATCCACCAGCAGAAGGTGCTGCTGGTCGGGGTCGCGATCGCGTTGATCCTGCGGGGGCTCTTCATCTGGGCGGGCGCGGCCGCGATCGCCCAGTTCTCCTGGGTGTTCTACCTCTTCGGCGCGTTCCTCATCTACACGGCGGTCAAGCTCGCGCAGGAGGACCACGACAGCGAGTCCTCCGCGGACTTCCACGAGAACCCGATCATGCGCGTGGTGCGTCGTGTGCTGCCGTCGACCACCGTCTACCACGAGGACCGGCTCACGGTCGTCCAGGGCGGGCGACGTCTGGTCACCCCGATGCTCATCGTCATGATCACGATCGGCACGACGGACGTGCTCTTCGCGCTCGACTCGATCCCGGCGATCTTCGGCCTGACCAAGGAGCCCTACATCGTCTTCACGACGAATGCCTTCGCGCTGCTCGGGCTGCGTCAGCTGTACTTCCTGCTCGGCGGGCTGCTCAAGCGTCTCGTGTACCTCTCCGAGGGGCTCTCGGTGATCCTGGGCTTCATCGGGGTCAAGCTGATCCTCGAGGCCCTGCACACGAACGAGCTGCCGTTCATCAACGGCGGGCAGCACGTCGAGTGGGCCCCGGAGATCCCCATCTGGCTGTCGCTGACGGTCATCCTGGGGACCCTCACGGTCGCGACCGTCGCCAGCCTGATCAAGACGCGCTCCGACGCACGGACCAGCCCCGCGGAGTCGGAGCGATCCGAGGACTGAGCACCGCGCCGATCAGTCGGCCCAGGTGTGCAGGACGGGCTCCCAGCCCCGGACGGTGCGCTCGGCCACCAGGCCTGCCCGGTGGAACGGGTCCGTGTCGAACAGGTCCGCCACGGCGTCCTGCGACTCGGCGCGGACCAGGAGCAGGGCTCCGGTGTCGCCGTCGAACGGACCGCTGGCGATCAGCGTTCCCGCGTCGAGCAACGAGCGCAGGAAGGCCCGGTGCTCGGGGCGGACCTCGGCACGGGCCAGGTCCTGGTCGTCATAGCGGTACTCGATCACGAAGGTGCGCATGGGCAGATCATGCCCGGTCCCGCCGGGAGCCGGGCGATCGGACCGGACCCCGGTCGTGACTGTCGGACCTCCCACCTACGATGTCCCGGTGAACGACCGTCTGCGCGTCCAAGGTGCCCGTGAACACAACCTGCGCGGGGTCGACCTCGACCTCCCGCGCGACAGCCTCATCGTCTTCACCGGTCTGAGCGGCTCGGGCAAGTCCTCGCTCGCCTTCGACACGATCTTCGCCGAGGGCCAGCGCCGCTACGTCGAGTCGCTCTCGGCCTACGCCCGGCAGTTCCTCGGCCAGATGGACAAGCCGGACGTCGACTTCATCGAGGGCCTGTCACCTGCCGTCTCGATCGACCAGAAGTCGACGAACCGCAACCCCCGGTCGACGGTGGGCACCATCACGGAGGTCTACGACTACCTCCGCCTGCTGTACGCCCGTGCGGGGACCCAGCACTGCCCGGTCTGCGGCGAGCAGGTGAGCAGGCAGACCCCGCAGCAGATCGTCGACCGCCTGCTGGAGCTGCCGGCCGGCACCCGGTACCAGGTGCTCGCCCCCGTGGTGCGCGGGCGCAAGGGTGAGTACGCCGACCTCTTCGCCGAGCTCCAGACGAAGGGGTTCGCCCGCGCCCGGGTGGACGGCGCCGTCGTCGCGCTCACCGAGGTCCCCGCCCTGGAGAAGAAGCTCAAGCACACGATCGAGGTCGTCGTGGACCGGCTGGTCTCGAAGGAGGGCGTGCGCCGCCGCCTGACGGACTCGGTCGAGACGGCGCTCGGGCTGGCCGGCGGACTGCTCGTCGTGGAGATGGTCGACGCCGACAAGGACGACCCGGCACGCGAGCGCCGCTTCTCCGAGCACCGGGCCTGCCCGAACGACCACGAGCTGACCCTCGACGAGATCGAGCCGCGCACCTTCTCCTTCAACGCTCCGTACGGCGCCTGCCCGGAGTGCACGGGGATCGGCAGCCGGCTCGAGGTGGACCCGGACCTGGTGATCCCCGACGAGGAGGCGACCCTCGAGGGTGGCGCCGTGGCCCCGTGGGCCCAGACCTCCTCGGAGTACTTCCAGCGGGTCCTCACGGCCCTCGCCGACGACCTCGGCTTCCGGATGGACGTGCCGTGGCGCGCGCTCCCCGCGCGGGCGCAGCAGGCGATCCTCTTCGGCGAGGACCACAAGGTCCACGTCCGGTACAAGAACCGGTGGGGACGGGAGAGGCAGTACTCCACGGGCTTCGAGGGGGTCGTCACCTTCATCGAGCGACGTCACGCGGAGACCGACTCGGACTGGTCGAAGGAGAAGTACGAGGCCTTCATGCGGGAGGTGCCGTGCCCGGTCTGCCACGGGGCGCGGCTCAAGCCGGAGGTCCTCGCGGTGCGGGTCGGTGACCTGTCGATCGCCGACCTGTGCCGGATGCCGCTCAACGAGGCGAGGACCTTCCTCACCGGTCTGACGCTCGGGGTCCGCGAGCAGGCGATCGCGGCCCAGGTGCTCAAGGAGATCAACGCGCGGCTCGGCTTCCTTCTCGACGTCGGCCTGGACTACCTGTCCCTCGAACGTCCGGCGGGCACCCTCTCGGGTGGTGAGGCGCAGCGGATTCGGCTCGCCACGCAGATCGGTTCAGGACTCGTGGGGGTCCTCTACGTGCTCGACGAGCCCTCCATCGGGCTGCACCAGCGCGACAACCGTCGGCTCATCGAGACGCTGACGCGGCTGCGCGACCTCGGGAACACCCTGATCGTCGTCGAGCACGACGAGGACACCATCCGGACGGCGGACTGGATCGTCGACATCGGTCCGGGAGCAGGGGAGCACGGCGGGAGGGTCGTCCACTCGGGAGATCTCGCCGGTCTTCTCGCGGCCCCCGAGTCGGTCACCGGCGCCTACCTGTCCGGACGGCGCAGCATCCCGATGCCGGCGACCCGCCGCCCCGTGGACCCGAAGCGGCAGATCACCGTCGTCGGCGCGCGCGAGCACAACCTGCGCGGGATCGACGTCGACATCCCGCTCGGGACGCTCACGGCCGTGACCGGCGTCTCCGGCTCGGGGAAGTCGACCCTGGTCAACTCGATCCTCTACACGGTGCTCGCCAACGAGCTCAACGGCGCCCGTCAGGTCCCCGGCCGGCACACCCGGGTGACCGGGCTGGAGCACCTCGACAAGGTCGTGCACGTCGACCAGGGCCCCATCGGGCGCACGCCCCGGTCGAACCCGGCCACCTACACCGGCGTCTGGGACCACGTCCGCAAGCTCTTCGCGGAGACCACCGAGGCCAAGGTCCGCGGGTACATGCCGGGCCGCTTCTCGTTCAACGTCAAGGGCGGGCGCTGCGACGCCTGCAACGGTGACGGAACGATCAAGATCGAGATGAACTTCCTCCCGGACGTCTACGTGCCGTGCGAGGTGTGCCACGGGGCGCGGTACAACCGCGAGACGCTCGAGGTGCACTTCAAGGGCAAGACGGTCGCGGACGTGCTCGACATGCCGATCGAGGAAGCAGCGGAGTTCTTCAGCGCGGTCCCGGCCATCGCCCGCCACCTGACCACGTTGGTCAGCGTCGGTCTCGGCTACGTCCGTCTCGGGCAGCCCGCCCCGACCCTCTCGGGCGGTGAGGCGCAGCGCGTCAAGCTCGCGAGCGAGCTGCAGCGGCGCTCCACCGGACGGACGGTGTACGTCCTGGACGAGCCGACCACCGGTCTGCACTTCGAGGACATCCGCAAGCTGCTCGGGGTCCTCCAGTCCCTCGTGGACAAGGGGAACTCGGTCATCGTCATCGAGCACAACCTCGACGTGATCAAGAACGCGGACTGGGTGATCGACCTCGGGCCCGAGGGCGGGTCCGGTGGCGGGATGGTCGTCGCCGAGGGGACCCCGGAGCAGGTGGCTGCGGTGCCCGGGAGCCACACCGGCACCTTCCTCGCCGAGGTCCTCGAGCCGGAGGTCGTCACCGTGAGCGCCTGAGCGGCGCCCGACGGTGGTGGGCCCTTCCGCTGCGGGTACCGGGAGGCGCACGCTGAGCGCATGTGCCCCGCCGAGAACGCGGCGAGGACCGATCGTGTCCGCGCGCTGTTCGATCTCGTCGCCGAGACCTACGACTCCGTGGCGGTGCCGTGGTTCGGTCCGATCGCCGGTGCCCTGGTGTCCTGTCTCGCGCCGCGACCGGGGGAGCGGGCGCTCGACCTGGGGACGGGTCGGGGGGCGGCGCTCTGGCCCCTGGCCGCAGGGGTCGCACCGGGCGGGCACGTCACGGGCCTCGACCTGTCCCCACGCATGGTCGAGGAGACGCGCCGGACCGTCGCCGCGCGTGGGCTCGCCGGGGTGGAGCTGCTCGTCGGTGACGCCTCGGCGCCCGCCCTACCCGAGGGTCGCTACGACCTCGCTGTCGCGTCCCTCGTGCTCTTCTTCCTGCCGGACCCCGGCGCAGCCCTGCGTGCGTGGCGGCAGCTGCTCGTGCCAGGGGGCCGGGTCGGGATCTCGACCTTCGCGGGCAGGGACCGCCGCTGGTCGGAGCTGGACGACGTGTTCACCCCGTACCTGCCGCCGGAGCTGCTCGACGCCAGGACGAGCGGCTCGCGGGGCGCATTCGCCTCGGACGAGGGCGTCGCCGCACTGCTCGTGGACAGCGGCTTCGTCGAGGTGCAGACCATGAGCCATGACCTTCACGTGCGATTCACCGGTGTCGAGCAGTGGCGCGAGTGGACCTGGTCGCACGGTCAGCGCAGCCACTGGCTCGCCGTGCCCGAGGATCGGCGCCCCGCGGTCCTCGAGCAGGTCGCATCGCGCGTCGAGCCGTTCGCGGACGGCTCCGGCGCCTTCACGCTCCGCCAGACGGTGCGCTGCACGACGGCCCGCCGGAGGCGGGCCGGGTAGGTGCGGCCGCGCTCCGCTCAGACCCGCGAGATCGTGCCCTGCTCCACGCGCACGGGGAAGTTCACGGAGCGGGTGATGAAGCAGTGCTCGCCGGCCCTGGCGTGCAGCTCGGCGATGCTCTGCTCGCTCACCTCGCCCTGGACGGTGAGCTGCGGGCGGAGCACGACCTCGGTGAACTGACCCGCGCCGGCCGCTGCGACCCGCATCGTCCCCGAGGCGTCGTCGTGATAGCCGAGGACGACGACCCCCGCGTTCGCCGCCAGGTGCAGGAACCACAGGAGGTGGCACTGGGAGAGCGCTGCGACGAGCAGCTCCTCGGGGTTGTACCGCGTGGGGTCACCGCGGAACGCCGGGTCGGCCGAGCCGAGGAGCGGGGGTTTCCCTGCCAGGACGATCTCGTGGTCCCGGCTGTAGGAGGTGTAGCTCGCGGTGCCTGCGGTGCCGGCACCCGTCCAGGTCACCGCCGCGCGGTAGCTGTGCAGGATTCCCATGTCTCACCGTACCGAGCACCGGCGCGGGCCGCCGGGTCCGGCACGCCAACGGTCACGCGGACGCCGGTGACGGTGCTCTGTCCTAGGCTCGGCGCATGGCTGATCCGGCGAGCTACCGCCCTCGTCCAGGGGAGATCCCCGACCAGCCAGGGGTGTACCGGTTCCGGGACGCGGAGCGTCGCGTGATCTACGTCGGCAAGGCCAAGAGCCTGCGGTCCCGCCTGGCCAGCTACTTCCAGGACATCACCGCCCTGCACCCGCGCACGGCCCAGATGGTCACCACGGCGTGCAGCGTCGAGTGGACGGTGGTGGGAACCGAGGTCGAGGCGCTCAGCCTGGAGTACTCGTGGATCAAGGAGTTCGACCCGAGGTTCAACGTCAAGTACCGCGACGACAAGTCCTACCCCTACCTGGCGGTGACCCTCGGCGAGGAGTTCCCGCGCGTCCAGGTGATGCGGGGGGCCAAACGGCCGGGGACGCGCTACTTCGGCCCCTACGGGCATGCCTGGGCGATCCGCGAGACCGTCGACCTGCTGCTTCGGGTGTTCCCGGTCCGGACGTGCACGACGGGGGTCTTCCGGCGCGCGGAACGCACGGGCCGCCCCTGCTTGCTCGGCTACATCGACAAGTGCTCCGCCCCGTGCGTCGGCCGCGTCTCGCCCGATCAGCACCGTGTGATCGCCGAGGAGTTCTGCGACTTCATGGCGGGGGACACCGGACGCTTCGTGCGGCGGGTCGAGAAGCAGATGCGGATGGCGTCGGAGAACCTGGAGTTCGAGCTCGCGGCCAAGCTCCGCGACGACCTCGGTGCGCTCCAACGGGCCACCGAGAAGAACGCCGTCGTGCTCGACGACGGCACGGACGCCGACGTCTTCGCCCTGGCGGGAGACGAGCTCGAGGCGGCGGTCCAGGTCTTCCACGTCCGCGGCGGGCGCATCCGCGGTCAGCGCGGCTGGGTCGTGGAGAAGGTCGAGGACGTGACCGACGCCGAGCTCGTCGAGCACCTGCTCCAGCAGGTCTACGGCGACGGCGCGGTGGTCGACCCGGAGAAGGCCTCCGGCGGAGCCAGGCGCCCCGAACGCGCCGTCGAGGCAAGCAGCGCGGTGCCCCGGGAGGTGCTCGTCCCGGTGCTGCCCGCCGACGTCGAGCAGGTCACGGCGTGGCTCGGAGGCCTGCGGGGGAGCCGGGTCCAGGTGCGCGTCCCGCAGCGCGGGGCGAAGAAGGACCTGGCCGAGACGGTGCGACGCAACGCCGAGCAGGCGCTCGCTCTGCACCGCACCCGTCGAGCGGGCGACCTGACCACCCGGGGCCAGGCGCTGGAGGACCTCCAGGAGGCGCTGGGGCTGGCGTCCGCGCCGCTGCGCATCGAGTGCTACGACATCTCCACCACCCAGGGCACCCACCAGGTCGGGTCGATGGTCGTCTTCGAGGACGGCGTCGCACGCAAGTCCGAGTACCGGCAGTTCGTCATCCGGGGCGAGGACGGTGCCGGCGCACGGGACGACACCGCAGCGATGTACGAGGTCATCACCCGACGCTTCCGGCGGCACCTGGCCGAGCGTGACGGCGCGGATCCCGCGGCCGACCCGACCGTCGGCGCCGTGCAGGTCTCCGGACCCGTCGACCCCGACGAGGACCTCGCGGCCCAGGCAGCCGCAGGCCGGCGCTTCGCCTACGCTCCGCAGCTCGTCGTGGTCGACGGGGGCCCACCTCAGGTCGCGGCCGCTGCGCGCGCCCTTGCCGATCTCGGGGTGACGGACGTCGCGCTCTGCGGCCTGGCGAAGCGGCTCGAGGAGGTCTGGCTCCCGGACGACGACCACCCGGTCATCCTGCAGCGCTCCTCGCAGGGCCTCTACCTGCTGCAACGCGTGCGCGACGAGGCCCACCGCTTCGCGATCAAGCACCACAGGGCGCGTCGCGGCGCGGCGATGACCCGGTCGGCGCTCGACGACGTCCCCGGCCTCGGCCCGACGAGGGCGGCGGCCCTGCTGGCCCACTTCGGCTCGGTGGCCGCGCTGCGCGCCGCGACCGTCGAGGAGCTCACGGAGGTCCAGGGCATCGGCCCGGCGACGGCCGAGGCGGTCCTGGCCACCCTCGGGACACCCTGAGCGTTCCTCCCGCCGCGCCTGGCATGCTGGGGCCATGACCGAACCTCCTGCCACCACCGTCCCGTCGGGGATCCCGGCGCTGGAGGCGGCCACCGCCAGCCCTCGAGGGGAGAACCCCGAGCTCCTCGTCGTCACCGGCATGTCCGGTGCCGGCCGCAGCCGAGCGGCCGCTGTGCTCGAGGACCTCGGCTGGTACGTCGTGGACAACCTCCCGGCACAGCTCCTCCCGCAGCTCGCGGGGATGCTGTCCTCGGGTCCCGGCGGGGTGCACCGGCTGGCCGCGGTCGTCGACGTGCGGGGCCGCCGGCTCTCCGCCGACCTGGTGGGCGTGCTCGACTCGCTGCGCGAGGCCGGCCTGGACTTCCGCGTGCTCTTCGTCGACGCCTCCGACGAGGTCCTCGTGCGTCGTTTCGAGACCGTGCGGCGACCGCACCCCTTGCAGGACGGTCGACGGATCCTGGACGGCATCGCGGACGAGCGGGTCATGTTCGAGGGCGTGCGACGACGCACCGACGTGCTCATCGACACGACCGAGCTCAACGTGCACGACCTCGCGCGTGAGGTCCGGGCGGCCGTCGCCTCGGGCACCGAGGACGAGATGCGGCTGACCGTCGTGAGCTTCGGCTTCAAGTACGGGCTCCCGCTCGATGCGGACAGCGTCTCCGACGTGCGCTTCCTGGCGAACCCGTACTGGATCACCGAGCTGCGGCACCTCACCGGCCGTGACGAGCCCGTCCGCGACTACGTCCTCGGGCTCCCCGGTGCCCAGCTCTTCGTCGACCGGTACCTCGCGCTGCTCGAGCCGGTCCTCGCCGGCTACGAGCACGAGGACAAGCGCTACGCGACGCTCGCGATCGGGTGCACGGGCGGCAAGCACCGCTCGGTCGCCCTCTCCGAGGCGATCGCCGCCGCGCTGCGGGCCCAGGGTCGCCGTGTGGTGGTGACCCACCGTGACCTCGGGCGTGAGTGAGGGACGCACCCCGGAACGTCCCGCCACCACCGCTGCGCGGTCGCCGGGGGAGTCCTCGCACCGCCGTCGTGGGCCGGCCGTCGTCGCCATGGGCGGCGGGCACGGGCTCTCGGCGAGCCTGCGAGCACTCCGCCTGATGACCGACCGGATCACCGCCGTCGTGACGGTCGCCGACGACGGAGGCTCCTCCGGCCGGCTCCGCTCGGAGCTCGACGTCCTCCCACCAGGGGACCTGAGGATGGCCCTCGCGGCCCTGTGCGACGACACCGACTGGGGTCACACCTGGCGCGACGTGCTCCAGCACCGCTTCCACTCCCAGGGCCCGCTCGACCAGCACGCGGTGGGCAACCTGCTCATCGTCGCGCTGTGGGAGCTGCTCGGTGATCCCGTCGCCGGGCTCGACTGGGTGGGGCGGCTCCTCGGCGCGCGAGGGCGTGTGCTGCCGATGTCGCAGAGCCCCCTCGAGATCGAGGCCGACATCCTCCTCGGCGGTGTCGAGACCATCGTCAAGGGGCAGTCGGCCGTCGCGAGCGCCCGAGGCGAGGTCCTGGCCATCCGGCTCAAGCCCGAGCGTCCGCCCGCCTGCCCCGAGGCCGTCGAGGCGATCCAGCAGGCCGACTGGGTGATCCTCGGCCCGGGCTCGTGGTTCACCTCCGTGCTGCCGCACGTGCGTGTCCCCGAGCTGTACGAGTCCTTGCGCACGACCCCCGCCCATCGGTGCGTGACGCTGAACCTCCGCCCGGCGGACGACCCGACGGCCATGACGAACCTGCAGCACCTGCGCGCCCTCGCGACCCAC
>NZ_JBFHHB010000016.1:0-24268 GCF_041597215.1 Actinotalea sp.
GACCTCGTCGGCCTCGGACACGGGGAGCACCCAGGGACCGAAGGCGTCGAACTCCTCGGTCCGCTCCATGGGCTGGGGCTTCGCCCCCTTCGCTGCGGGCATGAAACGACCCTACGCCCGGGCGTACGCCTCCGCGCGGTGTACCGGGATCGGCCCCGGACGTACGCTCAGGGATGCCTTCGACCTCGCCCGCCGTCGAGCTCACCGTCGGGGACCGCACCGTCCGGGTCTCCAGCCCTGATCGTGTCGTCTTCCCTGCACGAGGCGTCACCAAGCTGCAGGTCGTGGAGTACGTGCTCTCCGTCGGCGAGGGGATCCTCGGTGCGGTGCGCGACCGACCGACGACGCTGGAGCGCTGGCCCAAGGGTCTCGTCGAGGGGGCGCACCTGGCGACCCGCGCCGACCCGAAGGCCGACGCCTTCTTCCAGAAGCGCATCCCGAAGGGCGCACCGGACTGGGTGCCGACGACTACCGTCACGTTCCCCAGCGGACGCTCGGCCGACGAGGTCTGCCCGAGCGAGCTCGCCGTCCTGGTGTGGGCGGCCAACCTCGGGACCCTGACCTTCCACCCCTGGCCCGTGACCTCCGCCGCGCTCGACCATCCCGACCAGCTGCGGATCGACCTCGACCCGCAACCGGGGACCGATTTCTCCGACGCGGCGCGCGTCGGGCTGCACCTGCGTGAGCTGCTGGACGAGCTGGGGCTCGCGGGCCACCCGAAGACCTCCGGGGGACGAGGGCTGCACGTCTTCGTCCCGATCGAGCCCCGTTGGACCTTCACCGAGGCCCGGCGCGCCACGATCGCCCTGGGTCGCGCGCTGGAGCGGCGCCTCCCCCGAGACGTCACCGTCGCCTGGTGGAAGGAGGAACGCGGCGAGCGCATCTTCGTCGACTACAACCAGATGGCGCGCGACCGCACGATGGCCTCCGCGTACTCGATCCGCGCCAAGGCGCACGCCCCGGTCTCGGCCCCGCTGCGCTGGGAGGAGGTCGGGGAGGCCGATCCCCTCGACTTCGACGTCACGACGATGGCCGCACGCTTCGCGGAGGTCGGCGACCTCGCGGCCCCGCTCGTCGCGGGTGCCGCACCGCGCGGGTCCCTCGACGCGCTCCTCGACCTGGCCGACCGGGACGAACGCGACCGCGGGCTCGGCGACCTGCCCTACCCACCCGAGTACCCCAAGATGCCGGGCGAGCCCAAGCGCGTGCAGCCGAGCCGCGACGCGGACCGGGACTAGGGCGTCGCCTCACCCTGCCCGTCGAGGGTCGACACGGCCCGGGCCCTGCCGAGGTTCCACCCGGCCCAGCCGTCCGGCGCCGGCACCTCCAGCCCCGCGAGCACCTGCGAGCGCAACGGCTCGTCGAGCCCAGCGGCCGCGGGGACGGCATCGGCCGAGAGCCCCTGCAGGTACGAGACGTCGACCCCGGTCACCCGGGTGTCTGCTGCTCCCGGGTCCAGGTGCGCGTTGCGCTGGACGATGAGCGCGTCCGGGTTGATCGCCGCGAGCGAGAGGACCGCGACGGCAGCCACCTGGACGACGGCACGCGGGAGCCATGCCGCACGCCACCGGACACCCGCGACCAGCACGAGGAGGAACACCACCCCGAGGGCGATCTCCGCGGTCAGGACCGTGATCCGCAACCGTGTCAGGCCGAAGGCGTCGACGTAGAGCACCATCCGCCGCACGGCGGAGGCGACGACGCCGAGCGTGCCGACGCAGAGCAGACCGAGCGCGAGGCTCGACCACCGGCGGTGCGAGGACGTCGCTCGCGGCGCCCAGCGCGCGGCGAGCGCGACGACGGCGAGGGACAGGACCGTGACGGCGACGAGCTGCCCGAAGCCCTCTCGCGCATAGCCCGCGTAGGTCATGCCCGCTGTCCGCAGGACGAAGTCGTGCCCCCCGATGAGGGCACCGACCTGCACGAGGACGAAGGCGAGGACGACGACGTCCAGCGCGACGATCGGCAGGAGCCACTCCCCCGGGCGGGCCCCGCGCCGCTGCGGACCGCCGGAGGTGCTCGGCCACCGGACAGGCGCGATCGACAGGTGAGCAGCGCCCGCCACGAGGACCGCGACCAGGAGCCCGACCACCAGCCGTCCGGGCAGGAGGCCGATGTCGACGCGCGGGATGAGCGAGGCGAAGACGGCGTCGGCACTGGCGAACAGCGCGCCGAAGGCCCCGACGAGCAGCACCGTGATCAGCACGCTGCGCAGCACGACGACGAGGGACTCCCGCCGGGAGCCGGCGAGCACCCCCAGTCCGCGACGTACGGCGGTCACGGCCCGCAGGGTGCCGAGACCGGCGACGAGTGGGGCGAGGAGCACAGCCGAGGGTCGGCGTGCCCCGGTCAGGGCAGCGGCCGCGGCTCCTGCCGCGGCGAGCAGGCACAGCGCGACGACCCAGTCGGCGGCCCGCACACTCACCATGACGAGCAGGGCACCGGACAGGGCGAGGGTCAGGAGATCGGCGACGGCGCGGCGACGCAGCAGCGCGGGCGCCGCCGTCGCGAGGGCGCCGAGGCCGACGAGGGTCATGCCGAGCCCGATCCGGTTCCCGACGAGCGCCGCACCAGCGAGCACCCCGACGGACGCCACCGCCACGAGGTGGCCCCTGCCCAGCGGGACGGCGCGGTCCCGCCAGAAGTCGGCCATCGCGGTCTCGAGCCGACCCGGAGGGCGCGGCAGTGCGAGCGCGGGCCCCACCGCAGGTGCCGGAAGCACCCCGACCTGGGCAGCTCCTGGTTGCGGCGGCGCCGGGGGTCCCTGTCCCGGCCTCGTGGACGGGCCGCTCACGGCCGCACCGCTCACCGCCGCACCACTCGCCGTCTCCGCCCCGGCATGACGCTCGTCATCGCTCATGATCGTGACGCTAGCCCGCACGCCCCCGGTCGGTCAGTCGCGAGCGCGCAGGTCCCGGGGCGAGTGTGTGCAGGCTTCGCCCCTGCTGTGGACGGCCTGTGAAGGCCGGGTCAGGCGGTGGGGCGCACGTGAGCGGTGAGCCGGGCGGCGAGCGCGTCGATCCCCTCGCGCAGCAGGCCGGTGTCCATGCCCGCCGAGAGGAAGCGCGCTCCGCGCCCCGCCCAGTGCAGGGCCATCTCCCCGTCCGAGCAGAAGAGCCCCGGTACGACCCCTGCCGCGACGCAGACCTCGATCACGCGGTCGAGGAGTCTCCCGACCACCTCGGAGTCGCGGTAGGTCGCACGCCCGTACCCGCAGCTCAGCGCGAGGTCGTTGGGTCCGATGAAGACTCCGTCGACCCCGGGGACCGCGACGATCTCCTCCAGGGCGTCGATCCCCTCCTGCGTCTCGACCATGACGAAGCAGAGCAGCGCGGCGTCGGCCACCTCGGGGGCAGGGGCGCCGTCGGCGCGGATCCCGCCCCACATCGGCCCCCAGCTGCGCGAACCCTGCGGGGGGAAGCGGCAGGCATCCACCGCCGCGGCGGCCTCGGCCGCGGAGTTCACCATGGGCACGAGCACCCCGCAGGCACCGGAGTCCGCGGCCCGCATGATCTGCGCCGGTTCGTTCCACGGCACCCGGACCACGGGCGCCATCCCTCCCGAGCGCATCGCCTGGAGCAGGGTGGGCAGCTCGGCGAAGCTCGCGAACCCGTGCTGGAGGTCGACGACGGCGAAGTCCACGTCGGTCGCCGCGACGAGCTCGGCGACGACGGGGTCCGCGAGCAGACTCCACATCCCGAAGGCCGGGCGGTCGGCGGCCCAGAGCTCACGCAGGTGCGCGCTGGCGCGCACCTGCGTCCTGTTCTCCATCATCGTGCAGGCTCCTTGCTGGACGGTTGCGGGTGACTCGGGCAAATGACGGGTCGGCAGAGGGTCAGTGCGATTCGCGGCCGACGGCCGAGCCGGTCGACCCGACGAGGAAGTCGAGGTCGGCCCCGGTGTCGGCCTGCTGGACGTGCTCGACGTAGAGGCGCTCCCAGCCGCGGGCCGGTGCGGCGTACGCGGCACGGGCAGCCGCGGAGGGCTCCCGTGCGGCGAGCTCGGCCTCCGGGACGTCGAGGTGCAGACGCCGCGCCGGCACGTCGAGCTCGATCATGTCCCCGTTGCGCACCAGCGCGAGCGTTCCCCCCGCGGCGGCCTCGGGTGCGACGTGCAGCACCACGGTGCCGAACGCCGTCCCGCTCATCCGGCCGTCGCAGACGCGCACCATGTCCCGCACGCCCTGCTCCAGGAGCTTGGTGGGCAAGGGCATGTTCGAGACCTCCGGCATCCCCGGGTACCCCCGGGGCCCGCAGCCGCGCAGCACGAGCACGCTGTCGGCGTCGACGTCCAGGTCCGGGTCGTCGATCCGCGCGTGCAGGTCCTCGACGGAATCGAAGACGACGGCCCGCCCGCGGTGCCGGAGCAGGGCGGGCGTGGCGGCGGCCGGCTTGATGACGGCGCCGAGCGGGGCCAGGTTCCCGCGCAGGACGGCGATCCCCGCCTCGGGCTGGAGCGGATCCGCGCGGACCCGGATGACCTCCGGGTCCCAGATCCTCGCGTCCTCGAGGTGGTCGACGAGGGGCCTGCCGGTCACCGTGAGCGCCGTGGGGTCGAGCAGGTCGCGGACCTCGCGCAGCACGGCGAGCAGGCCGCCGGCCCGGTACAGGTCGTCCATGAGGAAGCGGCCGGCGGGGAGCAGGTCGACCAGCAGCGGGACCCCGGACCCTGTCCGGTCGACGTCGTCCAGGCTGAGCTCGACGCCCAATCGCCCGGCGATCGCGAGCAGGTGCACGACGGCGTTGGTCGACCCGCCGATGGCCGCGAGCGCCACGATCGCGTTGAGGAAGGACCCGCGCGAGAGGATCGTGCTCGGGCGGCGGTCCTCGTGCACCAGCTCGACCGCGAGCCGGCCCGTCTCGTGGGAGGCCTCGAGCAGGCGGGAGTCCGGCGCCGGGGTCCCGGCGACCCCCGGCAGCGTGGTGCCCAGCACCTCGGCGAGCAGACCCATGGTCGAGGCGGTGCCCATCGTGTTGCAGTGGCCCTTGCTGCGGATCATCGCCGACTCCGAGCGCAGGAAGTCGGCCCGGTCCATCGTCCCGGCGCGGACCTCCTCCGCGAGGGCGTAGGTCGAGGTGCCGCAACCGAGGGGTGCGCCCCGGAAGGTCCCGGTGAGCATCGGGCCACCGGGGACGACGACCGCCGGGAGGTCGACCGAGGCCGCGGCCATGAGCAGCGCGGGGATCGTCTTGTCGCAACCGCCGAGCAGGACGACCCCGTCGATCGGGTTGGCCCGGAGCATCTCCTCGGTGGCCATCGCCGCCATGTTGCGCCAGAGCATCGCCGTGGGGCGGACCTGGGTCTCGCCGAGGGAGACGACCGGGAGGTTGAGCGGCACGCCCCCGGCCTCCCAGATCCCCTGCTTCACGGCTGCCGCGACCTCGTCGAGGTGCATGTTGCACGGCGTGAGGTCGGAGGCGGTGTTGGCGATGGCGATGTGCGGTCGTCCGTCGAAGGCGTGGGTCGGCAGTCCGCGCCGCATCCACGCGCGGTGGATGTACGGGTCTCGGCCGTCTCCGGCGTACCAGGCGTCGCTGCGCATCCCCATCGATCCACTCTCTTTCCGTTAGTTGGAAAGTCGTACTAACATCCGGAACGTGACCGACGGTACTCGCTCCGAGCGCCCGGACGAAACCCCACGGGTCGTCGGGGCCGACCGGGTCCTGGCGATCCTCGTCGAGCTCGCCCGCCTCCCTGGCGGGGCCTCCCTTGACGACCTCAGCCGGATCGCCCGGAGCCCCAAGCCGACGGTCCACCGCGCGCTCGCCTCCCTCCGCTCGGCAGGTCTCGCCGACCAGGACAGCCCCGGCCACTACGTCCTCGGCGACGAGTTCCTCCGCCTCGCCTTCGCGCATCACGAGGCCCGCCCCGACCATGTCCGCGTGCAGCCGGTGCTCGACGCCCTGACCGCGCGCTACGGCGAGACGACGCACTACGCCGTGCTCGACGGTCACGACGTCGTCTACCGCGCGAAGGTGGACCCGCCGACGGGAGGCGTCCGGCTCACCAGCACGATCGGCGGCCGGAACGCCGCGCACGCCACCGGGGTCGGCAAGGCCCTGCTCGCCATGACCCTTCCCGACGACGAGGCCGTGCGGGAGTGGGTCGGCGATCGCACTCTCGACGCCAGGACCCCCGCGACCCTGACCTCCGCCGACGCCCTCGCCGCGGACCTCGCTGTCGTCCGCGCCCGCGGCTGGGCCGTGGACGACGAGGAGAACGAACCAGGGATCGTGTGCATCGCGATCCCGGTCTACCTCGTCTCGCCGACCGTTCCCAGCGGGGCGATCTCCGTCAGCGCCCTGCGCTTCCGCACCCCGCTCGCCACCCTGGAGGCCGAGGTCCCCGCGATCCTGCGCGACCTCGCCGACGCCCACCTCGGGAAGGACTCATGACCACCTACCACGCCGTTCCCGCGAGCCCCGGACGCTACGGCCTCGCCGAGGGCCCCGTCCAGGACGAGGCGACCGAGACGCTGACCTGGGTCGACATCGTCGCCGGAGAGGTCCACCAGGGCCGCCTGTCGCGCGGCGTCGTCGAGACCGAGCGGCGCGTGCAGGTGGACTCGATGGTCGGTGCGGCACTGCCGTCCGCCGACGGACGGGTCCTGGTCGCCGGGCTCGAGCGACTGTGGGTCCTGCACCCCGACGGGTCCATCGATCGCGGTCCCCGCGTGCTGCCACCCGGGACGGGGCGGCGGCTCAACGACGCCGCCTGCGATCCCGAGGGGCGGCTCGTGGTCGGCACCCTGAGCCTGTCCGGCTCCTCCACGACGGAGAGCCTCCTCCGCGTCGAGGACGACGGCAGTCTCACGGTCCTCGACGAGGACCTCGCCCAGTCCAACGGGCTCGCGTGGTCGGCGGACGGCACGACGCTGTACTCGGTGGACACGATCCCCGGGCACGTCTGGGCCCGGGACTACGACGCGCGGACCGGACGGACCGGCCCGCGGCGCCTGCACCTGCGCGTCGAGGGGTACGCGGACGGCATCGGCACCGACACGGACGGCAACGTGTGGGTGGCCGTCTGGGGTGCGGGTCGGGTGCTCTGCCACGCTCCGGACGGCTCCCTGCTGCACACGGTCGAGGTCGCCGCCCCGCACAGCTCGTCGCTCGCCTTCGTCGGGCCCGAGCTGCGCACCCTCCTGCTGACGACGGCCTCCGTCGAGCTCGACGAGGCGCAGCTCGCCCGCTACCCCGACTCGGGCCGGCTGTTCGTCGCCGAGGTCGAGGCGACCGGCGTCCCCGCCACCCCGTGGAACGGCCGGTTGCCGTCCAGCCCGTTCGGCCGGCAGGAGCACTGATGCGCGCGTTCGTCGTGACCGGACCCGGTCGGTCCGGGGTCCAGGACCTCCCGGAGCCGGTCGCCGCGCCCGGGCAGGTCGTCGTCGAGATCACCCGGGTCGGCGTCTGCGGCACCGACGTGGAGTTCTTCACCGGGGACATGGCCTACCTCGGCTCGGGGCACGCCGCCTACCCGATCCGGCTGGGGCACGAGTGGGCCGGACGGGTCGTCGCCACTGCCGCCGACGTCGACCAGGGCTGGCTCGGGCGTCGCGTCACGGGGGACACCATGCTCGGCTGCGGTCGGTGCGCGCGTTGCCGTGCCGGTCGTCAGCACGTGTGCGAGGAGCGCTACGAGCTCGGGATCCGCGGAGGTTTCGCCGGTGCCCTCGCCGAGCGGATGGCGATCCCCGCCTCGAGCCTGCACGCCCTTCCCGACACGGTCGACGACATGACCGGAGCGCTCGTCGAGCCCGGCGGCAACGCCTTGCGTGCCGTCTGGGCGAGCGGCGTCGAGCCCGGTGAGCGACTGCTGGTCCTCGGTCCCGGGACGATCGGTCTGCTTGCCGGCCTGCTGGCCAGGGCACTGGGTGCGGAGGTGCACCTCGCCGGCCGCTCCGAGCGTTCGCGGGCGTTCGCCTCGAGCCTCGGCTTCGCGGTCTCGACGGTCGACGCCCTGCCCCCTGGTCCGTGGGACGGCGTCATCGACGCCACCAACGCGCCGGGGATGCCGGCCCTCGCCGTCGAGCTCGTCGAGCCGGGCCGCAAGGTCGCCTACATCGGCCTGTCCACCACGCCGAGCCTCGTCGACTCCCGCGACCTGCTGCTCAAGGACGTCACGGCCACCGGGATCCTCAGCGGATCCCCTGGCCTCGCCGGGACGATCGAGAGGTACGCCTCCGGCGCGGTGGACCCGAGACCGCTCGTCGCCGCCACCGTCGGGCTGGCCGAGGTGACGGACGTCCTGGCGGGCCGACGGCCGGGCGGGGCCGGCGCGGGCCCGAAGTTCCACGTGGACCCCCGCCGCTGAGCCCTTCCCGTCGACGACGAGCGCGCACCGAGCGGCGGACCGGTCGGCACGGCGCTCAGGAGAGGAGCCGGTTCGCCCCCGCGCGCAGGACCACCCGGTCACGTCCCGTGGCGTTCGGACATCGCACGCGGTCTGCGGGTCCGGACGACGAGAGGCCCCTCACCGCAGTGCTGCGGATGAGGGGCCTCGTGCGCGGAGCCGCCTATCAGAATCGAACTGATGACCTTCTCATTACGAGTGAGACGCTCTACCGACTGAGCTAAGGCGGCGTGGCCCGCGCGAAGCGGGCCGCGCCTACTGTACCGGCGGTCCGGCATGACGCCAAAGCGGCTCAGCAGGCGGCCCCGTCGGCGGGGACCTCACCGTCGAGCAGGTAGCCCTCGACCGCATCGGCGACGCAGGCCCCGCCCCGTCCGTAGGCGGTGTGCCCCTCGCCGTCCCAGGTGAGCAGATGACCCGACTCGAGCTGGTCCGCCAGCGCCTCGGCCCACCGGTACGGCGTCGCCGGGTCCCCCGTCGTGCCGATCACGAGGATCGGGCCGGCGCCCTCGGCCGTGATCGGCGCGGGCTCCCTGGTGGACGTCACCGGCCAGGACTCGCAACCCGCGGCGAGGGCGAACTGGTCACCGAAGGTCGGCGCGACGGCCTCGACCTCAGCCGCCACCTCGAGCAGCTCGTCGTAGCTGCGCTCCACGCTCGGGTAGTCGAGGCAGTTGATCGCCGTGAAGGCCATCATCGCGTTCGACGTGTACGCGCCGTCGGCCGTCCGGTCGAGGTACAGGTTGGCGAGCTGGGCGAGGGTCCCGCCGGTGTTCTGGGTGACCACCTCGGTCAGCGCCTGCGTGAGGTAGGGCCAGGAGGAGTCGTCGTAGAGCGTCACGATGATCCCGTAGAAGGCGAGCGTCCCGTTGACCGTCGTCCCGTCGCCCGCGTCGAGGGGACGGGCCTCGGCCCGGTCGACGACCTGCCGGATCTGCTGCATGCCCTCGTCGACCGTGCCTGTCAGCGGGCAGCCACTACCCGCCTGGCAGTCGGTCACGTAGGCCCGCACGGCGGTCTCGAAACCCTCGGCCTGCTCGAGCGAGAGCTGGTCGTTCGACATCGACGGGTCGAGCGCACCGTCGAGGACGAAGCGGCCGACGTTCTCCGGGAAGAGCCCGGCATAGGTCGCCCCGAGGAAGGTCCCGTAGGAGTACCCGAGGTAGTTGAGCTTCTCGTCGCCGACGACGGCCCGCAGCAGGTCCAGGTCCTTGGCGGCGCTGACGGTGTCCACATGGCCGAGCAGGTCACCCGTCGCCTCCAGGCACGCCTGACCGACGGCGGCGACCCTCGCCCGAGCCGCGTCCAGGTCCTCCTGGCTCTCGATCTCCACGTCCTGCGTCAGGTACTCGTCGATGAGGGCGTCCCCGCCGCACTGCACCGCCGTCGAGTCACCCGTGCCGCGGGGGTCGAAGGCCACGATGTCGTACGCGGACAGGACCTCGGCGCCGAAGATGTCCGACACGGCATAGCCCAGGAAGCCGATCCCCGACTGCCCGGGCCCGCCGGGGTTGAGCAGGAGCGAGCCCATGCGGTCCGCCCCGGTCGCCGCATGGCGCTGCACGGCGAGCTCGATCGTGCCGAGCGACAGGTCGTCCCAGTCGAGCGGCGCCGCCACCGTCGCGCACTCGTCCTCCCCGCAGTCCGACCACTCGACCTGCTGCGCGTAGAGCGCGTCGATCGAGTCGGCGGGGGCTCCTGCCGTCGCCCCGGCACCCGACTCGGAGGGAGTGCTCTGGACCTTGCCCGCGGCACATCCCGAGAGCAGCAGGGTGAGGGCGCCGAGGGAGGCGAGAGCTGCGCGGGCGGAGCGACGGGCGCTGCGATCGCGGTGGGCAGGGTGGACGACGGGCTCGACACTCAAGGGCACCCGCCTACGGTAACCGCTGAGGGTCGGGCTCAGACCTGTGGACGCAGCGCCACAGCCATCGCCTCCATGGCGAGCAGGGGTGCGACGTTCCCCGCCAGGCGGGTCCGCGCCTCACCGATCGCGTCCATCCTGCGCACGGTCTGCTCCGGCGAGCTCTCCGCTGCGAGCCGGTGCACGTCCTGGCCCGGGTTCACCAGCTCGACGTCGGCCCCGAGCTGGACCACGAGCACGTCGCGGTACAGCGAGAGCAGGTCCAGCGCCGCCCGATCGAGCTCGTCCCGCAGGGCGCGGGTGGCGCGACGCTTCTGGTCCTCCTCGAGCTGACGCACCTGGGCGCGCAAGGTCGGCGGGAGCGGCCCGCCGTCGCCGGCGCCGAGGGTGTGCAGCAGGGCGGTGCGCTCGGCCGCGTCGCGGTCCTCCGTCGCGGCCCTGGACTCGGCGGTGGCCACCTCGACGAGGTCGGCGGCGACGAGCACCGCGTCCCCCACCCCGCGGATCCCCGCGGCGAGCTCGAGGGTCCGCGACCGACCCTCGCGCGCCGCCGGGTCCCGTGCCAGCCGGCGGGCCAGGCCGACATGGCTCTGGGCGGCCCGCGCAGCGGCCTCGGCGATCTCCGGCTCGACCCCGTCGCGCGCGACGAGCAGCGCTGCGACGTCGGCCACCGGAGGCACGCGCAGGGCGAGGGCGCGGCTGCGCGACCGGATGGTCACGACGACGTCCTCCGCGCTCGGTGCGCACAGCAACCAGACCGTGCGCGGCGGTGGCTCCTCGATGGCCTTGAGCAGCACGTTCGAGGTGCGTTCGACCATGCGATCGGCGTCCTCGACGATGATCACGCGCCAGCGGCCCTGCGAGGGGCTCCGCTGCGCCACCCCGATCAGTCCGCGGACCTCCTCGATCGAGATCGTGACCTTCTGGGTCGCGACGACGGTGACGTCGGCGTGGGTCCCGGCGAGCGCCGTCCGGCAGGCGGTGCACGTCCCACACCCGCCCTCGAGGCACTGCAGGGCGGCGGCGAAGGCCCTGGCAGCCGTCGACCGGCCGGAGCCGGGCGGCCCCGTCAGGAGCCAGGCGTGCGTCATGGCCTGCGGGTCCGCGACGGCGCCGCGCAGCACCGCGACAGCGGCGTCCTGGCCGACGAGGGCGTCCCAGACGCTCATCCGACTGCTCCGAGCAGACCGGCGACCCGGGCGCGGACCGCCGCGGCGACCTCCTCGACCGGAGCCGAGGCGTCCAGGACCAGCCACCGCCCCGGATCTGCGGCCGCGCGGTCGAGGAAGGCCCTGCGCGTGCGCGTATGGAACTCCAGGCCGGCGCTCTCCAGCCGGTCGGGGCGCCCGGAGAGCCGGGTCAGGCCCAACGCCGGGTCCAGGTCGAGCAGGACGGTGAGCACCGGGAGCAGCCCCTCGACCGCCCACAGGGAGAGCCGCTCGACGTCCTCGGCACCGAGGTCGCGCCCGTGGCCCTGGTAGGCGACCGAGGAGTCGAGGTACCGGTCGCTCAGGACGACGGCGCCCCGCTCGAGCGCCGGCCGGACGACGGTGTCGACATGGTGGGCCCGATCGGTCGCGTACAGCAGCGCCTCCGTGCGCGGGCTGACGTGGCCACCGTGCAGGACGGCGGCCCGCAGCTCGAGCCCCAGCTCCGTGCCGCCGGGTTCCCTGGTCGCGACGACCTCGTGGCCCTGCGCGCGCAGCCACCCCGCGAGCCGGTCGATCTGGGTCGTCTTCCCGACCCCGTCGCCGCCCTCGAAGGAGACGAAGACCCCTCGCGCTTCCGGCCGCGGGCTCGGGGCCGGAAGCCCGGTGGGGGTGTCGTTCACGTCGCCAGCGTAGTGGCCGGGACCGACGGGAGGCCTCGGCCCGATCGCGCGGCCGGGACCGACGGACGACCCCGGCCCGATCCCGTCGTCCGGGCCCCTCGCCCGGTCACTCCCCCGGGTAGACGAGCCCGATCTGCCGTCGCACCTCGTCCATGGTCCGCATGACCTCGAGGCTGTTGTCCCAGGTCATCCGCGGGCTCTCGGTGAGGCCCTCGGCGACGCAACGGGCCACCTCTGCGGCCTGGAACTGGAAGCCCCCGTCGATCTCGCGGTCGAAGGACCACCACGTCCCGTCGAGGCCGATGACCCGGAAGGACGTGGGTCGGTAGAAGTCCGTGTCGATCTCGATCCGCCCCTTCGTCCCGGCGATCACCGCCGTGGTGGCCGTCCGCGACCACAGCGTCGTGTTCAGCGAGGCCTGCGCCCGCTCGCCGTAGCCGAGGGAGATGCTCACCTGGCCGTCGACACCCGTCGAGCTGAGGCTGCCGGTCGCGTGGATCCGGTCGGGGGTGCCGAGCAGGTCGTGCGCGAAGGACACCGGGTAGACGCCGAGGTCCAGCAGCGCACCGCCGGCGAGGGCGGGGTTGTGCAGCCGGTGCTCGAGCGGGAGGTGGTTCATGTTCTGCCCGTGGTCGGCGATGACGGTGACGACCTCGCCGATCTCCCCTCGCTCGATGACCCCGCGCACGGCGGCCACATGCGGGAGGAAGCGCGTCCACATCGCCTCCATGAGGAAGACGCCTGCCGTGCGGGCGGCGGAGACCATCTCCTCGACCTCCGCGGCCGAGCGCGCGAGGGACTTCTCGACCAGGACGTGCTTGCCCGCCTTGATGGCCAGCAGCGCGTGCTCGAGGTGCGCCGAGTGCGGGGAGGCCACGTAGACGGCCTCGACCTGCGGGTCCTCCACCAGCGCCCGGTACGACGAGTGCGTCGTGGGGATGCCGTGGTGCGTGGCGAAGCGCTCGGCACGATCCCTGTTGCGCGAGCCGACGGCGACGAGCTGCGCGCGGGTGTGGTGGTTGATCGCATCGGCGAAGACGGCGGCGATGCCCCCCGGGGCGAGGATCCCCCAACGGAGCGGCGGTGCGGTGCGCGGGTCCAAGGGAAGTGTCATGGCACCAACCTAGCGTCCGACGCCAGCATTGATGCCCCCCGATGAACTTACCCGTCGCAGGCGGGTGCGCGAGGGGAATCCGTCCTCCGGTTCCGCCGGCGCCCGGGTGTGCACTGGATCCTGCGAGCGCATCGGACGCCGCGCACCGACACCAGCAACGGAGCCGATCATGACAACTCCCGTCCCCGTCCGCACCGTCATCAGCCCGGGACGCTACGCGCAGGCCCGTGGGGCCATCACCCGCCTCGGGGAGTTCGTCGCCCCGATCGGCACCCAGCCGCTCGTGGTGGCCGACGACGTCGTGTGGGGACTGGTCGGTCAGGCCGTCACTGACTCGTTCACCGCCGCGGACCTCCCCGTGGTGCGGGACGGGTTCGGGACCTATGCCACCGCGGGCGCCGTCGACGCGATCGCCGAGCGCGCCAGGGAGCTGGGTGCCGACGTGATCGTCGCCGTGGGCGGCGGCAGCACGATCGACGCGGTGAAGGCGGCCGGCTTCCTCGCCGGGACCCGCTGGGTGTCGGTGCCGACCGTCGCCTCGACGGACGCACCCTGCTCGGCACTGTCCGTGATCTACACCGAGGACGGCGCCTTCGAGGAGTACCGCTTCTTCCCGCGCAACCCCGACCTCGTCCTGGTCGACACCCAGCTCGTGGCCGACGCCCCGGCGCGCTTCCTGGTGGCCGGCGTCGGCGACGCCCTCGCGACCTGGATCGAGGCCCGGTCCGTCGCCGCCGCGCACAGCACGACGATGGCCGGCGGACTCCCGCTGGAGACGGGCACCGCCCTGGCACGGCTCTCCTGGGAGATCCTGTGGGAGAACGCCCTCCCGGCGATCGCCGCCGTCGGCAAGCACCTGGTCACGCCCGCCGTGGAGAAGGTCGTCGAGGCCAACACCCTGCTGTCGGGGCTGGGCTTCGAGTCGGGCGGGCTGGCCGCAGCGCATGCCATCCACAACGGGCTGACCGCTGCTCCCCAGACCCACGGCCTGACCCACGGGCAGAAGGTCAACATCGGCTCGCTGACCCAGCTCGTCCTGGAGGGGGCAGCCACGCAGGAGATCCGTGACTTCATCGTCTTCACCACCAAGGTCGGCCTGCCCACCACCCTGACGGAGGTGGGCCTGAGCACGGAGGACCTCACCGACCTGACCCGCGTCGCCCAGGCCGCGACGGCACCGGGCGAGACGATCCACGCGATGCCGTTCGAGGTCTCCGTCCCCGAGCTCGTCGACGCCCTGCGCTCGATCGAGGCCTTCTCCCGGACCGTGCGCGCCGAGGCGGGGCTCGCCGAGCCCGTCCTGCACGTCGCGCACTGAGTGCACCCCCGGAGCGGGTGGGGCGGCCGTTCGCTGACCCACCCGCTCCTCGCGTGACCGACCGCCCGCCATGGCCAGGTTCGTCGCCGGCCTGGCTAGGCTCGGCTGGTGAGTGGACCGCGCGTGCTCGCCTGCGGGCTGGCGACCCTTGACGTCGTCCAGACCGTCGAGCGCCTTCCGGGTCCCGACGAGAAGATCGTGGCCGACGGGCTGCTGGTCGCGGCCGGTGGCCCGGCAGCCAACGCCGCGGTCGCCGCCACGGCCCTCGGAGCCCCCGCCCGGCTGCTGAGCCGGGTCGGCGACGGGAGCATCGGCCGGATCGTGACCGAGGACCTGGCCGCCCATGGCGTCGAGCTCGTCGACCTCGCCGGTCCCGGGCACAGCCCCGCCGTCTCGACCGTCCTGGTCACCAGGTCGACGGGGCAGCGCGCCGTCGTCTCGGTCAACGCCACGCTGACGCGCGACGGCGGACCGGCCGCCGCGACCGCCGCGGCCCTGGAGCGGGCGCTCGACGGCGTGCGCGCCGTGCTCGTCGACGGGCACCACCTCGACCTCGCCGTCCCGCTGGCCGCCGCCGCCCGCGGCCGCGGGGTCCCCGTGCTGCTGGACGGCGGGTCGTGGAAGACGGGGCTCGAGGCCCTGCTCGAGCATGTGGACGTCGCCCTGCTCTCCGCCGACTTCGCCCTTCCCGCCCGTACCGCCGAGACCTCTTCCCTGGAGGACGTCGCGGCGCTCGGCCCGGCGATCGTCGCCCGCTCGCACGGTCCCGCACCGATCGAGGTGCTCGCGGACGGGACGAGGTGGACGGTGCAGGCCGGCCGGGTGGAGGTCGTGGACACGCTGGGCGCCGGCGACGTGCTGCACGGAGCCCTGCTCGCGTGGCTCGCCGCGCACCGCTCCTCGGAAGGGCCCACCCTGACCGCCCCGCTCGGCGACGGCCTGGCCGCTGCCGCGCAGGTGGCCTCGCACTCGTGCGCGGCAACCGGGGCCCGCGGGTGGTTGGCCGGCCGGTCGAGCCTCCCGGCGCTGCGGCGCCTCGTCACCGGCTGACCGGTCCCGGGGCGGCCGTCGAGCCGATCGGTCCGCGGGCCGCCCTCCTCAGCCCTTCGTCGTCCGCGAGGTCGTGGTCTTCTTCGCCGCCGGCTTGCGGGCCGGGGCCTTGCGCGCGGTCTTCTTCACGGGGCCGCGGGCGCGCTTCTCCGCGAGCAGCTCGGCCGCACGGTCCAGGGTGATCTGCTCGACCGAGTCGTCCTTGCGCAGGGTGGCGTTCGTCTCGCCGTCGGTCACGTAGGGGCCGAACCGGCCGTCCTTGACGACGACGGGCTTCTTGCTGACCGGGTCCTCCCCGAGCTCGCGCAGCGGTGCGGCGGCCGTGGCCCCGCGCCCTCGCTTGGGCTGGGCGTAGATCGCCAGCGCCTCCTCGAGGGTGATGGTGAACATCGACTCCTCGTTCGGCAGGGTCCGGGAGTCGGTCCCGCGCTTGAGGTACGGGCCGTAGCGGCCGTTCTGCGCGGTGATCTCCGTCTGCGACTCCGGGTCCACGCCCACCACGCGCGGGAGCGAGAGCAGCTTGAGCGCGTCCTCGAGGGTCAGGGTCTCGAGCTGCATGGTGGACAGCAGCGATCCCGTCCGCGGCTTCGGCAGCGCCGCGAGCGCCTTCTTCTTGGCAGCGGCCGAGAGCCCGGGGTCGAGCTCCGGCTCGGGGAGCAGCTCGGTGACGTACGGGCCGAACCTGCCCTTCTTCGCGACGATCGTCGTCCCGGTGCTCGGGTCCTCACCGAGCACGAGGTCGCCGTCGGGCTGGGACTCCATGAGCTCACGCGCCGTGGCGACGGTGAGCTCGTCGGGGGCCAGCTCGTCAGGGACGGAGGCGCGGCGCGACTCCCCGTCGACCTCCTCCTCCAGATAGGGCCCGTAGCGGCCGACGCGCAGCGTGATGCCGTCGCCGATCTCGATCGAGTTCACCTCGCGAGCGTCGATGTCGCCGAGGCTCGCGACGAGGTCCCGCAGGCCCGTCCCGGCTCCGGCTCCGGCTCCGGCTCCGGCTCCGGCTCCGGCTCCGAAGTAGAACTCGGTCAGCCACTCGACCCGGTCCTTCTCCCCTGCCGCGATCGCGTCGAGGTCCTCCTCCATCGAGGCGGTGAAGTCGTAGTCGACGAGCCGGTCGAGGTTCTCCTCGAGCAGGCGGATCACCGCGAAGGCGAGCCACGTCGGCACCAGGGCCTGGCCGCGGGACCCCACGTAACCGCGGTCCTGGATGACCGAGATCGTGGCGGCGTAGGTCGACGGACGGCCGATCCCGCGCTCCTCGAGCGCCTTGACCAGGCTCGCCTCGGTGTACCGCGGCGGCGGGGACGTGCGGTGCCCGTCGGCGGTGATCTCCGAGCCGGCGAGCGCGTCGCCCTCGGCCATCACCGGCAGGCGGGTCTCGCCCTTGTCCCCCGACTTCTCGGCGGCACCGTCACCCTCGTAGCGCTCGGCGTCCCTGCCCTCCTCGTAGGCGGCGAGGAACCCGCGGAAGGTCACGACCGTGCCGGAGGCGGCGAACACGGCGCGCGTCGCGGGGCCGACCCCCGCAGGGAGCTGCTCGACGGTCACGTCCGCGCCCAGGCGCACCGAGGCCGTCGAGCCGCGGGCGTCCGCCATCTGCGAGGCCACGGTGCGCTTCCAGATCAGCTCGTACAGCCTGAACTGGTCGCCCGACAGCTCCGAGGCGACCTGCGCCGGCGTGCGGAACTGGTCACCGGCGGGCCGGATGGCCTCGTGCGCCTCCTGGGCGCCCTTCGCCTTGCTGGCGTAGACGCGCGGGGCGGACGGCACGTACTCGGGGCCGTAGAGCTCGGCCGCCTGGCGTCGAGCGGCGTCGATCGCCTGCACCGACAGCACGGGCGAGTCGGTCCGCATGTAGGTGATGTAGCCGTTCTCGTACAGGCCCTGAGCCGTGCGCATCGCCTGACGCGAACCCATCCGCAGCTTGCGGCTCGCCTCCTGCTGGAGCGTCGAGGTGGTGAACGGCGCTGCCGGCTTGCGCGTGTAGGGCTTCGTCTCGAGGCTGAGCACGCTGAACGCTGCGCTCTGGAGTGCCGTGGCCAGGGCACCGGCCGCCACCTCGTCGAGCGCGACGGCGCCCTTGCCCTTGAGCTCACCGCGGTCGTCGAAGTCACGCCCGCTGGCCACCCGCTGCTCGCCGAGCGCGACCAGGCGTGCCGGGAAGGAGCCCTCCTGCTCGGTCGTCGTCGGGGCGCCGTGCGCGAAGACCCCTGTCACGTCCCAGTACTCCGCCGAACGGAACGCCATCCGCTCACGCTCGCGCTCGACGACCAGCCGGGTCGCCACGGACTGCACGCGGCCGGCCGAGAGACCCTGCCGGACCTTGCGCCACAGCACGGGCGAGACCTCGTAGCCGTACAGCCGATCGAGGATGCGCCGCGTCTCCTGGGCGTCGACCAGTCGGTTGTCCAGCTCACGGGTGGACTCCAGGGCCCGCTGGATCGCCTCGCGGGTGATCTCGTGGAACACCATGCGGTGCACGGGCACCTTGGGCTTGAGCTCCGCGAGCAGGTGCCAGGCGATCGCCTCCCCCTCGCGGTCCTCATCGGTCGCGAGGTAGAGCTCGTCCGCGTCCTTGAGCGCCCGCTTGAGCTCGGCGACCTTCTTCTTCTTGTCGGCGTCGACCACGTAGTAGGGCTCGAAGCCGTTGTCCACGTCGACGGCGAACTTGCCGAAGGGGCCCTTCTTCATCTCGGCCGGGAGCTCGGACGGCTGCGGCAGGTCGCGGATGTGCCCCACGGAGGCCTCGACGGTGTACCCCTCGCCGAGGTACCCGGCGATCGTGCGCGCCTTCGCCGGCGACTCCACGATCACGAGCCTGCGTGTCATCACTGCTCCTTGGTTCCGCGGTGGGTCGGGCCCGCCCGTCGGGCTCGCACTCTACGACCTGTCAACCCCGGGCGGGCAATGAGCGCGCCACCCCGGTGTCCTGATCGGCCAGCGCCAGCAGGCCGGAGAGGCAGGCGAAGGCGAGGCAGGTCACCGAGACCACGGCGAGGGCTCCACCCCCGAACGCCACGATGAGCTGGGCCCGGGACGGGAACTCGATCAGGCCGAGCGCGTACGTCGCGTCCAGGGCGACCCAGGCCGCCGCGCCGGTCGCGATCGCCGCGCCGACGAGGAGCGTCACGGTCGTCGCCGCCGTCCGCACGACACGCCCCGGCTCGAGGGTCCCGTCCAGTGCCGTCACCACGCCGGTCCAGGCCAGGACGATGAGGACCCCTGCGATCACGTCGCTCGGCCGGTGCCAGCTGCCGAGGATCGTGCCGATCCCCGTGACGATCGTGTAGGCCAGCCCCACGACGACGGCCGCCGGCCGGTACCGGCGCGGTACCGCGAGCACGAGTGCGGCCGACAGGGAGGCCGCGACGGTCGTGTGCCCGCTCGGCCAGGAGTTGTAGAGGGAGTCGCCCAGCGCGACGTCCGGGCGGGGGAGCGTGGACTTGAGGAACTGCGAGGTGAGGTTCGCTCCCCCGACCAGCACCACGAGCTGGACGGCGAGCGCCAGACGGCGCCGGTACAGGGCGAGCCCGCAGGCGACCACCAGGACGGCGAGCATGAACTTCCTGGAGACGATCGTGACGACGGGCTCGGCGATGGCCCAGGTCTGCGCACCCCAGCCCGAGCCCTCACGCTCGTACTGCGCACCGTCGATCGACAGGACGTCGACGTAGCGCAGCGTCGCGGTGTCGATCGCCAGTCGCCACACGACCCAGATGGCGGCCGCGGACAGCACCGCGACGACGAGGCCGACCACCCGGTGCCGCAGCCCGCGCGGACGACCGGGCCGCGTGCGGGCCTGCAGCGTGGAGTCGATGGTCACCCACCAACGGTACGCGAGCGGCGCCCGGCGCCAGGAGGACCGGACGGCGGCAGCGGGCCGACCGACCACCCGCGCCGGTCAGCCGACGAGGACCGCATGCCTGCCCGTGCCGAGGAAGGCAGCCGCCGAGTCGTCGGCGTGCAGGCACACGAGACATCCGCCGTGGGCCTCGAGCACCGCCGCCGCCTCCTCGATGGCCTCGGCCGCACGCGGGCTGCGCAGACGGACCGCCTGGAGGTCGAGGACGACGATCGACGCGCAGGCGGAGAGGGCCTGGAGAAGCGCCCGCAGGCGACCGACGTCCCCTCTGCCGAAGGACCCCACCGGGCGGACGGTCGCGGTGAGCCATGCAGGGTCGGGCTCCCCTCCTGCAGCGAGATGCTCGGCCGCGGCCCGCGCTGTCGGGGCGGTGGGTACCCCGTCCTCGGCTCCTCCCCGCTGACTGGTCCCGACCTCGCGTGCGGTGCTCGTCTCGATGCTCATCACGGTCTCCTTCGACTCCACCGGCTCGGTACCGGACGAGCTCAGCCTCGCGCCGGCTCCTGGGCCCCGGCTGGGGCCGGGCCGCGAATCGGCTGTGCGGGCGAAACTCGGCCGACGCACAGGTTGCACACAGCCACAGACAAGGCGGCGCTCAGCAAGGGGGCGCACGATGTACTCATGACGACGACGCGCCCCACCCCCGCAGCGCCCCGCGAGCAGCTGACGCGCGCGGACGGCAGCCCCATCCGTGCCCTGGTGGTCGACGACGAGCCGGCACTCGGCGAGCTCCTCGCCACGGCCTTGCGCTACGAGGGCTGGCAGGTCGAGACGGCACTGAACGGCTACGACGCGATCCGCACGGCGAAGGCGTGGGAGCCGGACGTCATCCTGCTCGACGTCATGCTCCCGGACCTGTCCGGGCTCGAGGTCCTCAGCCGGGTTCGCGCTTCGATGCCCTCGGTCCCGGTGCTCTTCCTCACGGCGAAGGACGCCGTGGAGGACCGCGTCGCCGGGCTCACCGCGGGCGGTGACGACTACGTGACCAAGCCCTTCTCCATCGAGGAGGTCGTCGCACGGCTCCGCTCCTTGCTGCGCCGGACGGGCGCCACCCTCGCCAAGGAGGACGCCGTGATCGTCGTCGGCGACCTGGAGATGGACGAGGACGCGCACGAGGTGCGCCGCGACGGGCAGGACATCCACCTGACGGCCACCGAGTTCGAGCTGCTGCGCTACCTCATGCGCAACCCCCGGCGGGTGCTGTCCAAGGCGCAGATCCTCGACCGGGTGTGGCAGTACGACTTCGGCGGTCAGGCGAACATCGTCGAGCTGTACATCTCCTACCTGCGCCGGAAGATCGACGCCGGCCGGGCTCCGATGATCCACACCCTGCGCGGCGTGGGCTACGTGCTCAAGCCTGCCGAGGTGGCCGCCACCCGATGAGCGCGGACCTCCCCCGCCACTTCGCCCCTCCCACGCCGCCGTCGCAGCCCGTCCCTCCGCCCGCAGGGGCGCGAAGGACGTGGACCCTGCGACGGCGTCTGGTCGTGCTCACCGTCGCGCTGTTCGCGATCGTCGGCGGTGCGATGGGCGTCGTGTCGACGCTCGCCCTGCAGAGCACGCTCGTCGACCAGCTCGATGTCCAGCTCCTCGAGTCGAGCCAGCGTGCCGAGCGCGCCCAGGGGGACCGCACACCACCGGACTCGACGACGGGCACGACCCTGCCGGGAACCGCGTCGGAGGCAGGCGACACCCCGCTCGCCGGTCCTGCGCCGGAGGGCGAGGACCCCACGCTCCCCGCTCCTCCGCCCGCCCTGGACGCTCCGGGACAGGCGGCGGGCACCCTGAACTACACCTCCGTCGGCGGCGTGGTCCGCTCGGGGTACCTGGACGACGACGGGACCTACCGCGCCCTGACGGCCGAGCAGGACGCCGTCCTCGCCTCGGTCGAGGTGGGCTCCGGGCCCCAGACGGTCGACCTGGGCGAGCTGGGGATGTACCGGGCCCTCGCCGTCGAGGGACTCGCCGGCGGGGTGCTGGTGACCGGCGTCACGATGGCGGAGACCACGACGACGGTCCAGACGTACCTGGCGGGTGAGGCCCTCATCGTGGTGGCGGGGATCGCGATCGCCGCCCTCGCCGGTGCGGGCCTCGTGCGACGCGAGCTGCGCCCGCTGGAGCGGGTCGCGGCCACCGCGACCCTCGTCTCCGAGCAGAGCCTCGACCGCGGAGCCGTGACCCTGGAACGCGTTCCGTCGGCCGACACCGACACGAGCACCGAGGTGGGCGAGGTGGGCGCCGCACTCAACCGGCTGCTCGACCACGTCGAGTCCGCGCTGGCGGCCCGGCACGAGAGCGAGATGCAGGTGCGGCAGTTCGTCGCCGACGCGAGCCACGAGCTGCGCACACCGCTTGCCTCGATCCGCGGCTACGCCGAGCTGGTCCGTCGCCTCCCCCAGGAGCTCCCGCCCGACGCCCTGCGTGCCCTCGAGCGTGTCGAGTCCGAGTCCCGGCGGATGACGAGCCTGGTGGAGGACATGCTCCTGCTGGCACGACTCGACGCCGGACGAGCCATCGAGGACGTCGAGGTCGACCTGACGAGCCTCGCCGTCGACGCCGTCTCGGACGCGCACGCAGCGGGCCCCGACCATGTCTGGCTGCTCGAGCTGGGCGAGCCGGACGAGGATGATGAGCTCCCGCCCTGCGTCGTGCGGGGCGACGCGCACCGTCTGCAGCAGGTGCTGGTCAACCTGCTCTCCAACGCCCGGGTGCACACCCCGCCGGGCACGACCGTGACCACCTCCGTCCGGACGGACGGGACGACGGTCACGGTCCGGATCAGCGACGACGGCCCGGGGATCCCCGCTGCCCTGCGGCCACGACTCTTCCAGCGGTTCACCCGCGGCGACGCGGCCCGCTCACCGGGGACCGCCTCGACAGGGCTCGGCATGGCCATCGCCCTCGCGGTCGTCACCGCGCACTCGGGGACGATCGTGCTCGACGACACGGAGACGGGGACCTCCTTCAGCGTGCGGCTGCCCGCAGCCTGAGCATGGCGACGGCCCGTGACCTCCGAGGGTCACGGGCCGTCGCCGCGCCTGCCGCTCAGGGCGGCGTCGTGTCGCTGTCGCTCCCGAGGCCGCCCTCGCCGCGACGCCCGGACCCCGGTGCCAGCTCGCCGACGCCGTCGAGGACTCCCGCACGCGGGTCGACGCGTTGCACCGCCGTCTCGTCGTCACGGCTCAGCAGCAGGCCGGTCCCCAGCCCGCCGGCGAAGCCCCCTCCGAGCAGGGCGAAGCCTCCGACCACCGCGGCGGCGATCGCCCATCCAGGCATCCCACGACGGGGCGGGAGCGGGCCGGCGGGGCCCGCTGCCGCGGACGGGTAGGCGGTGGCCGTCGGACCAGGGGGAACCGCGGCGCCGGACGGGTGGTCAGTCGCGGTCGCGCCGGCGGGCGCCCCGGGGAATGGCGAGGGGGCCGTGGCGCCCGGGTCGACGGTCGCGGAGGCAGGGCCACCGGCCTGCGCGGCCGGGAGCGGCGTCGGCACCGGCACGTCGCCGACAGCCGGCGTCGGGGCGAGCGGCTGGGTGGGCTGCTCATCAGGCGGGTTCGGGGTCTGCTGGTCGTTCACGTCGTCCTCCTGAGAAGTGGTCATGTGGACGAGTGTTCGCCCGTGACCTTTCGGGAAGCCGGACGCGCGCTGGACGCCGACTGTGAGATCGGTGACGGCCCGCGGGGGACTCGGGCCGTCACCGAGCGTCCGGGGTCGCGGGTACCCGCGACGAGGGCTCAGCCGCCCTGCGGCGGGCCCCCGGGAGCGCCACCGACGCCGCCAGGGGTCGTGGTGGTCGTCGACGTCTCCCCGCCGAGACCGCTGAGCCCGCTCTCGGTGGAGTCGTCCTCGGAGACGAGCGCAGCGGTGAGGTCGGCGATGACCACCTCGTCGCCCTCGACGAGGCCCGAGGAGATCTCGGTGCGCTCGCTGCCGACGGTCCCGATGCCGACCTCGACGTCCACGAGGGCGCCGTCCACGACCTGCTGGACGGTCGCGCCGGTGTCCGTCCGGTGCACGGCCGAGGTCGGCACCGTCAACGTGGCGTCCTGTGCCGCGACGTCGATCACCAGCTGCGCGGAGGAACCGTCGTAGAGGGTGTCGTCGGACGGGTCGACCGCCAGCACGACGGTGTAGCTGGGCGTCGAGGTGGTGGACACGTTCAGCACCCCGATGCTCGTGACGGTCGCCCCAAGGCCCTCGTCCACGCTGGACACCGTGGCCGTGGCGGTCTGACCGACGTGCACGGAGTCCACGTCCGTCAGGTCGAGCGTGGTGGTGACGAGGTAGCCCTCCTCGCCGAGGACGGTGATGACGGCCGTGCTCGAGGAGGCCTGCACGTCGTCACCCACCTCCAGGGAGACCGCCGCGACGGTCCCGGCGATCGGCGTGGTCAGGGTGACGAGGTCGAGCTCGTACTGCGCGATCGACAGGAGGAGCTCTGCCTCGTCGATCGCGGCCTGGTCCGCGAGCAGGTCCTCGGCGGAGGCCACGACGACCGTCGCGGATGCCCCTGTCGCGCCCGTCGTGGACGAGGGGGACGTCGCCGAGGAACCCGAGGAGGCGCTGCCGGAGCCGCTCGACGATGCTCCGGAGCTGTCACCCGCGGTCGGGTCGGTCGACGAGCCAGGTGTGGTCGTCGACCCACCCGAGGCCTGGGCGACGGCGTCGCGTGCTTCCGCGACGAGCGCGTCGAGCGTGGTCGCGAGGGTGTCGACGGTGGCCTGCGCCTCGGCGACAGCCACCTGGTCGGAGAGGAGCTGCGCGACGGCGTCCTGGCAGGAGGTCAGCGTGCCGGTCTCGTCGGTGCCGGTCTCGTCCGTGCCCGTCTCGTCCGTGCCCGTCTCGTCGGTGCCCGTCTCGTCGGTGCCCGTCTCGTCGGTGCC
>NZ_JBFHHB010000017.1:0-23781 GCF_041597215.1 Actinotalea sp.
CCGCCGCGACGATCGCCGCGGCGTTGGCGACCTGCGACGGCCCGTAGCTCCCGATCGCCGTCGCGCCCGCCGTGGTGAAGGTGGGCGACGCGGTGGTGCCCGTGCCGTCGAGCTGCGCGGCGAGCACGGACTCGAAGGACGCGGACGGACCACCCGCAGCGCTCGTCGCCGAGGGACGCGCAGGCGACAGGACGGCGATCCGGCCCTGGATCTCGGCGATCCTGCCGGTGATCGATGCGATGCCGTCCACACGCGTCCCCTCGTCGTCCCACCGTCCGGTGTCCCATCGGTCAGTGGCGCCGCGTCGTGAGGCGATCCTCGCTCCCTCGGTGCGTGGGTCCGGCGCGAGGCAGGGGGAACCGGCCGGTGACCGGTGTTCGCGGATCGGCCGCTCCTGCCCCGGTCGTGTCGTTCCTGAGGATCCGCTGGGCACCGTGCAATCATGATCGGATTCATCGTCTCCCGGGGGGTAGTCGTGCTGCGCAGAATCAGTTCCTTGATCGTGTCCGTCGTCCTGGTGCTGGTGGGCGTGATCGTCGCGCCGCAGGCGGCTGTCGCCTCGACCTCCCAGGTGAAGGCGTACGTCAACCAGGTCTACAACGACCTGTTCGAGCGTGACGCCGACGCTGCAGGGCTCGCGTACTGGACGGGGGCCCTGCAGGCGGGCACTCCGTACGGCGACGTGGCGAACGGGATCACGTACTCCGCGGAGTACCGGACCCGGATGATCCGCGACGCGTACCTGACCTACCTCGACCGTGCGCCCGAGGCTGCGGGGCTGGCGGGGTGGCTCGGGGCGATGCAGTCGGGGATGCACATCGAGCAGATGCAGGGCGGATTCATCTCCTCCCCGGAGTACTACGCGCTCGGCGGGGGGACCGACACCGGGTGGGTCACCCGGCTCTACCAGAAGGTGCTGCACCGGAGCCCCGCTCCGTCCGAGGTGGCCTACTGGCTGGGCAGGCTCTCTGCCGGGGCGACCCGCTACGAGGTGGCGACGGGCTTCCTGTACTCCACCGAGCACCTGACCGAGGTGGTCGACGGGTACTACCGGCTCCTGCTGCACCGCTCCATCGACCCCGCCGGACGCCAGACCTGGGTCACCAAGATCCAGACCGGATCCCGCGACGAGCAGATCATCGCCTCGATCGTCTCCAGCGCCGAGTACCGCGGCAACGTCGTGGCCCCCGTCGACCCGACCGACCCGGGCAACCCGGGCAACTCCAAGGACTGCTCCGACTTCGCCACCTGGGCCGAGGCGCAGTCCTGGTACGAGACGTACTACCCCCTCTACGGCGACGTCGCGAAGCTCGACAGCGACGGCGACCGGATCGCCTGCGAGGGTCTCCTGGGTGCCCCGTAGGGGGTGACGACGGTCCGGCTGTCCCACCGCGACGACGGACGGGGCGGCCGGACCGAACCCGGACGATTCACGCGATCCCGGTCCATCGGCGCGTGTGTTTGGAGTGGGCCCTTCGACACGGGAGGATTGTCGGGTGACCTCCGCCCCGAACGCCGCCCACCGAGGGTGGGGCCTGGTGGCGGCCGCAGACGCCGATCGCCCCGTGGCCAAGGCCTCCCTGCTCGACGCCGTCGCTGACCTGCGGCGGGACGTCGCAGCGACGGAGTTCCCGCTCGAGCTCCCGGGGGTCGACACGGCGCGCTCGCAGCGCGGTGCCCTGCTCGACCAGCTCGACGACCACCTCCTGCCTCGACTGCGCGAGCTGAGTGCGCCCGGCCTCGTGGTCGTCGCCGGGTCGACGGGCGCCGGGAAGTCGACGATCGTCAACTCGCTGCTGCGCGAGGAGGTGAGCCCGGCCGGCGTGCTGCGACCCACGACCCGCAAGCCCGTGCTGGTGCACCACCCGGCCGACGGCGAGCTCCTGTCGGCGCACCCCCTGCTCGCCGACGTCGAGGTCCTGGCGCGCGAGGCGGTCCCGCGCGGGCTCGCACTCATCGACGCCCCCGACCTCGACTCCCTGCTGGCGACCAACCGGACGTCGGCGCACCGCCTTCTCGAGGCCGCCGATCTCTGGGTCTTCGTCACCACCGCCGCCCGGTACGGGGACGCCCTTCCCTGGCAGGTGCTCGACCGTGCGGCGCAGCGCACGACCTCGATGGCGATGGTGCTCAACCGGGTACCGGCCGAGGCCCTCGTGGCCGTGCGCGGCGACCTGCTCGCGCGCCTGCGCGAACGGGGGATGGGCAGCGTCCCGCTGTTCCTCGTCCCCGATGCCGGGCCGCACGAAGGCATGCTCGAGGCGAAGACCGTCGCACCGATCCTGCGGTGGCTCTCGGTCCTTGCCGGCGCCGACCGTGCTCAGGCGGTCATCGCCCGCACCCAGCGAGGGTCGCTCGCGGCCCTCCAGCCCTGGGTCGAGGAGCTCGCCGACGCCGTCCAGGCGCAGGTCGACGCCCGCACCGATCTCGAGCAGCGCATCGAGGCGGCGCTCGAGACCGCCGTCGACCGTGCGCGTCGCGCAGTGGTCACCGGTGCCGTGGCGGACGGACCTGTCCGCAACGGCTGGGCCGCGAAGGCGGGGGCGAAGGGGCCGCTCGGCGGCTCCTGGCGCTCGCGGCGGGCCTCGGGCGCCAGGACGGAGGCCCTGAACGCCGTCGCCGATGACCTGCTGCACGCGGCGACCGTGACCCTCTCCGCAGCCCGACGCGGGGGGGAGCTCGCTGCGCTGCAGGCTCTCGACGACGAGACGCCAGGAGCACGGGCGCTCGCCGCGGCGGCCAGGGCCGTCGACGTGCCGGCCGAGCCCGCGCCCGATCGAGCCGCGCACGACTGGTTGCGCCGGGTCGAGGAGCGCGTGGCCCAGGAGCCGAGCCTGGGCAGGCTCAGCCGTCAGGTCGGCGGCCGGGGGGCCGCGACGGTCGTCGCTGCCGCCGGCGTCGGGGTGGGTGCCGCGCGCATCGTCGCGCAGGAGGCGATCGGGGACCTCGCCCGAGGGATCACCGTCGCGAGCGCCGGAGACCTCGAGGAGGCCGTGGCCGTGCAGGTCAGGGCCGGCGCACGTGCCGTCGAGTCGCTGCTCTCCTCCGTGCACCTGGCTGATGACGCGGCCGCCGTGCTGCGCCTGCGTCGTGCCGTACTCAAGGGATGGACATGACCGAGATCGCCCCGGGACCGCGCACCGCTGACCTGCTCGCTCGGGTCGAGCAGCTGGAGTCCGCGCTCGACCGGGCAGGTGATCGGCTCCCCGAGGCGGTCGTGGCTGCCACCGGCACCCTGCTCACCTCGGTGCGCGAGCGGCTCGAGCTGGGGGTCGACCACACCGTCGTCGCGCTGGTCGGCGGCACCGGCTCCGGCAAGTCGACCATGTTCAACACGCTGACGGGCCTCGACTTCGCCGACGTCGGTGTCCGTCGCCCGACGACCTCACGGGTCACGGCCTGCCTGTGGGCGCATGACGCGAACGCGCTGCTCGACTGGCTCGACGTGGACACCGACCGACGGATCGAGCGGGAGTCCGCGCTGGACGGGGAGTCCCAGGCCGACCTGCGCGGACTGGTCCTGCTCGACCTGCCGGACCACGACTCCGTCGAGCCGGGACACCGGGCCGTGGTGGACCGTCTGGTCCCGATGGTCGACCTGCTCGTCTGGGTCGTCGACCCGCAGAAGTACGCGGACGACGCCCTGCACACGGGCTACCTGCGCCACCTGGTCGGCCATGAGGGCGCGATGCTGGTCCTGCTCAACCAGATCGACACGGTTCCGCCTGGCCGCCGGGAGGAGCTCCTCGCCGACGTGGCCCGGCTCCTGCGGGAGGACGGTCTCGCCGAGGTCAGGACGATCGGTGTCTCGGCCCGGACCGGTGAGGGCATGCTCGAGGTGCGCGGGGTGCTGGCGGGGCTCGTCCAGGGGCGTAGCGGCGCCGAGCTGAGGGCCGAGGTCGAGCTCGCCGACGCCGCGGCAGCCCTGAGCGCCGGCCTCGGCGGCGTGGAGCCCGAGCCGCCGGTCGCCCGGGCCGTCGAGGCCCTTGCGGAGGCCGCCGGGCTTGCCGGGGTCGCCGACGCGGTGCGCGAGGGCGCGTCCGTCGAACGAGCGTCGCTGGGACCCGTCCAGCACGACCGGGTCGCACTGGTCCGTGAGGCCTGGCTGCGTGAGTCCGCCTCCGGTCTCCCCGAGCGGTGGGACCTCAGCATCCAGGCCTCCGTCGCGGGTGCGGAGGCACTGACCGAAGCGCTCGACCGCGCGCTCGGCGAGGTGCCCGTGCCGACGGCGCCCCGGGCCGGGGCGTCGCGCTGGGTGGTGCCCCTGCTGCTCGGCCTCGGGGCGCTGGGAGCAGCCGCCGTCGGCGTCTGGGGGCTGCTGGGCACCATGGCGGAGACGGACGTCTCCCGCTGGGCCGGGGCCGCCGCCGCGCTCGCGATCGCCGCCGTCGTCGTCCCCGCCATGCGCCGGCGTCGGCGCCGTTCGGCAGCGGACGCACGGGCGCAGGCGCTGCGCTCGGCCGGACTCGCCGCGGTCGAGTCGGTCGTGGCGAGAGAGCTCACCGCGCCCACCGTCGCCGTCCTGGACGACCACCGTGCGGTCCGCACCGCGACGGCGGTCGTGGTCCGCTCCTAGTCGGTCCCTGGCGCGCGTGCCCTCCGGCCGTCCACAACCCGGCCGGGCCCTTCCTCCGAGGTCGCCCGTACCCGGCAAGTCTCCTCTGGTCACCGGACGGACCGGGGACCGGAGGGAGTCGTCATGAGCGGAAGCACGATGATGGTCACGGTGGTCGGCTGGGCAGCGACCACCCCGCGCGAGGTCGTCGGGGACGGGGTGCCGTTCACCTCGTTCCGGCTCGCGAGCACCCCCCGCCACTTCGACGCGCGAGCGCGCACCTGGGTGGACGGACGCACCGAGTGGGTCACGGTCAAGGCCTTCCGGGACGTCGCCTTCAACGTGGCGGCGTCCGTGCGCAAGGGGGATCCGCTGCTCGTGCACGGACGGCTGCAGACCCAGGAGTGGCAGTCCGAGCAGGGGCCGCGCACCGATCTGGTGCTCGAGGCCTCGGCCCTCGGCCACGACCTGACCCGCGGCACCGGGCGCTTCGCTCGGCGGGTGCACGTCGCCGGGGAGTCGGGGGGTGACACCGCCCGGCCGAGCGAGGAGCAGCCCGGTGCGCGGGGCCCGGATCCGGACGGGACACCCGGGCAGGGGCCCGTGAGCGACTCCTCCCTCGGACCGACCGTCGAGGGCGGCGACCTGGAGGACGACCCCTGGGCGACACCGCCCGCGGACGAGGAGGAGGACGCTCGGGTGCCGACCCCGTAGGCTGGTCCGTCGGACCGGTACGCCGGGCCCCGACCCCGACGAGCAGGAGCAGATCCGACCGTGGCTGAGTTCATCTACACCATGTACAAGGCGCGCAAGGCGCACGGGGACAAGGTGATCCTCGACGACGTCACCATGAGCTTCTTCCCCGGAGCCAAGATCGGCGTCGTCGGACCCAACGGCGCCGGGAAGTCGACGATCCTCAAGATCATGGCGGGGCTCGAGCAGCCCTCCAACGGTGAGGCGCGGCTCTCCCCGGGGTACTCGGTCGGCATCCTGCTCCAGGAACCGCCGCTCAACGAGTCCAAGACCGTCCTGGGCAACGTGGAGGAGGGCGTCGCGGACATCAAGGCGAAGCTCGACCGCTTCAACGAGATCTCCGCGCTGATGGCGGAGCCGGACGCCGACTTCGACGCGCTTCTCGCCGAGATGGGTGACCTCCAGGAGGCGCTGGACCACGCGAACGCCTGGGACCTCGACGCCCAGCTCGAGCAGGCGATGGACGCGCTGCGCTGCCCGCCGCCGGACGCGGACGTCTCGGTCCTCTCCGGTGGCGAGCGGCGCCGGGTGGCGCTGTGCAAGCTCCTGCTCGAGAAGCCCGACCTGCTCCTGCTCGACGAGCCCACCAACCACCTGGACGCCGAGAGCGTGCTGTGGCTCGAGCAGCACCTCTCGCAGTACGCGGGCGCCGTGCTCGCCGTCACCCACGACCGGTACTTCCTCGACCACGTGGCCGAGTGGATCGCCGAGGTCGACCGTGGGCGTCTGTACCCCTACGAGGGCAACTACTCCACGTACCTGGAGAAGAAGCAGGCCCGCCTGGAGGTGCAGGGCAAGAAGGACGCCAAGCTCTCCAAGCGCCTCAAGGACGAGCTCGAGTGGGTGCGGTCCTCGGCGAAGGGTCGCCAGACGAAGTCCAAGGCACGTCTTGCCCGCTACGAGGAGATGGCCGCCGAGGCGGACCGCACCCGGAAGCTGGACTTCGAGGAGATCCAGATCCCGCCGGGCCCGCGCCTGGGCAGCGTCGTGATCGAGGCCAAGGACCTGCGCAAGGGCTTCGACGAGCGCGTCCTGATCGACGGGCTGTCGTTCACCCTTCCGCGCAACGGCATCGTGGGTGTCATCGGCCCCAACGGCGTCGGCAAGACCACGCTGTTCAAGACGATCGTCGGGCTCGAGGAGCTCGACGCCGGAGAGCTCAAGGTCGGCGAGACGGTCAAGCTCTCCTACGTCGACCAGTCGCGTGGCGGTATCGACCCGGCCAAGACCCTGTGGGAGGTCGTCTCCGACGGCCTCGACTACATCAAGGTCGGCAACGTCGAGATGCCGTCTCGTGCCTATGTCGCCGCCTTCGGGTTCAAGGGTCCCGACCAGCAGAAGCCCTCCGGCGTGCTGTCCGGCGGCGAGCGGAACCGGCTGAACCTGGCGCTGACCCTCAAGCAGGGCGGCAACGTGCTCCTGCTCGACGAGCCCACCAACGACCTCGACGTGGAGACCCTCGGCTCGCTCGAGAACGCTCTGCTCGAGTTCCCGGGCTGCGCCGTCGTGGTCTCCCACGACCGGTGGTTCCTCGACCGGGTCGCGACGCACATCCTCGCCTACGAGGGCACCGAGGAGGACCCTGCGCGCTGGTACTGGTTCGAGGGCAACTTCGAGTCCTACGAGGCCAACAAGGTCGAGCGACTGGGTGCGGATGCCGCGCGCCCGCACCGCGTCACGTACCGCAAGCTCACCCGCGGCTGAGCGGGCGGCGAGTGCGGTGACCCCGGCGCCCGGTCGGGACGAGGCCCTGCTCAGGGGCCTCGTCGCTCTGCGATCGGCGCTGGGGGAGCTGCACCTCCCGCTCGCGCTTCCCGGTGCCGACCAGCACCGTCAGGAGGCCGCTCGCCTGCTGGCCCACCTCGACGACCACCTGCTCCCGCGGGTGCGTCAGCGCGGGGCGCCGCTGCTGGCGGTGATCGGCGGGAGCACCGGAGCGGGCAAGTCGACCCTCGTCAACTCCCTGGTGGGCGCCGTGGTGAGCCCCGCGAGCGTGCTGCGCCCCACCACCCGCTCCCCGGTTCTCGTGCACCACCCGGACGATGCTGCGTGGTTCACCTCCGAGCGCGTGCTGCCCGGCCTCGCCCGGTGGCAGGGGGACGGCTCCGGCTCGACGGATGGTGTCCGGCTCGTCGCGCACCTGGCTGTGCCGCGCGGGCTGGCCCTGCTCGACGCGCCGGACATCGACTCCGTCGTCGACGAGAACCGTCGGCTCGGTGCCCAGCTGCTCGGAGCCGCCGACCTGTGGGTCTTCGTGACGACCGCCGCGCGCTACGCCGACGCCGTCCCGTGGGACCTGCTCGCCGAGGCCGCCGCGCGTGACGCCGAGGTCGGCATCGTGCTGGACCGGCTGGAGCCGCACGAGCGGACGGCCGTCGTGCAGCACCTGGGCCAGATGCTCGCCGAACGCGAGCTCGCTGACGCCCGGCTGCTCACCGTCCCCGAGTCACGACTGGACGAGGGACTGCTGCCCGCCAGGGCCGTGGCCGAGGTCGACGCGTGGCTGCGGTCGACGGTGGAGGACTCGGCGGCGCGCGAGCGGGTGGTGCAGCGCACCATCCACGGCTCGGTCGCGGACCTCATCGGCCGGGTCCCCGCGCTCGTCGTCGCGGCGGACGCGCAGATCGCGCATGCCGACCAGCTCCGCGGGATCGTCACGACGGCCTACTCCGACGCGTTGGCCACCGTCCGCACCGCCACCACCGACGGAACGATGCTCCGCGGCGAGGTCCTGGCCCGCTGGCAGGAGTTCGTCGGCACGGGGGAGATCCTCCGGGCGATCGAGACGACGGTCAGCAGCGTGCGTGACCGGATCACCGCGATGGTCCGTGGCCGGCGCGCGCCGGAGCCCGTCGCGCGGGCCATCGGTCAGGGGCTGGTGGACATCGTCCACGACGCGGCGGACAGCGCGGCCGAACGCGTCTGGTCCGCATGGCATGCCGACCCGGCCGGGTCCGCCCTGCTCGACGGTCTGCGTGTCTCCCGGTCCTCCACCGACCTTCGCGAGCGGGTCGCGGACGAGGTCCGCGGCTGGCAGGCCGGGGTGCTGACCCTCGTCGGGGACGAGGGCGCCGGCCGTCGCACGACGGCGCGTGCCCTGTCCCTCGGGGTGAACGGGCTCGGCGCGGCGCTGATGGTGACGATCTTCGCCTCGACCGGCGGGCTGACGACGGCAGAGGTCGGCGTCGCGGGCGGGACCGCGCTCCTCGCGCAGCGGCTCCTCGAGGCGGTCTTCGGGGACGATGCCGTGCGCCGACTGACCACGATCGCCGAGGACGACCTCGCCCGCCGGCTCGCCGGCGTCCTCGCCGAGGAGTCGCGGAGGGCGACGACGACCCTCGACGCCCTCGACCTGGTCTCCTCCGCGGGCCTGCGCGGCGCGCTCGCGGCGGTCACCGTGGCGATGCCGGCCCCTGTGGAGGTACGACTCCCCGCCCCGCCCTCCGTGCCGAGCGAGGACCCGGGTCAGGACGCAGCGCAGCCCGGTGGCCTGCGCCGGTGGTGGCGGCGGCTGTGGCAGGGCTGAGCCTCACCGAGCGCCTCGCCGCCCTCGACGAGGCAGTGGCTCTCGGCGGTACGGCCGTGCCCCCGAGCCTCAGCGAGGACGCCGCACGCGTGACGGCACGGGCCGGGGAACGGCTCCGGCTCTCCGAACGGCACACCGTCGTCGCGCTCGCCGGAGCGACGGGTTCCGGCAAGTCCTCCCTGACGAACGCGCTCGTCGGCAAGGAGATCGCGCGCGTCGACGTGCGTCGCCCGACCACGGCCCACGCGCTGGCTGCCGTGAGCGGGGCGGAGGGGGTCGATCCCCTGCTGGACTGGCTGGGGGTACGTGAGCGCGTCGACCTCGCCGCGCCGATGCACGGCGAGGGGCTGGTGCTGCTCGACCTGCCCGACCACGACTCCGTCGAGGTCGCCCATCGCCTGGAGGCGGAGCGGCTCGTCGAGCTGGTCGACCTCATGGTCTGGGTGCTCGACCCGCAGAAGTACGCCGACGAGGCGGTGCACCGGTACCTGCGCGCGTTGGCCCGGCACGCGGGCGTGATGCTCGTCGTGCTCAACCAGGTGGATCGGCTCGACGCAGCCGACAGGGCTGCCGCCCTGGCGGACCTGCGTCGGCTGCTCGCCACCGACGGTCTCGCGCAGGTACCCGTCCTCGCCGTCTCGGCCCGCACCGGCGAAGGGGTCGAGGCGCTACGTCAGGCTCTGGAGGCCGCCGCGTCCCAGCGGGTGGCCGCGCGTACCCGGATGGAGGCGGATGTCGCCGTCGTCGCCGACAGGTTGGTGGCCGCCTGCGCCACCGGGCGCTCGGCGCCCGTCGCGTCCGGTCCGGACGCGGCGCTGGTCGAGGCGTTCGGCCAGGCGGCGGGGGTTCCGCGGGTCGTCGCGGCGGTGCGCGGCTCGTGGGTGCGCGAGGCGCGCAGGGCGACCGGGTGGCCGCCCACGCGGTGGCTCGCAGGTCTTCGCGCCGATCCGATGCGCCGGCTCCACCTCGGCCGACGTGTCGATCCGGGCCACGGGCGTCGCGCCGCCACCGCTGAGGTCCCGGTCGCCCCGGACCACACCTCGCTCCCTCCCGCGGGGCCGGCGCAGGTCGCCCAGGCGCACGCGGCAGCGCGGCGATGGACCGATGCCGCAACCACGGGCCTGCCCGACGACTGGGTGGTGCTGGCCCGCGCCGAGGTCGGCACGCTCGACCGCCTGTCCGATGACCTCGACCGGGCCGTCGCGGGTGCAGCCCTCGACCGGCCGCGGCGCCCGCTGTGGTGGTCGGCGCTCGGGCTGCTCCAGGGGGTGCTGCTCGCGACGACGCTCGTCGGCGGCCTGTGGCTGCTCGCGCTCATGGCTCTCGGCGCGTTGGCGCTGGCCGTCCCCGACCCGCCCCGCTGGGGTGAGGTGCCCGTCCCGACGCTGGCCCTGGTCGGCGGAGCCCTGGCCGGTCTGCTCGTCGCCGGGCTCGGGCGGCTCCTGGCGTCGGTGGGCGGGCGCAGGGCGGCGCGGCGCGCCACGAGCACCCTGCGCACGGCGGTCGCCGAGGTGGCACGACACCGCGTCACCGATCCCGTCACCGCCGTCGTCGACCGTCACCTGCGCTGCCGCGAGGCAGCGCTCAGGGCCGCCGGCCCGCCCGCCCGCCGCCGAGACCGAGGAGCCAGATGAGCCGCCTGTCCGTCCCTGTCCCGCTGCGCTGGGCCGATCTGGACGCCTACGGTCACGTGAACAACGTCGAGGTGCTCCGGCTCCTGGAGGAGGCGCGGATCGCGGCCTTCTGGCGACACCCGGAGGCCGAGGGCGGGTCGGCGCCGACGGCGGTGCTCGATGCCGGCCCTTCCGCGAGCACGCACACGGTCGTCGCTCGCACCGAGATCGAGTACCTGCGCCCGCTGGCGTACCACCGCGAGCCGGTGGAGGTCGAGATGTGGATCGGTCACCTCGGCGGGGCCAGCATCGACGTCTGCTACCGGGTCCTCGCCGGCCCCGGGCGCGAGCTGCACGTCCAGGCCGTCTCGACGCTCGTCGTCGTCGACGCCGCGACGGGTTCCCCTCGGCGGATCGCCCCCGAGGAGCGGGCGGCGTGGGAGCCGTACGTCGAGGCCCCCGTCGAGCTCAGGAGGCCGCGCCGCTGAGCGGTTCGCCCCGGCCGGCGATCCGCTCCGCCTCGGCGGCCATCCCGCGCTGCATGCTCCCGAAGACCACGCCGTGGAACGGGGTGACGAGCCACCAGTAGAGCTGGCCGGCCAGCCCGTGCGGGTGGAAGAGAGCGAGCTGACGCAGCCGGCAGTGCCGGGCGTCGGGACCCGGTTCGATGCTCAGCTCGAGCCAGGCGAGCCCGGGGAGCCGCATCTCCGCCCGCAGCCGCAGGAGTCGTTCCGGCTCGACCTCCTCCACGCGCCAGAAGTCCACCGCGTCGTCCACCCAGAGCCGGCGGGGGTCGCGGCGCCCGCGGCGGAGCCCGGGGCCACCGGTGAGACGGTCGATCAGCCCGCGCGCCTGCCAGGCCAGGGGCCAGGAGTACCAGCCCCGTTCGCCGCCGAGCGTCTGCAGCACCTCCCACACGGCGGCAGTGGGGGCGGCGACCTCGGTGACCCGCTCGTCCCGGTACAGGGAGCCGCCGGCCCACTCGGGATCCGACGGCAAGGGGTCGCTCGCCGCCCCGCGCACGGCGGCGGAGGACCACCGCGTGGAGACGTCGGCGTCGCGGATCCGGGCGAGGGCCAGCTGCACGGCCCGGTCGAAGCCGACCAGGCCGTCCGGCGGGTCCGGTACCCACGCGGCGATGTCGTGCTCGGCGCACACGACCTCGTGGATCAGCGACTCGACCAGGGGTCGGGCGATCCCGGCGGGAACCGGGGTGACGAGGGAGACCCACAGGCTCGACAGGCGAGGAGTGAGCACCCCGACCGGCACGATCACGCGCCGCCGCAGCCCGGCGACGGCGGCGTAGCGCTGCATCATCTCCCGGTAGGTCAGCACCTCGGGCCCACCGATGTCGAAACCGCGGCTCACCTCCGGTGGCATGTCGGCGCTGCCCACCAGGTAGCGGAGCACGTCGCGGATCGCGATCGGCTGGATCCGGTTCGAGACCCATCGCGGCGTCGTCATCGCGGGCAGTCGCTCGGTGAGGTACCGCATCATCTCGAAGGAGGCCGATCCCGAGCCGAGGATCACCGCGGCGCGCAGGACGGTCGTCGGCACGCCGGAGGCCAGCAGGATCTCCCCGACCTCCTTGCGCGAGGCCATGTGCGGGGAGAGGTCCTCGACGTCGGGGTGCAGGCCACCGAGGTAGACGATGCGCTGGACCCCTGCCTCGCGAGCGGCCCGAGCGAACGTCAGGGCCGTGGCGCGGTCCGTCGCCTCGAAGCGCGGTCCGGAGCCGAGGGAGTGGATGAGGTAGTAGGCGACGTCCACGCCTTCGAGGGCGCTGCGGATCTGGTCGAGGTCGGAGGCGTCGGCCGCCACCGGCTCGACGTCCTCGTACCAGGGGCGCCCGCGGAGCCGGGAGGGGTTGCGGGCGAGGGCGCGGACCCGGTGCCCGGCCGCGAGGAGCTCGGGGACCAGGCGACCGCCGACGTAGCCGGTCACCCCGGTGACCGCGACGGTCAGCGAACGTCCGGGGGCCAGGCCCGCATCGACCTCCGGCGCGCTCGTCTCGGCGGGGTCGGACGGGGTGCCGGGATCGGTCGCGGAGGGCATCGCCCCAGTGTGGGGTGAGGACGGACGGCCCGCACGGGGAGCGGGCGGTCGTGGTCGGCCCGCTCAGGACGGCAGGCGGAGCATGCCCTCCTGGGCGATGCTCGCCACGAGGACACCGTCCTGGGTGAACACCTGGGCGACCCCCAGCCCGCGCCCGCTCTGCGCGCCCGGTGCCGCCTGGACGTACAGCAGCCACTCGTCCACGTGGACGTCCCGGTGCCACCACATCGCGTGGTCGAGGCTGGCCGCGGACAGCCCGGGCGTCGCCCAGGAGGCGCCGTGCCGGCGGAGCACCGGCTCGAGCATGACGTGGTCGCAGGCGTACGCCAGCAGGGCGCGGTGGAGGGACTGGTCGTCGGGGACCGGGCCGAGGGCGCGCATCCACACCCGCTGGCGGTCGGCCGCGGCGGTGGCGGGCTGGAGGTACAACGACCCGTCCACGTGCCGCATGTCGAACGGGCTGCTCCGGGTCCAGAAGGAGGCGATGCGAGGGTCGACCCGCTCCAGGCTCTCGAGCACGCTGGGCACCTCGTCCGGTCCCGGTACCCCGGTGGGAGCGGCGTCGGCGTGCTCGAACCCCTCCTGCTCCAGCTGGAAGGAGGTGATCATCGACAGGATCGGCGCCCCGTTCTGCAGCGCGTGCGTGCGACGGGCGCTGAACGACCGCCCGTCCCGCAGGCGCTCGACGGCGAAGGTGATCGGCTCGGAGATCAGGCCGGGGCGCAGGAAGTAGCCGTGCACGGAGTGGGCGAGGCGATCGGGGTCGACGGTGCGCGCCGCGGCGACGAGCGACTGGGCGAGCACCTGCCCGCCGAAGACCCGGTCGCCGACCTTGGGCAGGCTCCCCGCGAGGAAGGTGTCCTCGCCGAGCCGCTCGAGGTCGAGGATGCGGAGCAGGTCCCCCAGCGCGTCGGTCATCGACCCTCCTCGACGGTGTTGAGCATGGAGTGGGCGGCGCGCTCGAGGTAGTCCCAGAGCGTGGCGTGCTGGAGCGGCGCGAGCCCGAGCCCGTCCACGGCCGTGCGCATGTGCGCCAGCCATCTGTCGCGGGCCTCGGGGCCCACCGGGAACGGGGCGTGCCGCAGCCGCAGTCGCGGGTGGCCGCGCTGCTCGCTGTACGTGGTGGGCCCTCCCCAGTACTGCTCGAGGAACATCCGTAGCCGCTCGGCAGCCGGGCCGAGGTCCTGCTCGGGATACATCGGTCGGAGCAGCTCGTCCGTGGCGACGCCGGCGTAGAAGGCGTCCACGAGCCGCCGGAAGGTGTCCGTGCCCCCGATCGCCGCGTAGAAGGAGTCGGGGTGCTGTGCTGGGCTCACGTCACCAGTCTCCCAGGTGCGCGCACGGCTGCGGGTGAACTGCTCCCGCCGGCCGTCCCGGGAGCGCCGATCGGGTCGCAACTCGGTAGAGTTGTTCCGGGCGATGCTCGCCCTGACCAGGGAGGTCCCATGACGAAGGCCCAGGAGATCCTCGACGCCCTCGGGGGCGAAGGGAACGTGGTCGACCTCGAGCCGTGCATCACTCGGCTCCGGGTGGAGCTGCAGGACCCGTCGCTCGTCGACGAGACCGCGCTCAAGGCGACCGGTGCGTTCGGCGTCGTCCGGTCGGGCAAGGTCGTCCAGGTGGTCGTGGGACCTGAGGCCGACACGCTTGCCGCCGACATCGAGGACCTGCGCTGACCCTGCCATCCTCCCGGCCGACGGGTGACGACCGCCTGCTGGTCGTCTCCTCCCCGGTGGCCGGGATCCTCACCGCGCTCGACGACGTGCCTGACCCCGTCTTCGCGGAGGCGATGGTGGGCCCTGGCGTCGCGGTCCTCGCAGAGGACGGCCCGGGGCTCTCCTCGGTGACGGCCGTGGCCCCCGTCTCCGGGACCCTGGTGACCGTCCACCCGCACGCCTTCGTGGTGCTCACGGCCGGTGGCCGTGCTGTCCTCGTCCACCTGGGGATCGACACCGTCCGGCTCAAGGGCGAGGGGTTCACCGTCCATGCCGAGGTCGGCACACATCGCGCCGTCGGGGACCCCGTCGTGACGTGGAGCCCGCGCGCCGTCGCCGAGAGCGGGCTGAGCACCCTGGTGCCCGTGGTCGCGCTCGACGCCGGGCCAGGGGCCCTGCACGTCGAGGGCGCGATCGGCTCGCGGGTCGGTGCCGGTCAGTCGCTCTTCGTCTGGTCCTGAGCCGCCAGCGGACCGCGCTCGACGAGCACCTCGCGCCGGGGCAGGGCCAGCGTCACGCCGCCCGAGCCGAACGCCCGCTGGATCTGCGCCCGCAGCGCCCGCTGCACGGCCCACTGCTGGGCGGGAACCGTCTTGATCATCACGCGCAGCATGACGGACTCCCCGGAGAGGTCCTCGAACGCGGTCACGTCGGCCGCGTCCAGGAGCAGCGGCCCGACGACCTCGTCGGCCGTGAGTGCCTCCGCGGCCTCCCTCAGCAACGCGAGGGCGGCCGCAGGGTCCTGGTCGGGCCCGATCCGTACCTCGACCAGGGCCCGCGACCAGCCCTGGGTCTTGTTCCCCACCCGCAGGATCTCGCCGTTGCGCACGTACCAGAGAGTGCCGTGCAGGTCACGGACCTGGGTGATCCGCAGACCGACCGCCTCGACGGTCCCGCTCACCTCGCCGACGTCGATGACGTCCCCCACGCCGTACTGGTCCTCGACGAGCATGAAGATCCCCGAGAGAAGGTCCTTCACGAGCGTCTGGGCACCGAAGCCGAGAGCGACGCCGACCACCCCGGCCGAGGCGAGGACCGGCGCGAGGTCCCAGTCGTAGATGTTCGCGATGACGGTCAGCACGATGACGCCCACGACGAGCGCCGCCGCAGACCGCAGCACGGAGCCCATCGTCTCGGCCCGCTGGACGCGACGCGCGGCCGCCAGCGGGTCGGAGGGTCCAGGGTCCACGCCGCCGCGCAGCAGCAGGCGTCGGGCGTGGCTGCGGACCTGGGTGGTGCCGTCCACGACCGAGCGGACGGTGCGGCCGATCATCCAGCGCAGCACCGTGAGCACCATCGCCCCGGCGACGATCGCCACGAGGCTCTGCAGGGGCGCGCTCAGCAGGCTCTGGGTCGAGGTGAGGGTCTCGTCGATCGTCAGTCGCAGCACCGCAGCAGGGTAGCGGCCCCCGCCGTGGGTCCCCGCTCGAGCCGGCTCGACGGGCGCGGGCGTCGGGTGTGCCCTTGACTGGAACGCACGCGGACGAGAGAGGCGACCATGGCGCTGCCCATCGAGGACTACGGGCTGATCGGCGACCTGCAGACCGCAGCCCTGGTGGGCCGGGACGGGTCGATCGACTGGCTCTGCCTTCCCCGTTTCGACTCCCCGGCCTGCTTCGCCGCACTCCTGGCCGACGAGCGCGCGGGCCGCTGGCTCCTGGCCCCTGCCGGCGGAGGACGGGCGACGAGCAGGCGGTACCGCGGTGACTCCCTCGTCCTGGAGTCCACCTGGCGCACCGAGACCGGGACCGTCCGGGTGATCGACCTCATGCCGCCCCGGGGCGAGGTCGCCGACGTGGTGCGGCTGGTCGAGGGCGTCGACGGCAGCGTCGAGATGAGGGGAGAGCTGCGGTTGCGGTTCGACTACGGGCGCGTCCGTCCGTGGGTCCGGGACCGCGACGGATCGGTGCGTGCCGTGGCGGGTCCTGACGCCGTGCTGCTGCACGCCGACGTCCCGGTGCACCTGCACGAGGGTGACGTGCTCGCACGGTTCACCGTCGCCGCGGGGGAGCGGCTGGGCTTCGTGCTGACCCACGCGGTCTCGTACCGGCCGGAACCCGCACCGGTGGATGCCGAGCAGGCGTTGGCGGCCACCGAGGAGTACTGGGCGCGGTGGGCCGAGCGCATCGGCTCGGAGACCCGGTGGCCCGAGGCCGTGCGGAGGTCGCTCATCGTGCTCAAGGCGCTGACGGACGCGCCGACGGGCGGGATCGTGGCGGCCGCGACGACCTCGCTCCCCGAGCTCATCGGCGGGGAGCGCAACTGGGACTACCGCTTCTGCTGGTTGCGCGACGCGTCCTTCACGCTCGACGCCCTGCTGGGCAACGGCTGCCTCGAGGAGGCGGAGGCCTGGCGGTCATGGCTCCTGCGGGCCGTCGCGGGTGATCCCGCCGACCTGCAGATCATGTACGGGCTCGACGGTCGACGTCGGCTCACCGAGGAGACCCTCGACTGGCTCCCCGGGTACGAGGGCTCCGGTCCCGTCCGCGTGGGGAACGCCGCGAGCGTGCAGCGCCAGCTCGACGTGTGGGGCGAGGTCCTCGACACCTTGCACCGGGCGCGCTCCGCCGGTCTCGGGCTCGACCAGGACGGCTGGGCCGTGCAGTGCGCGCTGGCCGACCACCTGTGCCGGACCTGGGACGAGCCGGACAACGGGCTGTGGGAGATGCGCGGTCCCGCGCGGCACTTCGTGCACTCGAAGGTCCTGGCCTGGACGGGCCTCGACCGGGTGGTCAGGGCCGTGGAGGAGCTCGGGCTGGAGGGTCCGGTCGAGCAGTGGCGCGCGACGCGCGAGGAGATCCGGCGGGACGTGCTCGCCAAGGGATGGTCGCCGGAGCTCGGGTCGTTCACCCAGTCCTACGGGTCGAGCGAGGTCGATGCCTCCCTGCTGCTGATCGCCGCGGTGGGTTTCCTGCCGTGGACGGACCCGCGCATCGTGGGCACCGTCGATGCGGTCGGCCGCGAGCTCGTGCAGGACGGTCTGCTGCTGCGGTACCGCACCCACCCGGAGGAGGGTTCTGACGGACCCGGCCTCGACGGTCTGCCCGGCCGTGAGGGAGCCTTCCTCGCCTGCAGCTTCTGGTACGCCGAGGCGTTGCACCGGATCGGCCGTGGTGAGCAGGCGACCGAGCTCTTCGAGCGACTGCTCGCGCTGTCGACGGATCTGGGCCTGCTCAGCGAGGAGTACGACACCTGCGCCGGTCGCCAGCTCGGCAACACCCCCCAGGCGTTCAGCCACGTGGGTCTCGTGCACGCCGCCAGGACGCTCAGCCGCCCCGCGCTCGCCGAGTAGTCGTGCGGGCCGCCTGCTCGCGCGCGCGGGGCGCGGACGTCCGGCCTCCCCTGCTCTGGCAGGATGACAGCGTGTTCGACGACGCCCGCCCCCATGACCTCACGGACTCCCTGCTCTCCCTGGCGGACAGGTGCGGGATCGTGCCGGACTTCTGGGGCTTCGACGGCAGCCACCGCTGGGTGCCCGCTGCCACGGTCGTCTCCGTGCTCGCCGCGCTCGGGGTCGACGCGTCGAGCCCCGAACGGGTCGAGCTCGCGCACCGCCACGCCGAGGACGACGTCTGGCGTCACACGGTCCCGCCCGTCGTGGTGCTGCGGGAGGGCGCGGTGGCGCAGGTCCCGGTCCACGTGCCGGACGGTGCCGAGGCAGCGGTGTGGGTCGAGCTCGAGGACGGCAGTACGCCGCGCGAGCTGAGCCAGGCCGATGTCTACGTCCCGCCGCGCGAGGTCGACGGAGTCCTCGTCGGCCGCGCGACCTTCGAGCTCCCCGCCGACCTCCCGCTCGGCTGGCACACCCTCGTCGCGGCGAGCGAGGGCGTCGTCTCGCGGTGCACGGTCGTGGTCACCCCCCAGCGGCTCGCGCTCCCGCACGGCCTCGCCGAGCGCCGGGGCTGGGGATTCATGGCGCAGCTGTACTCGGTCCGCTCGTCGCACTCCTGGGGCGTCGGCGACCTGACGGACCTCGGGGAGATGGCCTGGACGCTCGGGGGGCTCGGCGCCGACTTCGTGCTGGTCAACCCCCTGCACGCGGGCGAGCCGGTCACGCCGCTCACCCCGTCCCCGTACCTGCCCACGACCCGCCGGTTCGTGCACCCGCTGTACATCCGCCCGGAGGACGTCCCCGAGACCGCGTACCTCCCGGTCGCCGAGCGTTCCCTCGTGGAGTGGCAGGCCGAGGAGGCCCGCCCGCTCAGCGCCGACCCCGGTCCCATCGACCGCGACGCCGCCTGGGCGGCGAAGAAGAGCGCGCTGGAGATCATCTACGGTGCCGGCCGCTCCGGGGTGCGTCAGGCACGATTCGAGGCCTACCGCGCCGAGCAGGGCCGTGGTCTCGAGGACTTCGCCGCATGGTGCGCCCTCGCCGAGCACTTCGACGGCGCCCCGTGGCCGGCGGCCGCCCTCGACCGGTCCTCCGCGCTCGTCGCGCGGCTGCGCTCGGAGCTCGCCGATCGGATCACCTTCTACTGCTGGTTGCAGTGGGTGGCCGACGAGCAGCTCACCAGTGCTCAGCAGTCGGCGGTCGACGGCGGGATGCGGCTGGGGATCATGCACGACCTCGCCGTGGGCGTGCACCCCGAGGGTGCCGACGCCTGGGCGATGCCCGAGGTCTTCGCTCAGCGGGTCTCGGTCGGCGCCCCGCCGGACATGTACAACCAGCAGGGCCAGGACTGGTCCCAGCCGCCGTGGCGTCCGGACGCGCTCGAGCGCGCGGCCTACGCGCCGTTCCGTGAGCTGCTGCACACAGTCCTGCGGCACGCCGGAGCGATCCGGATCGACCACGTCATCGGGCTGTTCCGGCTGTGGTGGATCCCCGAGGGCAACGGCGCTCACGACGGCGCGTACGTGCGGTACGACCACGAGGCCCTCGTCGGCATCCTCTGCCTGGAGGCGCAGCGCGCCGGCGTCGTGGTGATCGGGGAGGACCTGGGCACCTTCGAGCCCTGGGTCCGCGACTACCTGTCCGACCGCGGCGTCCTGGGCACCTCGGTCCTGTGGTTCGAGTACGAGGGCGGCACCTTCATGCCGCCCGAGCACTACCGCCCGCTGGCGCTGGCCACCGTGACCACGCACGACCTGCCCCCCACCGCCGGGTACCTGGCGGGGGAGCACGTGGAGCTGCGGGACCGGCTGGGCCTGCTCACCGAGCCCGTGCAGGCGGTCAGGGCCGGGGCGCGCGCCGAGCGGCAGCGGATGCTCGACCTGCTCGCCTCCCGCGGGCTGATCGGCTTCGACCCCTCCGAGCGTGAGCTCGTCGAGGCGATGCACCGACTCGTGATGCAGTCGCCGTCGGTGCTCGTGGGCGTCTCCCTCGCCGACGCCGTCGGTGAACGTCGCGCGCAGAACCAGCCGGGGACCGACCAGGAGTACCCGAACTGGCGGGTGCCCCTTGCCGACGCCGCGCAGCGGCTCGTCCAGGTCGACGACCTCGGCTCGAACCCGCGGCTGCGGTCCCTCGTCGCCGCGATCGAGGCGACGGCGAGGGACTGAGCCCCGTCGGGCTCAACCCAGGTCGCGCTCCTGCGCGGCGATCGCGCGCCGCACCCCGTCGCGGGACTCCGTCACGAGACGTCGCAGGGCCGGGGCCGCGTCCGGGTGCTCGGCGAGCCAGGCGTCGGCCAGCCCGAGCACGTCGACCTCGGTCCCCGCGAGCTGCACCGGGAAGAGCCCGACGGCGATCGTCTGGGCCGTCTCGTTGGTGCGGTCGGTCCAGACCTGCTCCAACGCCTCGAAGTAGGGGGCGACGAGCGGGACCAGCAGGGAACGGTCGTGCACGCGCATGAGCCCCGCGATCGTGGCGTTCTGCAGCGCGTTGGCGAGCGTGGTGTCGTGGACGGCGCGGTCGAAGGCCTCCTGCTTCGCCTGCACCGTCGGGACCGCCGCCCGTGCCGCTGCCGCCGCCCGCTCACCCGTCGCGGTGGCGTCCATCGCGAGGTGCGCGTCGATCTCCGCGAGACTCACCCGGCCACCGGCGACCAGGCCGGTGAGCAGCTCCCAGCGCAGGTCCGTGTCGATCGTGAGCCCCGGCAGCTCTCGCGAGTGGTTCCACAGCCCGGTCAGCGCGTCGAGCTGGTCGGGGGTGGTGGCGCGGGCCGCGAAGGCCTTGACGAACTGCAGCTGGAGGTCGCTGCCCGCCGGTGCCTCCATGGCAAGAGCGAGCAGACGGTCCCCGGCCTCGGCGCTGATCGCCGCGCGGTCGCGAGGGGCCACGTACAGGTCGAGCGTCGTGGCGAGCTGACGCAGCAGCACGAGGACCACGGAGGAGTCCGTCTCCTCTGCCACGTTCGCGAGGACCAGCTCGGCGAACTCCCGGGCCGGGACCTCTGCGTCGCGGGTCATGTCCCACGCCGCGTTCCACACGATCGAGCGGGCGAGCGAGTCGTCGAACTCGGCGAGGTGCGCCGTCGCGAAGGCGAAGGAACCCTCGTCGAGGCGGGTCTTGGCGTACGCCAGGTCCTCGTCGTTCACCAGGACGAGGTCGGGCCGCGTGGTGCCGAGCAGCGCCGGGACGGGGGTGACCGGTCCGTCGACGTCGAGCTCGGTCCGCGAGGTGCGAGCCAGCCGCATCCCGTCGGGCCCGTCGACCATGTCGTACCCGCTGACCACGAGGCGGTGCGGTCGCTGGACGGGGTGCGTGGCGGGCACCTCCTGGTGGACGGCGATGTAGGTGATGACTCCGTGCGCGTCGAGCTCGATCACCGGGCGCAGCAGCGTGACACCGGCCTGCTCGAGCCACAGCGCGGACCACGCGCTCAGGTCGCGCCCGCTGGTGGCCTCCAGCTCCACGAGGAGGTCCCGCAGCTCGGTGTTGCCCCAGGCGTGCTTGGCGAAGTACGCCTGGACGCCCGCGAAGAAGTGCTCCCTGCCGACCCAGGCGACGAGCTGCTTGAGCACGGACGCACCCTTGGCGTAGGTGATCCCGTCGAAGTTGACCTCGACGTCCTCCAGGTCACGGATGTCCGCGACGATCGGGTGGGTCGAGGGCAGCTGGTCCTGGCGGTAGGCCCAGGACTTCTCCATGGAGGAGAAGGTGGTCCATGCCTGCGTCCACCTGGTGGCCTCGGCCGCAGCCAGGGTCGAGGCGAACTCGGCGAAGGACTCGTTGAGCCACAGGTCGTCCCACCAGCGCATGGTGACGAGGTCGCCGAACCACATGTGCGCGAGCTCGTGCAGGATCGTCACCGCTCGGCGCTCGACGGTCGCCTCGGGGACCTTGGAGCGGAACACGTAGTTCTCGAGGAACGTGACGGCGCCGGCGTTCTCCATCGCCCCGGCGTTGAACTCCGGGACGAACACCTGGTCGTACTTCTCGAAGGGGTACGGCCGGGCGAAGGTCGACTCGAAGAACGCGAAGCCGCGCCGGGTGATGTCGAGGATCTCGTCCGCGTCGAGGTAGCGGGACAGGGAGGCGCGGCAGAGCACCGCGAGCGGGATGGTGCGCCCGTCGCTGCTGGTCAGCTCGCCGGTCTCGCGGTGGTACGGCCCGGCGATCACGGCGGTGATGTAGCTCGAGATGCGCGCGGACGGGGCGAACTCCCAGCGCGCGACGCCCTCGCCTACCGGGACGGGGTCCGGGGTCGGGGCGTTCGAGACGACCGTCCAGTGCGCGGGGGCCGTGACCGTGAAGGCGAACGTCGCCTTGAGATCGGGCTGCTCGAACACGGCGAAGACCCGTCGGGAGTCCGCGACCTCGAACTGGGAGTAGAGGTACACCTCGCCGTCGACGGGGTCGACGAAACGGTGCAGGCCCTCGCCGGTGTTCATGTACGCGCCGTCGGCGACGACGGTCAGCGTGTTGTGCTCGGCCAGACCGCTCAGGGCGATGCGCGAGTCGGCGAAGACCTCGTCCGGGTCGAGAGCGCGCCCGTTGAGGACCACCTCGTGGACCTGGGGCGAGATGAGGTCGACGAAGGTCGCCGCGCCCTCGGTCGCCGTGAAGCGCACCGTGGTGGTCGAGCGGAAGGTCGTCGGCCCGGTGGTCAGGTCGAGAGCGATCTCGTACGTCTCGACCTCGACGAGCGCAGCGCGCCCGCGGGCCTCGTCGCGGGTGAGATTCTCAGCGGGCACGGAAAGCTCCTTCGTCGTCGAACCGGCGATGCATCCTTTCACGGGTCCCACGACGCGCGAAGCACCGCGCACGGCCGGCCGCCGTCGCGGCCGCTGTCGCCCTCGGCCCGACCGTCGGCCGTCCGGGCCGCCCCCCTCACCCGATCGGCCTAGGATGCCGTGACAGGTCGAGAGGGGTGACGATGGCGGTGCAGGTCCCGGAGCGCGAGCGTGCTCCGCTCAGTCCCGGGATGACGACGTTCATCGTGGTCGACGTCATCCTCGTCCTGACCTTCCTCGCGCTGCTCGCCCTGCTCGGCACGGGTGGGTCGCAGGTGCCGACGCCCGTGGCCTCGGCCTCGACGACCGACGGTCCCGAGACGACCCCGGACTCCTCGGCGCCCACGGCCCCGACGGACGCCGAGACGCTGACCTCGTTCGTCCTGCCGAGCGGCAACATCTGGTGCTCGATGACCGAGACCACCGCCGCCTGCACGATCCTGCAGTACACGTTCACGCCGCCGGCCGTGCCGGAGGGCTGCGACGGCACCGTCGGCAACGTGCTCCAGGTCACCGCGGGCGAGGAGGCCGCCCTGGCCTGCGTCGTCGGCGAACCGCAGCGGGCCCCGGCGGGCACGATCACCCTGGAGTACGGCCAGGCGAGCACCGTCGGTGAGATGACGTGCCACTCCTCGACGAACGGCGCCACCTGCCGGCACAACCCGAGCGGTGCCGGGTTCTCCGTCGCCCGTGGCGGCTACACCCTCTTCTGAGCACGGCCCCCACCGGCAGGCGCGCGCAGGGCGCACCCGCCGGCGCGGGTCAGGTGCAGAGCCTCACCAGATCCGGACGCGCTCGGCCGGGTCGAGGTACAGGGCGTCGCTCGGGGTGACCCCGAAGGCCGGGTAGAACTCGTCGACGTTGCGCACGACCCCGTTGGCGCGGAACTCGGCGGGCGAGTGCGGGTCCGTGGCGAGCCGGCGCAGCATCTCCTCGTCGCGCCCCTTGGACTGCCACGCGGCCGCGTAGCCGAGGAAGAGCCGCTGCAGGCCGGTGAGCCCGTCGATGACCGGAGCGGTCTCCAGCGGACCCCCGAGCGCGATCCGGTAGGCCTTGATCGCGATCGTCAGCCCGCCGAGGTCCCCGATGTTCTCGCCGATCGTCAGCGCTCCGTTGACATGGGCGGAGTCGTCGAGCTGCGCGGGGCTGTAGGCCTCGTACTGGGCGATCAGCGCCGAGGTGCGCTTCTCGAACTCGGCGCGGTCCTCGGCCGTCCACCAGTCCGCGAGCCGGCCGGCCCCGTCGTACTTGGATCCCTGGTCGTCGAAGCCGTGCCCGATCTCGTGACCGATGACGGCGCCGATCGCCCCGTAGTTCACGGCGTCGTCCGCCTCGGCGTCGAAGAACGGCGGCTGGAGGATCGCGGCGGGGAAGACGATCTCGTTCATCCCGGGGTTGTAGTAGGCGTTGACCGTCTGCGGGGTCATGAACCACTCCCCACGGTCGAGC
>NZ_JBFHHB010000018.1:0-22180 GCF_041597215.1 Actinotalea sp.
GGCCTCGGGAAGGGCGAACTCCCAGCCGTCGCCGTTCTCGAAGTTGAGGACGGTGATGTCCCCGGACCACCCGATCACGGCGAGCGCGTCCCCGCTGATGAGGTCCTCCGCGTAGGAGTTGCCCTTGACCTGGCGGATGTGTCCGTTCTCGATGTACGTCCGGAGCACGTCGAGAGCCGCCTCGAACTCGTCGTCGCCCCAGGAGTCGCTGGAGACGTCGACGCCCTGGTCGAGCATGATCAGGCCGACGGTGTCGCGCATCTCCGAGAGGACCTCGACCCGGCCGGCGAGCTCGGGGGCCCACAGGTCGGAGACGGTGCGCAGGCCGTTGGGGACGGCCGACTTGCTCCAGGCGAGCCCGCCGAAGCCGGACTGCCAGGTCAGCGAGTGCTTGCGGCCCGGGTCGAAGGAGACGTCCTTCAGGTCGGGGAGCAGGTTCGCGGAGTTCGGGATGTTCGCCAGGTCGAGCTCCTGGGTGTACCCGAGGCGGATGAGGCGCGAGGCCATCCAGTCGGTGAGGGTGACGATGTCCTGACCGATGTCCTGGCCGTTGGCGAGCTGTCCCTGGACCTTGCCGAAGTACGAGTCGTTGTCCTCGATGTCCTCGACGTAGTTGACCGTGATCCCCGTCTGGGCGGTGAAGGCCTCGAGCGTGGGGTACGTCCTGGTGCTGTCGTCGTAGTCCAGGTACAGCGTCCAGTTCGCCCAGTCGACGACCTTCTCGGTGTCCGACAGGTCCGTCGCCCCGGTGCCGGAGGTCCCGGGGCTGGACGTCCCCCCGGTCCCGCAGGCCGCCAGCAGGGCACCCATTCCGGCAATGCCTGCGCCACCCGCGAGCACCGAGCGTCTCGAGACGCCCCGCTGTGCCTGGACGAGTGCGCGGATCGTGGGGTCTGCGGGAAGGGAAGGACGGGTCACGATGGCCTCCGGTTGGGGGAGCTGTTGGCGTGGATCGTGCCAGCATGAGGGGTCAGAGACAAGCGAATCCGTACCGGATCCGCCATACGGCAACGAAATCGAAACCTGCGCGGAACATGACATGCCGATTGGGCCATCGGCACGGTCGACCTCAGAAGGCACTCATGACGTGCTTGATCCTGGTGTAGTCCTCGAAGCCGTACATGGACAGGTCCTTGCCGTAGCCCGAGTGCTTGAACCCGCCGTGCGGCATCTCCGCGACGAAGGGGATGTGGGTGTTGATCCACACCACGCCGAAGTCCAGCGCCCGCGACATCCGCAGCGCCGTGCCGTGATCGCTCGTCCACACCGAGCTCGCCAGTCCGTACTGGACGTCGTTGGCCATCGCGATCGCCTCGGCCTCGTCGGTGAAGGTCTGCACCGTGATGACCGGCCCGAAGATCTCCTGCTGGATCGCCTCGTCGTCCTGCCGCAGACCGTCCACGACGGTGGCCTCGAGGAAGTAGCCGACATCGCCCTGCCGGTTCCCCCCGGCGAGCACCCGGGCGTGCGAGGGGAGCCTGTCGAGGAAGCCGGTGACGCGCTCGAGCTGGTTGACGTTGTTCACCGGGCCGTAGGCCACGTCCTCGTCGGGACGGCCCGTGCGGGTGCCGGCCGCCTGCTCGGCGAGCGCCGCCACGAAGTCCGCGTGCACGGAGGCGTGCACGAGCACCCGGGTGGCCGCGGTGCAGTCCTGACCGGCGTTGTAGTACCCGGCTGCGGCGATCCCTTCCGCTGCCGCGGCGAGGTCGGCGTCGGCGAAGACGACGACCGGGGCCTTGCCACCGAGCTCGAGGTGGACGCGCTTGACGTCGCGCGCGGCGGAGCCGGCGACCTCCATCCCCGCACGGACGGAGCCGGTGATCGAGACCATCGCGGGCGTCGGGTGCTCGACGAGCGCTCGGCCGGTCTCCCGGTCCCCGCAGATGACGTTGAGCACCCCGGGGGGCAGGATCTCCGCGGCGACCTCCGCGAGCAGCACGGAGGATGCGGGGGTCGTGTCCGAAGGCTTGAGCACCACGGCGTTGCCTGCGGCGATCGCCGGGGCGATCTTCCAGATGCCCATCATCAGGGGGTAGTTCCAGGGCGTGACCTGGCCGACGACCCCGACGGGCTCCCGCCGGATCCACGAGGTGTGACCGGCCATGTACTCCCCGGCACTCGCCCCCTCGAGGATGCGTGCGGCGCCGGCGAAGAACCGAAGCTGGTCGACGCAGGGCGGGACCTCGTCGCTGGCGGTGAGGCTGAGCGGCTTGCCGGTGTTGCGCGACTCGGCCGCGACGAACTCCTCGGCACGCGCCTCGACGGCGTCGGCGAGACGGAGCATGGCGAGCTGCCGCTCGGCAGGGGTGGTGTCGCGCCAGCCGGGGAACGCGGCAGCGGCGGCGGCCACGGCGGCGTCGACATCCGCGGACTCCGAGACCGGGGCCGTGGTGTAGGCCTGCCCCGTCGTCGGGTCGATCACCTCGCTGCGGCGACCGGCGGCGGTCGGCGTCGGGACGCCCCCGACGATGTTCTGGAGCTCAGGGGTTGCGGACACGGAGACCTCCACGGGGACGGTGCCTGACGGGCCGTTCGGTCGCGATCGACTCGGGAGCGATCGCGAGACTCAGAGCCACGACGGTAGCGCACGATTCGCGCGTCGAACAGCGAGATCGGCACCTGACGTCGCTCGATACCCCGGATTCAACAGTTCCGGGGAAGTCAAACGACGAAATCACTTGCATCCTGGTCGACTCTCGGGGGACGATCTGCGCATGTCAGCGCCCGGCAAGCCCGCCGCCATCACCTTGGACGCGACGTCCAAGGCCATCATCGAGCAGCTCCAGGAGGACGGCCGACGCGCCTACGCGACGATCGGCAAGGCCGTCGGCCTCTCCGAGGCCGCTGTCCGCCAGCGCGTCCAGCGCCTGGTCGAGGCGGGTGTCGTGCAGATCGTCGCGGTGACCGACCCGCTCCAGGTGGGCTTCACCCGCCAGGCCATGATCGGGATCAAGGCGGAGGGGAACCTGCGCGTCCTCGCCGACGCCCTCGCCGCGATGCCGGAGGTCGACTACGTCGTCATCACGGCCGGAGGGTTCGACGTGCTCGCCGAGATCGTGTGCGAGGACGACGACCACCTGCTGGCCGTGCTCAACGACCAGATCCGCACGCAACCGGGCGTCCTGACCACTGAGACGTTCGTCTACCTGTCGCTCACCAAGCAGCTCTACAACTGGGGAACCCGATGAGCACCACCGACCAGGCCGGCACGACTCCCGCAGGTACGCCGCGGGGGCAGGCTGCACGGGACCACCTGTGGGGTCATATGACCCGGCAGTCGACGTGGGAGCGGGGCGAGGTCCCGATCATCGTCCGGGGCGAGGGCCACCACGTGTGGGACTCCCGCGGCAAGCGGTACATCGACGGGCTCTCCGGGCTCTTCACCGTCCAGGTCGGCCACGGCCGCACCGAGCTCGCCGAGCGCGCCGCCGCCCAGGCGAAGGAGCTCGCGTTCTTCCCGCTCTGGTCCTACGCCCATCCGCAGGCGATCGACCTCGCCGAACGGCTCGCCTCGCACGCCCCGGGGGACCTCAACCGGGTCTTCTTCACCACCGGCGGCGGCGAGGCCGTCGAGACGGCGTGGAAGCTGGCCAAGCAGTTCTGGAAGCTCCAGGGGCAGCCGGGCAAGCACAAGGTGATCTCGCGCGCCGTCGCGTACCACGGCACCCCCCAGGGCGCCCTGTCGATCACCGGGATCCCCGGGATGAAGGCACCGTTCGAGCCCCTCGTGCCCGGTGCGCACAAGGTGCCCAACACCAACCTCTACCGGGCCCCCGAGGAGCTGCGCGACGATCCCAAGGCCTTCGGACGCTGGGCGGCGGACCGCATCGAGGAGGCGATCCTCTTCGAGGGCGCCGACACCGTCGCTGCCGTCTTCCTCGAGCCCGTGCAGAACTCCGGCGGGTGCTTCCCTCCTCCCCCCGGGTACTTCGAGCGCGTCCGGGAGATCTGCGACGCCCATGACGTCCTGCTCGTCTCGGACGAGACGATCTGCGCGTTCGGCCGGATCGGCGACATGTTCGCCTGCAACGACTACGGCTACGTGCCCGACATGATCACCTGCGCCAAGGGCATGACCTCCGGCTACTCCCCCATCGGGGCCTGCCTCGTCTCGGACCGGATCTTCGAGCCGTTCAAGCACGGGACGACGACCTTCTACCACGGCTACACCTTCGGCGGTCACCCGGTCTCCGCCGCCGTGGCGATGGAGAACCTGGACATCTTCGAGCGGGAGCGGCTCAACGAGCACGTCCGCACGAACGCCCCGCTCTTCCGGAGGTCGCTCGAGCAGCTGCTCGACCTGCCGATCGTCGGGGACGTGCGCGGGGACGGCTACTTCTACGGGATCGAGCTCGTCAAGGACAAGGCCACCAGGGAGACCTTCGACGACGCCGAGAGCGAGCACCTGCTGCGCGACTTCCTCTCCCCCGCGCTCCTGGCGGCAGGGCTCTACTGCCGCGCCGACGACAGGGGGGACCCGGTCGTCCAGCTCGCTCCCCCGCTGACCTGCGGGCCGGCCGAGTTCGCCGAGATGGAGCAGATCCTGCGTGCGGTCCTCACGGAGGGCTGGGCACGCCTGTGACGGTCTCCCTCTGGGAGGACCAGCTCGGCGAGGCCCCGGACCGGGCACGGTTGACGGGCCAGACGACAGCAGACGTCGCGATCGTCGGCGGTGGGCTGACCGGGCTGTGGACCGCGTACTACCTGTCCCGTGCCGATCCCTCGCTCGACATCGTCGTGCTCGAGGCGGAACGCATCGGCTTCGGCGCGAGCGGCCGCAACGGCGGGTGGCTCTCCGCGCTCTTCCCGCAGGGTGCGAGCGCCCTCGCCAGACGACACGGTGCGCACGCTGCCCTCGCGCAGCGAGCGGCGATGCGGGCGACGGTCGGCGAGGTCGCGGAGGTCTGCTCGCAGGAGGGCATCGACTGCGACCTGGCCGTGGGCGGGACGGTGACGCTGGCGCGCACCCCGCCCCAGCTCGAGCGGTCGAGGGAGCACGTGGCGCAGGCACGGGCCTGGGGGGACCGTCCGGTGCTGCTCGACCCCGCCGAGGCACGCGCGAGGCTCGGTGCCGACGGGGTGCTCGGCGGCGTGCACGACCCGGACTGCGCTCGCGTCCAGCCCGCCCGGCTCGTCCGCGGGCTCGCGGACGTGCTCGAGGCCCGAGGGGTCCGCCTCCTGGAGCACAGCCGCGCGACGGCGCTGGAGCCGGGCAGGGTCCGCACGAGCGTCGGGACGGTCCGCGCCCGCCAGGTCGTCCGGGCGACGGAGGCATGGACCTCCCAGCTCCCGGGCAGCCGTCGGGACGTGGTCCCCGTCTACTCCCTGATGATCGCGACCGAGCCGCTCGGCGAGGACGTCTGGGATCAGGTGGGGCTGCGCGAGGCCGAGACCTTCACCGACCAGCGCCACCTGGTCATCTACGGACAGCGCACGGCCGACGGTCGGATCGCCTTCGGGGGCCGCGGCGCTCCCTACCACTGGCGCTCGGGGATCCGCAGCGAGTTCGACCAGGAGCCCGGCGTCTTCGCCGCCCTCGAACGCACCCTGCGCGAGCTCCTCCCCGCTCTCGGGGATGCGGCCGTGACGCACCGCTGGGGCGGGCCCCTGGGCATCTCCCGGGACTGGAACGCCTCGGTCGGCCTGGACCCGTCGACCGGGATGGCCTGGGCGGGCGGCTACGTCGGCGACGGCCTCTCCACCACGAACCTCGCGGGACGGACCCTCACCGACCTGCTGCTCGGTCGCTCGACCGCCCTCACCCGACTGCCGTGGGTCGGGCACCGGTCCCCTCGCTGGGAGCCCGAGCCGCTGCGGTGGCTGGGGGTCAACGCCGGCCTGACCGCGATGTCGGTCGCCGATGCCGAGGAACGCCTCACGGGACGCCAGAGCCTGACGGCCCGGCTCATGGCACCCCTGATCGGGCACTGACGGGCACCGATCGGGCACCGACGGCACTGACGGCACTGACGAGCACTCACCGGCGCCGAGCTGCACCTGCGGGCTCCCTGACCGGCGCGCCCCCACCGTGCGGCACCGGACTCACCCGGCGCGCAGGACCTCCTGGGCGCGGGCCCGGGCCCAGGTCTCGGCCTCGAGCACCGACTCGAGGCTGAGCCCGGCAGCAGAGGTGCCCTCGTGCTCCCCGAGCACGCGCTCGACGGTCTCGACGATCTCCAGGAAGCCGATCCGACCCCCGAGGAAGGCCTCGACGCACTCCTCGTTCGCGGCGTTGAGCACGGCGGGGTGGGTGGCCGACGCCGCCACCGCTGCGCGAGCGAGCGCGACGGCACGGAAGACCGACTCGTCGAGCGGCTCGAAGGTCCACGAGGTCGCTCGGCTCCAGTCGCACGGCGTGCCCACCGGGTCGAGCCGCTCCGGCCAGGAGAGCCCGAGCGCGATCGGCAGCCGCATGTCCGGCGGCGACGCCTGGGCGATCGTCGAACCGTCGACGAACTCGACCATGGAGTGTACGACCGACTGCGGGTGGACGACGACGGCGATCCGGTCGACAGGGACGTCGAAGAGCAGGTGCGCCTCGATGAGCTCGAGGCACTTGTTGACCATCGTCGCGGAGTTGATCGTGACGACCGGACCCATCGACCAGGTCGGGTGGGCGAGTGCCTGCTCGGCGGTCACCGCGGTGAGCTCGGCCCGCGACCGGCCCCGGAAGGGCCCTCCCGATGCCGTCAGCACGAGCCGAGCCACCTCGGGGCGCGTGCCCGAGCGCAGGCACTGGGCGATCGCCGAGTGCTCGGAGTCCACCGGGACGATCTGGTCGTCGCGCACCTGCGCCCGCCGCACCAGGTCCCCGCCGACCACGAGCGACTCCTTGTTCGCCAGGGCGAGCGTCGAGCCGGCACCGAGGGCGGCCAGCGTCGGCCCGAGACCCACCGAGCCGGTGATGCCGTTGAGGACGACGTCGCTCCCCCGGGAGGCGAGCGTCGTGGCCGCCTGCGCGCCGGTGAGGATCTCCACGTCCGGGACGGCTCTGCCGGCTGCTCGCGCCCCGGCCTCGATCGCCTCCGCGACGGGTGCTGCGGCCTCTGGCCGCGCCAGCGCGACCGCCCCTGCTCCCGTCTCGAGCACCTGGCCCGCGATCGCGACGGGGTCGGCACCACCCGCGGCCAGGCCGGTCACCGTGAAGCGGTCGGGATGGGCCCGGACCACGTCGAGCGCCTGGGTCCCGATGGAACCGGTCGAGCCGAGCAGGGTGACGGTGCGGGGGGTGTGCTGGCTCGAAGGCATGCGCGCAGTCTTGCGGGTCACGAGGGCTCAAGCCAACGCGCCGGCGGTGACCGGGAGCAGTCCGCACGGTCCGGGCCTGGCAGCGTGGGGCCGTCGTGCCGCGCCGCGGCCCCGGGACCTCAGGTCACTCGACCCCGAGCAGCACCTCGACGGCTCGCTCGAGGAAGGCGTCGACCGGGCCCTCGGCGTAGCCGTCGTGGCCCTTGCGCCGGGTGAAGGTGACCTGCCGGATCTCGGCGGAGGAGAGGGCGTGGCCGTTGTCGAAGTAGTCGACGAGCCGTCGGCAGACCTCGTCGACCTCGTCCGGGTCGTACCCGGGGCTGCGCCGGGGCGCCGGTGCGAACCGCTCGCCGTCCGGCCTGGCCAGTCGCCCGTACAGGGTCCGCGCCCGCTCCGCGAGATGCTCGAGCCAGGCCTGCTGCCCGTGCGTGGCGACGAAGGCCGTCCGCTCCCGGGAGACGAACGCGTGCTCCAGCCTGTCGAGCGCGGCGTCGACCGCCGTCGGCTGGTATCCGTGACGCACCAGGTCGAAGGCTGCGCGGCGCACCGTCCGGCCGTCGATCGCGTCCGTCACCTCGCCCTCGTAGACCCGGCGTGCATGGACGAAGAACTCGTCGACCTGCCCCGGGTCGTAGCCCATGGACAACCGGCCGGTGGTCCGGAACATGGTGGTCATCATGCCTCCTCTGCCGCGAGCTGCCCGCAGGCGCCGTCGATGTCGCTGCCCCGGGTGTCCCGCACCGTCGTCGGGATGCCGGCCGCCCGGAGCCGGTCGACGAAGGTCGCCTCGACCTTCGGGTCGCTCGCGGTCCAGATCGACCCCGGGGTCGGGTTGAGCGGGATGGGGTTGACGTGCACCCAGCCACGTCCCCGGTCCAGGAGCTTCTGGGCGAGGAGCTCCGCGCGCCACGCGTGGTCGTTCATGTCGCGGATCAGGGCGTACTCGATGCTCACCCGACGCCCGGTCGCCTCGAAGTAGCGGCGGGCGGCGTCGAGGGCCTCGTCGACGGTCCATCGCGTGTTGATCGGGACGATCTCCGAGCGGAGGGCGTCGTCCGGGGCGTGCAGGGACAGGGCGAGCGTGACGGGGAGCTTCTCCGCCGCGAGCTTGTCGATGGCAGGGACGAGGCCGACCGTGGACACCGTCACGTTCCGGGCCGAGACCCCGAACCCGTACGGCGCCGGGTCGATGAACCGGCGCACCGCGGTGAGCACGGCCTTGTAGTTGGCCAGGGGCTCACCCATGCCCATGAACACGAGGTTCGTGAGCCGTCCCGGACCGCCGGCGACGGACCCCGCCTCGAGCGCAGCCGCCGCATGGCGCACCTGCTCGACGATCTCCCCCGCCGAGAGGTTCCGGGTCAGGCCCTGCTGACCCGTGGCGCAGAACGGGCAGGCCATCCCGCAGCCCGCCTGGCTGGACACGCACAGCGTGGCGCGACCGGGGTACCGCATGAGCACGGACTCGACCTTGACGCCGTCGTGCAGCTTCCACAGTGACTTGACGGTCGTGCCGCCGTCGGCGAGCAGCTCGCGCACAGGCGTGAGCAATGGCGGCAGGAGACCCTCCACCAGCGCCTGCCTGCTCCTGGCCGGGAGGTCGGTCATCGCATCGGCGTCGACGGTGTGATGGGCGAAGTAGTGCGTGGACAGCTGCTTGGCCCGGAAGGCGGGCTCCCCGAGCTCGGTGAGCGCGGCAGCGAGCTCGTCGGCGGTGAGGTCCGCCAGGTGGCGCGGTGGCTTGCCGCGGCGGGGGGCCGCCATCGTCAGCTGCAGGGGTCGGGGTGCGTCGGTCATCTCATCCAGCCGTTCCGGGTACCGCCAGGAGCAGCACGATGTACGCCAACGGGGCCGTCAGCAGGAGCGAGTCGATCCGGTCGAGGACGCCACCGTGGCCCGGCAGCAGGCTCCCCATGTCCTTCATCTCGAGGTCTCGCTTGAGGAGGGACTCGGACAGGTCCCCGAGGGTCGAGGTGAGCACGGCCGCGACGCCCAGGCCGATCCCGACCAGCCACGGCGCGTCGAAGGCGAGCCAGATGCCCACCGCGCCCACGGCGCAGGCCAGCACGAGCGATCCGGCGAGGCCCTCCCAGCTCTTCTTCGGGCTGACGGTCGGTGCCAGCGGGTGGCGTCCGAGCAGGACCCCGGCGATGTACCCGCCGGTGTCGCTCGCCACCGAGAGGAGCACGAACAGGGCGACGCGTGCCACCCCGTCCGGCTGGGCGAGCATGAGGACGACGAAGCCGCCCATGAACGGGATGTAGGCGGTCGCGAACGTCGCGGCGGCCGCGTCACGCAGGGCCTCGGGACCGGACCCGTCCAGGGCCCGCCACACGACGACTCCCCCCGCGGTGAGCAGGAAGGCGACGAGGAGCGCCTCGGGGCCGGAGGTGTACGCCGAGACGAGGATGCCGACGGTGCCCACGAGCAGCGGGACGAGCGGGAGGCTGATCCCGCGCCGGCGCACGGCGTGCGCGAGCTCCCACAGGGCCGCGCCGCACGCCAGCGCGACGACGGCGATGAACGCTTCCTTGCGGAAGGCGAGCGACGCCCCGACCACGGCGAGCAGACCCAGACCGACGCCGATGGCGATCGGCAGGTCACGTCCCGCGCGGGTGCTCGTGGGCGCGAGCTCGGTGCCGGCTGACTCGGTCATCAGACCTCGAGCAGCTCGCTCTCCTTGTGAGCAAGGAGCTGGTCGACCATCTCGACGTGCTTCTTGGTGAGCACCTCGAGCTCCTTCTCGGCACGGCCGACCTCGTCCTCGCCCGCCTCGCCGTCCTTCGCGAGCTTGTCGAGGATGTCCTTCGCGCGGCGGCGGATGTTGCGCAGCGAGACGCGGGCCTCCTCGGCCTTGTGCTTGGCGAGCTTCACGTAGTCGCGGCGACGCTCCTCCGTCAGCTGCGGGAGCACGATGCGGATGATCTTGCCGTCGTTGCTCGGGTTCACGCCGAGGTCCGAGTCCCGGAGGGACCGCTCGATGTTGCCGAGGGCGCTGACGTCGAACGGCGTGATGAGGATCGTGCGCGCCTCGGGGGTCGTGAAGGACGCGAGCTGCTGCAGGGGGGTGGGGGCGCCGTAGTAGTCCACCGTCACCTTGGTGAACATCGCGGCGTTGGCCCGACCGGTCCGGATGGTGGCGAAGTCCTCCTTGGCCACCTCGACGGCCTTGCCCATCTTCTCCTCGGCCTCGAGGAGGGTCTCGTCGATCACCGGTGCTCCTTCGTCGTGTTTCGCTGAGCCCTCACACCGCGTCTGCGGTGAGCAGGGTTCCGATCTTCTCACCCAGGAGGGCCTTCGTGACGTTTCCCGGGTCGCCCATCCCGAAGACCCGCATCACGACGTCGTTGTCCCGGCACATGCTCAGTGCCGTCGCGTCCATGACCTCGAGCCCCTCGACGAGGGCCTGGGTGTAGCTGAGGTGCTCGAACTTGCTCGCACCGGGATTGCGGCGGGGGTCGTCGTCGTAGACGCCGTCGACCCCGTTCTTGCCCATGAGGACCTCGTCGCAGTGGGTCTCGAGGGCGCGCTGCACGCAGACGGTGTCGGTCGAGAAGAACGGCATCCCTGCGCCGGCCCCGAAGATGACCACGCGGCCCTTCTCGAGGTGCCGGATCGCGCGCAGCGGGATGTACGGCTCGGCGACCTGGCCCATGGCGATCGCCGTCTGGACCCGCGTGCTGACCCCGGACTGCTCGAGGAAGTCCTGCAGGGCGAGGCAGTTCATCACCGTGCCGAGCATGCCCATGTAGTCCGCGCGGGCGCGGTCCATGCCGTTCTGCGAGAGCTCGGCCCCGCGGAAGAAGTTGCCCCCGCCCACGACGATCGCGACCTGGACCCCTGAGGCGACGGCCTCCGCGATCTCGGCCGCGACGCGACGCACCACGACCGTGTCGACACCGACACCGCCGCCGCCGAAGGTCTCACCCGAGAGCTTGAGCAGGACCCGACGCACGCGTCCTGACGCGTCGACCTGCTGTCCGACCGAGACCTGCTCCACGGGTGCTCCTCGCCTCGTCGTCCGGTGCACGTACCGCGCACCGGTCCTGCCGGCGGCGGCCCCGCAGGGCCGCCGCCGTGGGGATCAGGCTCCGACGCGGAACCGCGCGAACGCGGTCACGGCGCCGCCGGTCGCGGCAACGACCTTGCCGACCGTCGTCTTCGGGTCCTTGGCGAACGCCTGGTCGACCAGGACGTTCTCCTTGAAGAAGCCGTTGAGGCGACCCTCGGCGATCTTGGTGATCGCCGCGTCGGGCTTGCCCTCGTTGCGGGCGGTCTCCTCGGCGATGCGGCGCTCGTCGGCGACCGTCTCGGCGGGGACGTCCTCACGGCTCAGGTAGGTCGGCGAGAACGCGGCGATGTGCATCGCGACGTCCTTGCCGGCTGCGGCGCCCGCGGCGTCGGTGCCCACGAGGACGCCGACCTGCGGAGGCAGGTCCTTGTTGACCTTGTGCAGGTAGACGCTGACGACCGGAGCCGTCACGCGAGCGACCCGACGCAGCACGAGCTTCTCGCCGAGCGTCGCTGCGGACTCGGTGATGAGGTCCGCGACGGAACGGCCGTCGACCTGCGACGCGAGAACTGCCTCGACGTCATCGGTGCCGGCGGCGACAGCAGCCGCGAGGACCTTCTCCGCGAGGGCGACGAAGGTGGTGTTCTTCGCCACGAAGTCGGTCTCGGAGTTGAGCTCGATGAGCACACCCGTCTGACCTGCCGCGTCGTCCGCGACGTGAGCGGCGACGAGGCCGTCGGAGGCCGATCGGCCCTCGCGCTTGCTCACGCCCTTGAGTCCCTTGACGCGGATGATCTCCAGCGCCTTCTCGGCGTTGCCGTCTGCCTCGTCGAGAGCCTTCTTGACGTCGAGCATCCCGGCGCCCGTGCGCTCGCGCAGGGCCTTGATGTCAGCGGCGGTGTAGTTCGCCATGAGTCCTGTCCCTTGTCTGTCGGTGAAGTGGCCTGGGCTCAGACCGCGGGGTCGGTCTCGGCGGCGGGCGCCTCGGCGACCGGAGCCTCGACGACCTCGGCGGCAGCCTCGGCGACGGGAGCCTCGGCAACGGCCTCGGCGACGGGAGCCTCGACGGCCTCAGCAGCGGGGGCCTCGACAGCCTCGGCAGCAGGGGCCTCGGCGACGACCTCGGCGGCCGGAGCAGCCGTCTCGGCGCCGGCGAGGAGCTCGCGCTCCCACTCGGCAAGCGGCTCGGCGGCAGCCGCCGCCTCCTCGGTGGTCCCCGACTTGCCGGCGTGACGGGCGATGAGGCCCTCCGCGGCGGCGTCGGCGATGACCCGGGTCAGCAGCGCGACGGCGCGGATGGCGTCGTCGTTGCCGGGGATCTGGTAGTCGACCATGTCCGGGTCGCAGTTGGTGTCGAGGATCGCGACGACCGGGATGCCGAGCTTGCGCGCCTCGTCGACGGCCAGGTGCTCCTTGTTGGTGTCGACGATCCACACCGCGGACGGCACGCGGGACATGTCCCGGATCCCACCGAGCGTCTTCGAGAGCTTGTCACGCTCGCGACGCATGATCAGGAGCTCCTTCTTGGTGAAGGCGCTCGCGGCGACGTCGTCGAAGTCGATCTCCTCGAGCTCCTTGAGGCGCTGGAGCCGCTTGTTGACCGTCTGGAAGTTGGTGAGCATGCCACCGAGCCAGCGCTGGTTGACGTAGGGCATCCCCACGCGGGCGGCCTGCTCGGCCACGGGCTCCTGCGCCTGCTTCTTGGTTCCGACGAAGAGGATGGTGCCGCCGTGGGCGACGGTCTCCTTGACGAACTCATAGGCACGGTCGATGTAGCCCAGCGACTGCTGGAGGTCGACGATGTAGATGCCGTTGCGCTCGGTGAAGATGAAGCGCTTCATCTTGGGGTTCCAGCGGCGGGTCTGGTGCCCGAAGTGGACACCGCTCTCGAGCAGCTGGCGCATGGTCACGACGGCCATGGCACGTCCTTCCGGCGCGACCCCAGCGGGGGCCGCGCAAGTGGCGGGGCGGCGCCGTGGCGCGCCCCGGATCCGGGTTGTCGGCGCCGACCGGATGGCCGGACGCCCCTGGTGCCCTGCGTGGCCGGCGCCGGACCCCGAGGGGCCGGACCGCTGCCGACACGCACCCGCCGGCCGGAGGACCGGCTGATGGCGGGAGACAGGCACGCGATGTCACCCGGCGGACCGGGTGCGGCGATCATCCTACCCGACGTGGACGCCCTCCCGAGCGCGGTGCGATCGGCTGCGTCCACCGCTGGGCCGACCCCGGAACCCGGGGTGTCCCGGAGGGCGGCACCCTCGGGCGATGCGCACTCCTCGCCGCCTCGCCCTCCTGGTCGGGTCGCTCGCCCTCGCCGCGCTCGTCCTCCCGCCTGCCTCGGCCGGCGCCTGGTCTCCCCGCACGTCGGTCGACGACGCGCGGGACGACGACCCGTGGGCGCTGCCCGCTGACGGACCTGTGGCCGGTCTCTTCGCCGCCCCTGCCGTGCGCTGGGGACCCGGTCACCGCGGGGTGGACCTGCTCACGGGGGTGGGAGCCCCGGTGGCCTCCCCCAGGGGCGGGGTGGTGAGCTTCGTCGGATCCGTCGCTGGTCGGGGCGTGGTGACCGTGCAGCACCAGGACGGGCTGCGCTCGAGCCTCGAACCGGTGACGGCGACCGTCGCCCTCGGCGACCGGGTCGAGACCGGGACGCCGCTGGGCCACGTCTCCGACGAGGCCGCGCACTGCAGCGGCTGTCTGCACTGGGGGGTACGGCGCGGATCGGACTACCTCGACCCCCTGGGCCTGCTCCCCGGCCATCCCGTCGTACTGCTCGCCGGGGCGCTCAGGCCCGGTCCCCCTCCTGGAGGAAGGTGCGCAGCCGGAGCATCGCCGCGGTGTGCATCTGCGAGATCCGTGACTCGGTGACCCCGAGCACCCGCCCGATCTCGGCGAGGGTCATGTTCTCGTAGTAGTAGAGGACGAGGACGATCTTGTCCCGTTCCCCGAGCCGTTCGATCGCTCGCGCCAGGAGGACCTTCGTCTCCTGCGTCTCCACGTTCCCCGCGGGGTCGACCGCACCCGGGTCCTCCAGCGTGTCGATGAGGGAGAGCGAGTCCCCCCGCTCCCCACCGGCGCCGAGGAGCTCGTCGAGAGCCGCGACGTTCACCGTGGAGAGCTGGGTGAAGATCGCCCTCAGCTCCTCGACCGGCATCGACAACCGGGTGGCGACCTCCTGCTCGGTGGGCGGACGGCGCAGTTCGCCCTCGAGCTCGGAGAAGGCGCGGTCGACCGCACGGGCCTTGGTCCTGACCGAACGCGGGACCCAGTCGATCGCACGGAGCTCGTCGATGATCGCGCCGCGGATCCGTGAGCTCGCGTAGGTCTCGAACTTCACCGCGCGATCGAGCTCGAACTTCTCGATCGCGTCGATCAGTCCGAACATCCCGTAGGAGACGAGGTCCGACTGCTCGACCGATGACGGCAGCCCGGCTCCGACCCGGCCGGCGACCATGTTCACCAGCGGCGCGTAGTGCAGGATCAGCGCCTCCCTCGCCGCGCGGTCACCCGACTCCTTGAAGGCGATCCACAAGGGGCGCACCTCCGGGACGGTCACCGCGGCGAAGACGCTCCCGTCAGCGAGGACGGCTTCGGGGACGACCTCGGCGTCGAGGTCGACGTCCTCGTCCGCGACCTCGCCGTCGAGCACGTCCAATGGCGAGGTGGGGTCCATCTCGGGCCCCTCCCCCGTCGAGGTCTCGTGGCGCATGGGCCGATCGTCCCAGATGTCGCGCTCGGCGTCCGGATCGGTCTCGTCCCGGTGTGGCGCGGAGGAATGACGAGTACCCGACGGGCCATCCCGCTCGGCCGATCGGCCAGGACGCGCCCACGCCTCGGCGGCCGCTCCCCGCAGGGGTGGCTCCACGGGAGGGCCAGGGCTGGCCTCGGTCGACATCGTGGTTCCTGTCAGGCTCGGGGATGGGCTTGGAGGTAGGCCGAGCGCAAGCGGTCGGCCGTGACGTGGGTGTACCGCTGGGTCGTCGCCAGGCTGGCGTGACCGAGGATCTCCTGGACGCTGCGCAGATCCGACCCGCCCGCGACGAGGTGCGTGGCCGCGGTGTGCCGCAGACCGTGCGGCGCGAGGTCCTCGACGCCGGCCTGTGCCGCCGCTCGATGCACGGCAGCCCGGATCTGACGCTGATCGACCCGCGCCCCGCGACTCCCGAGGAGGAGCGCTGGACCCGAGGCGGATGTCGCCAGCACGGGCCGCCCCGCCCGCAACCAGGAGTCGACGGCGTCGGCGGCCGGTCCGCCGAACGGGACGACCCTCTCCTTCGACCCCTTGCCCAGCACCCGGGCGAGGCGAGTACCCAGGTCGACGTCGTCCACGTCGAGGCCGACGAGCTCGGCGACCCGGACCCCCGTCGCGTACAGGAGCTCGACCGCTGCCCAGTCGCGCAGGGCGAGCGGATCGCCGGCCCGCGCGTTCTCGCGTGCGGTCTCGACCAGCAGCCGCGCATGCCCCAGACCGAGAGCGGTCGGGAGGGTGGTCCCGGGCTGGGCGGTGACGAGCCGGACCGCCGGGTCGCTCGCGAGGAGTCCCTCGGTCGTGGCCCACCCGTAGAAGGCACGCACCGCGGCGCCCCGCCGGGCGAGCGTGGCACGCGACAGCCGCGCGCCGACCATCGTCGCGAGCCAGCCGCGCAGGAGACCCAGGTCGACCTCGTCCCAGTCCACGCCACGTCGGCGGGCGAAGGCGAGCAGGTGACGGACGTCGCCCGTGTACGCACGAACCGTGTGCGGCGAGAGACCGCGGGCCGCGGTCAGGTGCATGACGAACCGCCCGAGCGCCTCGTCCGCCGTGGTGCGCTCAGGCATGACCGGCGCCGCCGTCGTCGCCCGCGCCTCCGCGCCCGTTGCTCGCACGCTGACTACCGTGCCCTGTCACAGCCCAGGTCACAAGGCACGGCAGGGTGAAGTCACGCACGTCCTCAGGGAGACGGCTCCGAGGCGCGTGGGACGAGCTCATCGTCATGCGCCCCCGTTCCTCGCCTCGTCCGCGACCAGCGCCCACCGTCCTGGCGGGCGTGACCGGTGCTCTCGAGCGTACCGAGACAGGCAAGGACCTCGGGCAGCGCGAGGCCCGCCGGGCGTGTCAGGTACGCGGGGGTGCAGCCGTGACGCACCGGGAGGGCATCCAGGACCCGACGCGCCTCGCCATCGAGCAGGACGAGGTCCTCGGGGCCGGAGGTCACCTCGAGCGGGCCCACGAGCTCGAGCACCTCCGCCACGTCCGTGACGCAGACCGCACGCCCGTCGCGGAGCAGGCGGTGGCACCCGGCAGAGGTCGCAGCGGTGACCGGCCCGGGGACCGCTCCGACGGGGCGGAGCAGCGCGGCCGCGTGCCCCGCCGTGCTCAACGCCCCCGAGCGCCAGGCCGCCTCCACGACGACCGTGGCCCGCGAGAGGGCGGCGATGAGCCGGTTGCGCAGCAGGAAGCGCGACCTCGTCGGAGCCGAACCGGGCGGGACCTCCGAGACGAGAGCCCCGGCCTGCGCGACGGCGGACAGGAGACGGGCGTTGCCGACCGGGTACGGGCGGTCGAGACCTCCGGCGAGGACCGCGACCGTGCACCCCTGCGAGGCGAGCGCCGCCCGGTGCGCTGCGGCGTCGATCCCGAACGCGCCGCCCGAGACGACCGTGCGTCCCGCATCGGCGAGACCGCCGGCCAGCTGCGCCGTCACGTGCTCCCCGTAGCCGCTCGCCGCGCGCGCCCCGATGACGGAGACCGCCGTCGAGGTCATGGTGCGGAGGTCGTGGCCACCGACGACCCACAGGCACCAGGGTGCCGCCGGCCCGAGGTCACCGAGGGCCTCCGGCCACCGCTCGTCACCCGGGACCAGGAGGGTCCCTCCGAGAGCCTCGAGGTGCGCCAGGTCTCGGTGCGGGTCGGCCGATCCCAGCCGGGTGGACCAGCCGCCCACCGAGCGGGCCAACCGCGCCGACGCACCGGTCGAGAGCCCGGAGACAGGCACGAGGAGGGAGCCCTCGCACCGGGCAGCCTCCTGCAGCCACTCCCACGCCTCGACCGCCCCCAGCGCGTCGATCACGGCGGCGGCGACGGGATCGCCCGGTTCGGCGACGCGGCTCCAGCCCGCCCGCGCGACTCGGTCCCGCGCTGCGAGGTCCCCGCCCGTCCCCCGGATCGCGCTCATGCCCCGGCCGTCCGGGTGCGCAGCGCAAGGGCCTGGCCGACCTGGTCCCGGGTCGGGGCCGCCGAGCCGGCGAGGTCCGCGAGGGTCCAGGCGACGCGCAGCACCCGGTCGGCGCCCCGCAGACTGAGCAGCCCGCGGTCCAGCGCGCGCTCGATCTCCGCCTGCCCGGGTACGCCCAGCGCACGAAGGCTCGCCCCCGGGACCTCGGCGTTCGTGCGCCAGGGGGTCCCCGCCCACCGCGCGGCCGCGCGGGACCGCGCCTCGGCGACGCGAGCGGCCACCACCCCGCTCGACTCCCCCGCACCCCCCGCCCGGTCCGTCCGCGTCGGGGGAAGGACCTCGACCTGGAGGTCGACCCGGTCGAGCAGCGGCCCGGAGATGCGGGAGAAGTACCGGCGACGGGCCAGCGGCGTGCAGGTGCACTCGAGCCCCTTGCCCCAGCCTCGCCCGCACGGGCACGGGTTGGCGGCCATCACGAGCTGGAACCGGGCCGGGTAGCGCGCGGCACCCGCCGCGCGATGCAGGACCAGCTCGCCGCGCTCGAGAGGCTGCCTCAGGGTCTGCAGCACGGCGGAGGAGAACTCCGGGGCCTCGTCCATGAACAGCACGCCCCGGTGGGCCCGGGAGGCTGCGCCGGGCCTCGGCATGCCCGACCCGCCGCCGACGACGGAAGCGGGCGTGGCGGTGTGGTGCGGGTCCTCGAACGGTGGCCGTCGCACCAGTCCCCGCCCGGGGTCGAAGGTCCCGGCGATCGAGTGGATGGCGGTGACCTCCACCGCGTCCGCATCGCTCAGGTCCGGAAGCAGGGAGGGCAGACGGGAGGCGAGCATCGTCTTGCCCGTGCCCGGCGGACCGACGAGGAACAGGTGGTGCCCTCCCGCGGCTGCGACCTCCAAGGCCCAGCGCGCGGTCCGCTGGCCGAGCACCTCGGCCAGGTCCGCCACGGGGGCGGGTCCCGTACGGGCCGGGACGGGGACCTCTGGCACCACGGGGATCTCGACGTCGGCCCCGTACGCAGCGAGCACCTCGGCGAGGCAGGTCGCCCCGAGCACCTCGACCCCGGGGATCAGCTGGGCCTCGGTCGCGTTCGCCGACGGGACCACGACCCGCTCGCATCCGGCCTCCGCAGCCGCCAGCACGGCCGGCAGCACGCCGCGCACCGGGTGCAGGCGACCGTCCAGGCCGAGCTCTCCGAGGTGGACCACCGGGGCGGCAGCCGCCGGGCTGACGACACCGGCGCCCGCAAGGGTGGCGACGGCGATCGCGAGGTCGAAGCCGGACCCGGACTTCGGCAGGCTCGCCGGGGAGAGGTTGACCGTGATCCTCCGCTGCGGCCAGGCGATCCCCGTCGAGTGGATCGCGGCGCGCACCCGGTCCCGTGCCTCCGCGAGGGAGGCGTCCGGCAGCCCGACCAGCGCGAAGCTGGGGACGGAGGCCGCCAGGTGCGCCTCGACCTCGATGAGATGCCCGCTCGCTCCGAGCAGGGCGACCCCCTTGGTGCGCCCCAGACCGCTCACGAGACGCCCACCAGGTGCTCGACGCTCGCCGAGCCCGCACGAGCGGTCCGCACCGCGATCACGTCGATCCGCACCCCGGACGGACGGAGGTCGTGCGTCGCCAGCCACTCACCGGTCAGCCGCCGGATCCTGGCGAGCTTGAGCGGGGTCACGGCCTCGGCCGGGTGGCCGAAGCCTTCCCCCGAACGCGTCTTGACCTCCACGGCCACCAGGACGCGCCCGTCGAGCGCGAGGATGTCGAGCTCGCCGCGGGTGCCGCGCCAGTTGCGGTCCAGGAGCTGCCAGCCCGCAGCGCTCAGGTGTGCCGCGGCGACGTCCTCGCCGTACCTGCCCACTGCGTCCTTCGCCCTCATGGGACCACCTCCGCCGACCACCGTCCGGCAGACCCGGCCGAGGGTCCCTCCGGGACCGGGACATCTGTGGACAGGTGCCGGGGCCGGCCCTGTGGGCGGGAGCAGGTCAGTGCGCCCGGGCGGGGGTCAGGTCCAGGACGGCGCCCGTCGGCGCGCGACCGACCGCGTCACCGGCGGAAGGTGCCACCGTCCGGGACGTCCAGGTCCGCCTTGGCGAGCTCCTCGACGTTGACGTCCTTGAAGGTCACGACCCGGACGGCCCGCACGAAGCGCGCCGAGCGGTACACGTCCCACACCCAGGCGTCGGCGAGCGTGAGCTCGAAGTAGACCTCCCCTGCCGCCGAGCGCACCTGCAGGTCCACCTGGTTGGCGAGGTAGAAGCGCCGCTCGGTCTCCACGACGTAGGCGAACAGGTTCACCACGTCCCGGTACTCGCGGTAGAGCGCGAGCTCCATCTCGGTCTCGTAGTTCTCCAGGTCCTCAGCGCTCACCGGACCATCATGGACCATCGGGAGGAGCGGATCGCGCGTCGCCTCCGGACCCGGCAGGTCCCACCGCGACTCCCGGCTCGCACCCCGGCAGCCGCCAGCTCACCCGGTGCAGGACGCTCGGGCCGTGGACCGCGAGCGCGGCGAGGTGGTCGGGCGCCCCGTAGCCCTTGGTCCCCGCCCAGCCGAAGGCCGGGAACGCCGCGTCGTGCGCGACCATCAGCGCGTCGCGCTCGCACTTGGCCAGGATGCTCGCCGCCGCGACCGAGGAGCAGCGCTGGTCGGCGCGGACCATCGTCCTGACCTCGGGCACCGTCTCGGCTGCCGACGCGGGCCCGTGCGGAGCGCTGTCGTCGTCGAGGAGGTCCAGGAGCGTCATCGGCCGCGCGGGGCGGCGCGGCGCGCTCAACCAGTCGTGCGATCCGTCGAGAAGGACGACGTCGACCTCGATCTCCAGGGCGGCCATGGCCCGGCCACCGGCGAGGCGGAGCGCGCCGACGATCCCGTGCTCGTCGATCTCCGCGGCCGAGGCATGACCGACGGCCCGTGCCAGCCCCCAGCGCGCGAGGGACGGGAGGAGCGCCTCACGGGCGGCCGGCCGGAGCAGCTTGGAGTCGGCGACCCCCGGCGGGCACGCCCCTGTGCTCAGGTCCACGGCGACCGCGCCGACACTGACCGGACCCGCAAGTGCCCCGCGGCCGACCTCGTCCATCCCGACCACGACCCGAGCCCCCTCCCGCAGGAGGGATCTCTCCACTCTCAGGTCAGGGCGACGCAGGGTGCTCACGACCCGGCGGAGGGCACGGCCTCGAAGGTGGTGCCGGGGTTGCGCAGCAGGCCCAGGCGATCCGCCGGCCACACCGTCACGAAGGCGACCCCGACGATGTCGTCCACCGGCACGCTCCCCCCGCCCGGGTTGCCCTGGTGGAAGCGCGAGTCCTCGGAGTTCCCGCGGTTGTCCCCCATGACCCACACCGAGCCCTCGGGGACGACGACGTCGAACTCGACCTGGCTCGGCACCGAGCCCTCGGCGATGTACGGCTCGTCGACGGAGACGCCGTTGATCATGAGGCGACCCTGCTCGTCGCAGCACTCGACGTGATCGCCCGCCACCCCGATCACCCGCTTGATCAGGTGCTCGCCCGAGTCCTGCGGGAGCAGCCCGATGAACGTGAGCGTCGACGAGATCACCTGCTGCGCGGGGGTCTGCGGAGCAGGCGTCACGGGATCGAGCCAGCCACCCGGGTCCTTGAAGACGACGATGTCCCCGCGGTTCACCGAGAGGGGACCAGGGGCGAGCTTGGTGACCATGACCCGGTCGCCCACGAGCAGCGTGTTCTCCATCGACCCGCTGGGGATGTAGAACGCCTGCGCGAAGAAGGTCTTGATGACCAGCGAGAGCACGATCGCGCTGACGAGGATGATCCCCGTCTCGCGCAGCACGGCTCCCCAGCCGCCTCCCGTGCGAGCCGCGGAGTGCTGGGGCGCGGCGTGGCGGTGCGGGGAGGTCACGCGCACACTCTGCCACGCCGACGCCGGGAGCCCGGCAGCGTTCCGCGCCCGGGGATCCCGGTGGCTCGCTGCCCGGGCACGCCGACGGGCGGCCACCCCGTGGGGTGACCGCCCGTGCGGCTGGAGTCCGGGAGCGGCTCGCTCAGCGAGCGGCCGGGGTCTCGCGCTTCTCCTTGATCTTCGCCTTCTTGCCCCGCAGCTTGCGCAGGTAGTAGAGCTTGGCGCGGCGGACGTCACCGCGGGTGATGACCTCGATCGACTCGAGCGACGGGGAGTGCACCGGGAAGGTGCGCTCGACGCCGACGCCGAAGCTGATCTTCCGGACGGTGAAGGTCTCGCGGATGCCGCCACCGGAGCGACGGATCACGACGCCCTGGAAGGCCTGGACACGGGAGCGGGTTCCCTCGACGACCTTGACGTTCACCTTGAGGGTGTCGCCGGGGCGGAAGTCGGGGACGTCGTCGCGCAGCGAGGCCGCGTCGACGGAATCGAGGATGTGCATATCTCTCCTTTGCCCTGCACACAGGTCACGGCAGTATCGGGCGGGCCGCGGACGGCCGCCGGTTGGTCATGAGGTCGGGTGCCTCGTGTGGCTAGGTCGTCTCCCCTGTGGCAGAGACGCAGCCGATGCACACCGACCGACCAGTCTGCCACAGTCCGGGCACCGGTCACGACGCGAGGGACCGGCCGGCGCTCGGCTCCTACTCGGCCTCGTGCTCCTCGGCGACTGATATCGCGTCCAGCACCTCGCGGTCGCGGCGGTCCAACGCGTCGGCGTCGAGCACCGCCACGAGATCGGGGCGACGGAGCGCGGTACGGGTCAGCGCCTGGTCACGGCGCCAGCGCGCGATCCTCGCGTGGTGCCCGGAGAGCAGCACCTCGGGGACCTCGAGCC